>NZ_JAVROT010000128.1:0-12443 GCF_032162605.1 Mycobacterium sp. | reverse complement strand
CTTGCTGCCGATGATGTCGGCGACGGCGGCCTGCTGCGGCGAGATGAACATGCCCGTCGCCGCCCCCGTCACGTACGCGGCCACCAGGAACAACGTCAGCGACGTCGTGAACCCGACCAGCACGGTCGACACCGCCGACACCGTCAGGCCGATGATCAGAAGCAGGCGCCTGCCGATTCGGTCGGACAGGTACCCGCTCGGGATCACTGCCGTCACGTTCCCGATCGCGAACGTCGCCAGCACAAGTCCCGCCATTCCTGCGCCGCGGCCGAGCACCTCGACGACGAACAACGGGACCAGCGCGATGCGCAGCCCGAACGCGGACCAACCGGTGGCGAAGTTTGAGAACAGCGCCGCTCGGTAGGCGGAGTTGCCAAGGGCCTCGCGCACCGTGATGGCGGGCTCGGTCTGCACGTCCGCCGCAGCCAACGATGAATGCCGCAACCGGACGAACACCACCGCGACCGCGATCAGAAGGGCAACGCCGTAGATAACGAACGGCGTGGACAAGCCGAAGCCGACCGTGAGGCTTCCGAGCACGGGCCCGCCGACGGAGCCGACCAGAAAGGCGCTCGAGAACAGCCCGGCGACGCGTCCGCGCGCATCCGACGGCGAGATCCGGATCATCAGCCCCAACGACGACACCGTGAACATGGCCGACCCGAAGCCGCCGAGCGACCGGAACACCAGCAGCTGCCAGTAGGTCTGCGCGAATGCGCACGCACCGGTGGACAGGGCGACGATCACCAGGCCCGTCAGGTAGATGCGCCGCTCACCGAGCTTCTGCACCAGCAGGCCACTCGCGGGCGCGGCACACAGCCGCATCAGCGCGAAGGCCGTGATCACGAACGTCGCGGCGGCGATGCTGACACCGAAGTTGCGCGCGTACTGCGGCAGTACGGGCGCAACGACGCCGTAACCGAGTGCGATCACCGCGTTGGCAGTGACGAGAACCCATACCTCGCTGGGCAACTTCGGAGCCAATTCCCGGGTCGCTTCGCTCCTGCCCTCCGAACCCAATTCCCGGGTCGCTTCGCTCCTGCCCTCCGAAGCCGGACAGTCACCCTCCGCTACGGAACTCACCCGATGACTGTATTCACCACGTCCTTGGCCGCCTCCTGCACCTCAGCCAGATGCTCCGGACCCTTGAAGGATTCGGCGTAGATCTTGTAGACGTCCTCGGTGCCGGACGGACGCGCGGCGAACCACGCGTTCTCGGTGACCACCTTCAGTCCGCCCAACGGTGCGCCGTTGCCCGGGGCCGTCGTCAGCTTCGCCGTGATGTGCTCCCCCGCCAGCTCGGTCGCGCTCACCTGCTCCGGCGAGAGCTTGGCCAGGCGTGCCTTCTGCTCCCGGTCCGCGGGCGCGTCGATGCGCGCATACGTCGGTGCGCCGTACTTCTCCGCCAGCTCCGCGTACCGCTGAGACGGCGTCGATCCCGTGACCGCGAGGATCTCCGAGGCCAGCAACGCCAGGATGATGCCGTCCTTGTCGGTGGTCCACACCGAACCGTCGGTACGCAGGAAGGACGCGCCCGCACTCTCCTCGCCACCGAATCCGATCGTCCCGCCGATCAATCCGTCGACGAACCACTTGAACCCAACGGGCACCTCGATCAGCTTGCGGCCAAGTCCAGCCACCACCCTGTCGATGATCGACGAACTGACCGCCGTCTTGCCGACGGCGGTCGATCCCGGCCAGTTCGGCCGGTGCGAGTAGAGGTAGTCGATCGCGACCGCCAGATAGTGGTTCGGGTTCATCAGCCCGGCGTCGGGCGTCACGATGCCGTGCCGGTCGGAATCGGCGTCGTTGCCCGTGGCGATCTGGTAGTCACCGATCTTGCCGATCAATGACGCCATCGCATTCGGCGAACTGCAGTCCATCCGGATCTTGCCGTCGGTGTCCAGCGTCATGAATCGCCAGGTGGCGTCGACGAAGGGATTGACCACCACGAGGTCCAGGTTGTGGGTCTCGGCGATGGCACCCCAGTAGTCGACGCTGGCGCCGCCGAGCGGATCGGCGCCGATGCGGACGCCTTGGGCGCGGATGGCGTGGATGTCCACGACGTTGGGCAGGTCCTCGACGTAGGCGTTCATGTAGTCGTGCCGCTCCGCGATCTGCAGTGCCCGCGCCAGCGGGATCCGCTTCACGTCCGCCAGCCCGCCGCGCAGGATCTCGTTGGCGCGCTTGGCGATCACGCCCGTGGCATCGGTATCCGCAGGACCACCGTTGGGTGGGTTGTACTTGAAACCGCCGTCCCGCGGCGGGTTGTGCGACGGGGTGACGACGATGCCGTCGGCCAGGTCGCTGTCGCGGCCGCGGTTGAACTTGAGGATCGCGTGGCTGACGGCGGGGGTGGGGGTGTACCGGTCAGCACCGTCGATCATCGCCACCACGTCGTTGGCGGCCAACACCTCGAGGGCAGATACCCAGGCCGGTTCGGACAGGGCGTGGGTGTCGCGGCCGATGAACAGCGGGCCGGTCGTCCCCTGGGCGGTGCGGTACTCGACGATCGCCTGCGTCGTCGCCAGGATGTGCGCCTCGTTGAACGCGGCGTCCAGGCTGGACCCGCGGTGCCCCGACGTCCCGAACGTGACCTGCTGATCGACGTCCTCCGGGTCGGGCACGACGGTGTAGTAGGCGGTGACCACCTGAGCCACGTCGATGAGGTCTTCTGGGAGCGCCGGTTGTCCGGCACGCGGGTTGGCAGGCATGGATTCGATTCTGCTCCATCGCGACGCGTCGCACGTCGGGGTCGTCAAGAATTCAGACCGAGGATGTCCCTAGAGCGCCCACACGAGGGCAAGTCCGACCGCGCACGCGGCGACCGACGAGGCCAGGGACCCGAACGCGTTGAGCAGGGCGAGGGCGCGCCGGTTCTGCTGAACCAGCCGGACGGTTTCAAAGCTGGCGGTGCTGAAAGTCGTGTAACCGCCGCAGAAACCAGTTCCGATCACGGTCTGCCAGATGGCGGGCTGGCCATGAAAGAGCACCATGCCGGCCAGGATGCCGAGCAGCAGCGAACCCGTCACGTTGATGATGACGGTGGCCCACGGGAACGGGGACTGCCATCGTCGCTTGAACGAGGAGTCGAGCAGGAATCGGGCCACTGCGCCCGTGGCTCCGGCGAGGAACGTCAGTACCGGGATCACGAGCGCGCCCCCCGACGGTGAACGCTCGCGGCGACCACGATTCCAAGCCAGGCGGAGAACACTCCGCCCACCACGCTTACCGAGCCATAGCTGATCGCGGTCGCCACGTGGCCATGCCGGCCGAGCAACACGACCTCGAGTGCGAACGTGCTGTAGGTGGTGAAGGCACCGCAACCTCCGGTGCCGGCCCAGAGTCGCGCTCGCCGGCGCCAGCCCGAGTCATCGCCGAGCCGCACGAGGCCCTCCAAGAGACAGCCCAAGATGAAGGCGCCACTGAGGTTGATCAGGAACGTCGCCCACGGCCACCCCGAGGCGTCGTGCGGGATGAGAATCTCGACTACGTACCGCAGCGCCGTGCCGACGACACCTCCGGCGAACACCCATGCAAGCGCGGACGGTCTCAGATGCAGCGGCCTGCTGGGCGCGGCGGACACGTCGGGATCGGACGGCAGCTCGGCATGCGAATCGTCGCCCTGCCCTCGCTTCACGGACACTCACCCATCGACTCGACGGTAGGAACTATCAGCCATCGGGCGGTTCGAGCGACTTCGGCTCGGGCGAGATTCATCACCACTGCGGAGGACTGTACCGCGTGTTCCAACAGCCGTCGCCGCATCAACCGACGGCCGGTAGCCACCGAGCCGCGAGGTCGCCCACCCAGCTCACTGCGCGGCCGGCGTCGTCTGGCGGACTCGCCACCAGTACCAACTCCTCCACCCCCAGGTTGGCCAGCTCGCCCACTTCTGATGGCTGCGGACTGCTCAGCGCCACCGCCAATCGCAGCCCCTTCCAATCGCGGCCGCACTCATCGCAGAAGGTGCGGATCTTGGCGACGTGCTGCGCCACTGCTGCCATTCCCTCGACGTTGAATCCGTACCAGCCGTCGCCCCACTCGGCGACCCGGCGCAGCGCAGCGTCACTGTTGCCACCGAGCACGATCGGGATGCGACCATCGCGAACGGGCTTCGGATTGACGCGCACGGAGTCGAAGTTCACGAACTCACCGGCGAAGGAGGCGACGTCGTCGCGCCACAGCGTCCGCATGGCTGCGACGTACTCGGCGGTCCGCGCCGCACGCCGCGCGAACGGCACTCCGAGCGCATCGAACTCCTCCCGCGACCAGCCGACACCGACGCCCATCGTGAACCTGCCACCGGACAATGTGTCGAGCGTCGCGGCCTGCTTGGCCACCAGGACCGGATTGTGTTCTGGCAGCAGCAGAATCCCGGTCGCGATGTCGATGGTCGACGTCGCGGCGGCGACGAAGCTCAGCCCGATCATCGGATCCAACCAATCCGCTTCGGACGGAACCGCTATCCGGCCGTCGTCCGAGTATGGGTAACGCGACGCAGACCGATCCACCATGACGACGTGCTCGCCCGCCCATAGAGTCGCAAACCCGGACTGTTCGGCAGTTTTCGCCACCGCGTCGATGACGTCGCGCCTGGCTCCGGAACCGATGCCAAGGGCGTGCAATCCGAGCCGCATCTGGTCATCGTCTCATTCCCCGACCAGTACAACACCGGTCCACACCAGCGCGACCACCTTGACGAGTTCGAGCGCGAGGTAGGCGTAGTGGGCGCCCGATCGACGACCCGCCTCGCCTCCATCCAGGACCGCGGAGGTTCTCCGTGACAGCAGGGGGCGCACCACGATGGTCTGTGCGAGCAGCGCACCGACTGCGAGGCACAGCGCGACGTTGAGGGCCGCCGAGGTCTCGTGGGTGAAGAGGGCGGCCGCGATGACCATGGCAAACACGTACTCGAAGACGTTGAGGGCGCGGAAGACCAGCCGGCCGATGCCGAGCCCGATCCGCAGCGTGACGCCGGGCGCGCGGAACTTCAACGGCGCCTCGACCAACGATATGGCCAGCACCATGCCGAGCCAGACGAAGACCGCGGCCACTGCCAACCTGATGCCCGTGTCCACCGCGGCAGCCTACGACAGAGATGCCATCGTAGAGGCGTGCACGATGAATCGATCGAGGACCGCGACTACGTCGCCGAACTGATTCGTTGGCAGGACGCCGGCGCCACGTGGCAGCTCGTGGCCCAAACGTACCGGGGCGCGACCATCGCACTGTTGCGATGCGACGGAGGCGAGGAGGTCGACCGCTTCACGTCCGACGATCCCCGCCTGCTCGAGTTCGTCGCGCGCCGCGCCGACCGTTGAAAGCCTTACGGGCAACTCTCCGAGTCCCGGACGACGCCGAAGTCGACCTTCGTGCTCGCCCCGAAGGCGCGGCCGCTCGGTGGCGTCGACGAGCACACCACCCAGTTGCGGTCGTTGATCTGCGTGCGTCCCTGCCCCGTCAGATCCGTTGAGCCGCTGTACCAGAGCGCTCCGTGGGTCACGGACTGAATCATGTCCTGCGCACCCTGCAGATCCATCCCGACGACGTTCGGCATCGTCCACGTCGGCTCGGCGGCTGCCACTGCGCTGAATGTCAGCCCCCACACGGCGAACCCGCCGAACAATGCCGTCCCCAGAACACGTCGCATTTCTCCCCCTCGTTTCATTCCCGCAGCGTAGGCGACGGGTCCGACACGCGATGCCTGCTCCGGCGTCCGCCCGTATGCCGCAGCGGGACAACACCTTGCGTAGGTTGGTAGCCGTACGATCGATCAGGGAAGAGGTGAGGGCGACGGCGGACACGATCTACGCGGACGTCTCCGAGTGGCAGGTCCCGGTCAACGACCGCTATCCGCACCGGGTGCTCTGCATCCGATCCAACGACGGCGACCATCGCGACGGGAACTGGGCCACGAATTATCCCTGGTGCAAACGCCGTTGCGACGCGGGCGACCTGGACTTCTTCATCGTCTACTTCGTCTGGCGCCGCAACTGGAGGCAGACCGTCGACACACTGGTGGACATGGTCGGGCGGCCGCACCCGCGCATGGCCGTGATGATCGACGTCGAGAGCTGGGGTGGGCGGATCACCGGCGACCAGTCCGACGGCATCAACCGGGCTCATCGGGCGGTCGCCGATTGGCTTGGTGAGCCACGCCGCGTCATCGGCTACGGCAACGTGGCCGACCTGAACCGGCTGTGGCCGGTGAAGCCCGTGGGCGTGCGTCTGGTCATCGCCGCGTACGGAAACAATCCGGCCTACCCGGGCAAGGTTGCTCATCAGTACACCGACGACAAGGGGTACGGCAACGGGACCACCCTGCCGAACGGCTCCCCGCCGTTCGGCAACTGCGACATGAACTCGGCCGACGGTTTGAATCCACTGCAGTTCGCTGCCGCGTGCGGAATCCAAATCGACTCGCCCACTTCGACTCTCACGACCCGCGCCGAGCTGCCCTAGAACCCGAGGAGCCGGGCATGGAGGGCGCCCGTTGCGAGAAACGCAGACACCCCGTCGCGACGGTCGCTAGTTTTACCCGATGCGAAACCGTCCGTTCCTGGGGGTGATCACCCTGATGGCTGCGCCGATCCTGCTGTCGGCCTGCGCCTCGAGCACCACGACGCCGAGCTCGTCGTCGACCGGCGTCACGACCACGACACCAGCGGTGACGACGACGCCCGCCACTCCCCCGGCCCCGGACCCGTCAAGACGGACGGTGAACTGGTTCGACCTCGACGTCGGCGATTGCCTGGCCGACCCGCCGCCGGTCGACGACCCCAACGTGATCGGCGTCGCGGTCGTGGACTGCGCGACACCGCATCAGGCCGAGGTCTACCTACGCGCACCATTGGCGGTCAACACCGCCGTCGCCGACGTCGCCGACCGCAAGTGCGCCGAGGGCTTCACCAAGTACACGGGTGAACCCGTCGGCAGCGGCACGTTCACGATCACGTACCTGATCGACTCGAACCAGAATCGAACCTCGTCCAACCCGGACCCGAGCACCGTGATCTGCCTACTCCAAGCTGCGGGCGGGGGCCCACTGACGGTGCCGGCCAATCGCTGAGCTCAGTCCGACGCGTCGGCCTCCACCGCCTCGACGAGCAACGACATGCCATGGTGCGGAGGCATTTCGACCGCGAAACTGTGCAGGTCGTCGACCGTACCGACGGTCTTGCCGGTGAACATGTCCATGACGTGGCTGCCCGACGGGAGGTGTTCTGAACGAACGGTGCCCGCAATGTCTTCGTTGGCGAAGTTCAGCAGCGTGAGCTGATGCTGGTTGGGATCCTCGAGTTGGTGCACGAGCACGAGCATCCCCCGGTGCGACACCTCGGGGATGTCGACCTGCACGCTCGTGGCGACGCCGTAGTGCGAGCGGACGCGCAGGATGGCCTGCAACTGGCGCAGGAAGCTGGTCTCGTCGGCGAGTTGCTCGGGAATGGAGCCGTACAGGCTGCGGCCGCGTGGCATCCCCGCCATCGAACGGGCCGCTCCCTCGTTGACGCCCATCAGGTCGTGACCGGCGCGGTGGATCCAGCGCGTGTCACCCCCTCGGAGCAACTCGGCCACCTCGCTGGGAGGCAGCGTCAACATCCCGCACATGTCCCAGCCGGACAGCGCGAACACCCCGGGCTGCAACGCGTTGAACATCGCCAACAGCAGATGGGCGCGGCGGATCGGGTCGATGTCTACGATCTCGTCGAGGTCGGTGATGCCGAGCGACGCGGCGACGACGGTCGCGGTGGTCGAGGCGATGCCGTTGGTGGTGAACACCTGGTTGTAGGGCGCCTTCGGTCCGGTGAGCTGCTCGAGCAGGTCCTTGCGGACCGACTCCCCGAGCTGTTCTCCCGTGATGTCCTCACCCTTGTAGGTGTAGACGTCGTCACGGTGACCGGTGGACCAGTGCACCAGCTCGTAGGTCAGCTCGTCGTGGTTCTGCAGGGCATGCACCAGCGAAGCCGGCTCAACACCGAGCTCGATCGAGGTACGCAACGTCAGCCGCAGGAATTCGGTGTCGCCGGTGGCGAGGGCGTGTTGATATGCGGGCCGGTTGATGAAGTCGTACGACAGGTCCGCACCGGCCTCACCCGTCTCGCGGATGTCGTCGATGGTGAGGTTCAACTCCTGGAAGGTGAACCCACCGACCTTGCGGACCATGCTGGCGATCAGATGGTTGGCCGCCTCGGACAGCGGGTGCCCCTCCGACCAGGCGGGACTGCCGTCGGCCGCACTCTTCTCCACGCCGAGGAAGCCGTTGGCGTCGAGTCGCAGTGCCCCGGTTCCGAGGTCGGTCAGGGAGTGCAGCGCGTCGCCCATGACCATGCGCATCCCGGCGAACGTCGGGTCCAGCCAGTTGATGGACGGCTGACCGTCCTTGAAGTAGTGCAGATAGACCCAGCGGCGTTCGACCCCGTCGACACCGAGGACCGGGCGGGTCACACTCCAGTTGGTTTCCTTGACGCCCTCGGCGTAGAAGATGACCCGCTGCAGCTTGCCGATGATGTAGCCGGCCTTGTCCAGCCATTCCTCGGTCACGGCGTCGATGTTGACCGAGTCCACGCCTGCGGGCGTTGCGGGCAGCTCGTGCCAGTCCCTCGGGTCGATCTCGACCATGTGGTAGACGCCGGGGTAGTCCGCATAGTGCATCTCGGCGAGCCGGAAGTCGGCGCCCTTGCCGGTGTGACCGGGCACGACGTCGTCGATGATCGTCCCGCCGTACCAGTTCGCGGTGGCGCACATCTTCCGGAACTCGTCCTCGGTGCCGAAGGCCGGATCGATCTGGGTGCTGATCCGGTCGAAGTGCCCGTCGACGCTGGGCGTGTACTCCCATCCCGAGATGCCACCCGCCCGCTTCACCGGGCCGGTGTGGATGCCCTCGATGCCGATCTCGGCGAACGCCTTCCACATCTCCTCGTCGGCCATGGCCGTCAGGAATGACTCGTCGGGGCGGGTGATCAGGGACAGCGGATACGCCGTGAACCACACGGAGGCGGCGGTGACGGCGGCCCGCGGATTGGGATTGGCGAAGGGGTTCTGCCACATCGAACCCTGCCCCGAGAACTGCTGGCTGATCTCGTTGGCGTCCGCGAGCATCGACTGAGCGAGCAACCACGAGACGTAGGCGGGGTTGTGCCCCGTCGCCGAGCCGTCCTGGGCCACCGAGCGGCGCGCGAACGGCGCCTTGACCCTGGGACGAAAGCGCAGCGTGCGGGGCCGGGCCGGGTGCAGGTGTTCGGCGTACGTGATCTCGGTTGGTTCGTGCGTCTGATCATCAGCGGCCGTCTCCGACATCTACATCCTCACCACTCGATTGCTGAAACTGTCCGTGCCCAGTGCGCGCGGCCCGCCATCCCTCGCCCATCGCCGCTGTATTCCATTGTCAGGTTGAAGTTGAAACGTGGCCCCGCACTCAACGACGCATTCCGATGCCGGGAGTTGGCCCGCGCTCCCAACAATGTAGGCGGCGGACCCGACTGTGGCGCTACCACGGATGAGCCGTGCGACCATCGGTCGGTGAAGGAGCGGGATTTCGGCGTCGATGGAGCACCGTGAGGGAGTTCCTGGAGTTCCTCGGCGCGCAGTCACCGTATGACCGCCTGGATGACGAGGACCTGACTCGCCTGGCCAAGGCCGTCGAGGTGGAGTACTTCACGGCGGGCACGGTGATCGTCGAAGCCGACGCGGCGCCTCTGGCCTGTCTCTACGTGGTCAGGGTCGGCGCGGTGGAGATCATCGACCGCGGCCGCATC
This sequence comes from Mycobacterium sp., assembly GCF_032162605.1. Taxonomy (GTDB): domain Bacteria; phylum Actinomycetota; class Actinomycetes; order Mycobacteriales; family Mycobacteriaceae; genus Mycobacterium. The sequence goes on along the minus strand of NZ_JAVROT010000128.1, from coordinate 2,685 downwards.
ACCGACGTCCTCGGTGCCGGGGAGACGTTCGGACACATCTCGGTGCTATCCGGACTGCCGCCACCGCTGCAGGTCCGCGCCGCCGAGGACACCCTCTGTTACCGGTTGCCCGATCCGCGCGCGATCCTGGTCCACCCGGACCGCCTGCGGTTCGCCCACTACGGCGGCCTGGTCGCCCGTGAGCGGTTGATCAGCGCCGGCGGGTCGTTCGCCCGCCTGGAGCGACCGATCGGCGAGGTCGCCCATCCGATCACGTGGTGCGACGCCGACGATTCGATTCGCACCGTCGCCGAGCTCATGACCAACGCGGGTCGGTCCTGCGCCCTGTTCCTCCGGGGCGGACGGATCGGCATCGTCACCGACGACGACTTCCGCCGACGTGTCGCGACCGGCGAGGTCGGCGTCGACGCGCCCATCTCCGCCATCGCGAGCACACCCGCGATCGCCATGAGCACCGATCGCACCGTGAGCACCGCGTATCTGTTCATGGTCGAGCAGGGCATCCACCACCTCGTCGTGATCGACGCCGTCGGCACCGCCATCGGCGTCGTGCGGGTCGTCGATATGGCCGCCGCCGAGGTCCGCAACCCACTGGTGATCCGCTCCGCCGCCGCGGCGGCAACCACCATGGACGAACTCGTCGACGCCTCCCGTCTCCTGACGCCCACCACCGTGGAACTCTGGGATGCCGGCCTGCCGGTCGAACACGTCGGCGCTCTGCTGTCGGCGATGATCGAGTCGATCTTCCGCAAGATCATCGAACTGCACTCCGTGACGTCGCCCCTGGCCGAGCTGGACTGCTCGTGGATGGTGATGGGCTCGCTCGGCCGACGCGAGCCGCTGCCCAACTCCGACGTCGACACCGCGCTGGCGTGGGCCACCAAGGGTCCCAGCGACATGGTGTTCACCCGCGAACAGGTCGCTGCGGCCACCGAACCCCTCATCAACGCGCTGAGTCGGTGTGGTCTGGCCCCGTGTCCTCAGGGCCTCAACGCGTCCTCGCAACTGTTCAACCGGTCACAACGGCAGTGGCGTGAAATAGCCGACGTCTGGCGCGCCAAGCCCGACAACATCGACTACATGCTGATGGCATCGACGGTGCTCGACGCACGGCCGATCACCCGCCCGGTGCTGATCCAACCCCTGCGCAGCGCACTCGTCGGGGGACTCGGCCGCGACGCCTTCACACGATCGTTGAGTCGCTTCTCGATGAGCGACCGTCCGCCCAGTGGATTCGTCCGCGGGTTCGTCGTCGAGCACTTCGGCGAACAGAAGGGCCACCTCAATCTCAAGAAGTCCGGTTTGCGGCCGGTGGCGTCATTGGCCCGCGCCCTCGCCCAGCGCACCGGCGACCCGACGGGATCCACCCCGCAACGGCTGGACCGCGCGCATCACAGCGGCCTGATCACCGCTGACGAGGCCGACGCACTGTCTGGTGCCTTCAGCCTCTGCTACCACCTCGTCTTCGACAGCCAGATCGCCGCGATCAAGGAAGGAAGACCCGTCGAGTCCGCGATCGATCCAGCCACGCTCGATCCACTGGAGCGGCGGCACCTCCGCAGCGCGTTCCGAACGGTCAGCGGAATACAGGAACGGTTGAGCCGCAAGTGGTTCGGGTTCGATGGGCTGTGAGATGACACCCAGTTGGACACGCCGTCTTCGCGCCCGCAGGCCCGCAAGCGTCGACGTGGATTGGCGTGCGGACACGTTCGTGGTGATCGATCTGGAGACGACGGGCCTCGACCCCCGCCGCGACCACATCGTGTCCTACGGCGCCGTCCCGATCCGCGAGGGCAGGGTCAAGACCGCTGAATCGGTCTACGGACTGGTGCACGTGCCCGGTGACGTGCCCGCCACTTCCGTCAAGTTTCACAACCTGCGGACGCAGGACCTTGACGGCGCTCCACCACTGGCCGACTGTGTTGCCGCCCTCGACGAACTGATCGACGGCCACCCGGTCGTCGCACACTGCGCCTGGATCGAACGCTCGTTCCTGCGCAAGGCATTTCGACGGTCCTACCTACCGTTCTCCAGTCCGATCGTCGATACCGCGGTGCTCGCCCAGCGCGTCCTCGACCTCGACCTCGCCGCTGATCAGGTGGTGGCCCTGGAGTATGCCGCCACCGCCCTCGGGCTTCCGGTCCACTCCCCGCACCATGCCCTCGGCGATGCCGTCACCACCGCAAGCCTGTTCATCGCACTAGCCGGCCGACTGGAACGCGACCGCACCCTGACGACCGCCACGTTGCTGCAGATGTCGGAATGACGTCTACCCCGGCGTGCGGAGACGGCCGGTGCCGGTGACGGGTCCCCTTCCTCGCAATGTGTGAAACGCCCACCTATGAGCGACTATCGCGTCAATCGAATTCCCTTGCATCACTTGAGTTTCAGGTGTTACACAGCACGGATTCTTGAGTTCCTAATCGGAGTCAAGTGGTTCTGACCCGCGGTGTGGCGGTGTGGTTGGTCGCCACCCGGTGAGGGTGATGATGTGGGCGGCGATGCTGGAAACGGTGCGATCGTCGGTGGGGATGTGGTGAGTCGCGGTGGTGGTGCCGGATTGCAGGCGTGTGCTCATTTCATTGCTGGACGCGAGGTGGCGGTCGAGGGTGGAGCCGATCTCGTTGGCTGAGACGTTTCCGCGCTGTGGCATCGGTGCTGGTGAGCAGGTCTGGGGTGACGTTG
>NZ_JAVROT010000127.1:0-7399 GCF_032162605.1 Mycobacterium sp. | reverse complement strand
CTGGCCCACACCGACAACCTGGTGCTCGCGGTGCTCGGCTACTCCGTGCTGTCCGGCACCGGCGCCGGCATCGTCTACGCGACCTGCACTGCCACCGTCGCGAAGTGGTACCCGGAGAAGCGCGCCGCCCGGGTCGGTCTCGTCACCGGAGCGATCGGCTGCGGTGCCGTCCCGTTCATCGCCTTCTTCGGCACCGTCCTGACGCCGGCGAACCGCACGGGAATCTTCACTGCGGTGGCGGTCATCATCCTCGTCGTCGTCGCCCAGTTCGGCGCGCTCTTGCGGGACCCGCCCGCAGGCTGGTGGCCGTCGGACGTCGACCCCAAACAGTGGGCCATCGACAAGAAGCTGAACCGCAGCCTGCGCAACAACGTCACGGCCCTACGGCAGTACTCCCCCGGCGAGGCGGTCCGGACACCCGCGTTCGTGGTCATGTACCTGATCTTGGTCATCGCCGCCGCAGCCTCATTGCTCGCTGTCGTCTACGTCCCGATCATGGCCATGTCCCAAGGCTTTTCGCTCGGAGTCGGCGCCGTGGCGGTCGGTCTGCTCGCCGTCGTCAACGGCACCGGCCGCAGCGTGGCCGGCAGAATCTCCGACCGGTTCGGCAGGCGCCAGACGCTGAGCGCCGCGCTTCTCGTCGAGGGCTGCGCGCAACTGGGGCTCGTCGACTCCGCATCGATCGGCCAGCCCGCTGCGTTCGTCATCTTCGCCGCGCTGAGCGGAATGGCCGGCGGCGCCTTCTACCCACTGTTCGCCAGCCTGGTCGCCGACTACTTCGGTGAGCCCAGCGCCGTGCGCAACTTCGGCTTGGTCTACAGCGCCAAGCTGTTCGGAGGACTCATCGGCGTCGGCCTACCCGCCCTGCTGGTCGCCTCGCACGGGTTGACGATTCCGTTCGTCGCCGCCGGCCTGCTCAGCCTGTGCGCCGCGGTCATGACGCGGATGCTGCACCGCCCCGGCCTGCCGACCGTCTGCCTGCCGCGATGATGCGCATCGAGCCCTCCAACCCCACTGCCCCGACACCCGAAGGAGTTCCCATGTCCACCACCACCGTCGACAAGCTGCACCAGTTGCTCGCCGAGCTCCTGCATTGCGTGACCTCGCTGGAGTCGACCTGCGGTGACACCCCGGCGATGCGTCGCATCCGCAACGACGTCCAAGGGATCCGCAACGGCATCCATCGGCTCGAGATCGACGCCGAGGAGTTGGGCCTGACCTCAGCGCTCATCTCCCGCACGCGGGCGGTGGACATGATCCAGATATCCGACGCCGACTACGACGCCGACTTCTGGCGGGACGTCGACCACGAAGGGGTCGGCGCACAGAGCCTGGCCTGCGTGCACGTCACGCGTGGACGCAGTTGATCGGCGCCCCAAAATGCAAGCCGCCCAAGGGATGATCACGTCTCGGTCCATCAGCCCCGGGACGCCGCATCACGTGTGACCATCGTGGTGAGACAGCAACTAGCGCAGCAGCGCCGTCGCTGCCAACGCCACCGGCTCGAGGTCGCCTGCCTCCGAGTCGACGAGGTCGAACAGTCGTCGCTTCATCCGCGGGTCCCAGAACTTGCGGACATGGTCGGCGACCGCAGCCACCGCCTGCTCGGTGGACAAGTAGCCGAAGTGGATGACCACCTGGTTGATCAGCCTGATCTCGGAAGCCTCGTTGGTCGACACGTCACTCGGCCAGTCCGACGGCCAGCACGCGCTCGACCGCCGGCTCGGCCCGCTGGCGGGAGATCGGATGGGCCAGTGCGACCTGGACGGCAGTCACCTTGTATTCGGGGCAGTTGGTTGCCCAGTCGGAGTTCTCCGTCGTCACGACGTTCGCGCCCGTGACCGGGTAGTGGAAGGTGGTGTACACCACGCCGGTCGGCATCCGGTCGGAGAGCTGCGCACGCAGCGTCGTTTCGCCGACTCGGCTGGCCAACGTGACCTCTTCACCGTCGGTGATACCCCGCACCTCCGCGTCGTGGGGATGAATCTCCAGCAGATCCTCCTGATGCCAGGCAATGTTCGCCGTGCGCCGAGTCTGCGCACCGACGTTGTACTGGCTCAGGATTCGGCCCGTAGTGAGAATCAGCGGGAAGCGGCGGGTACTGCGCTCGTCGGTCGGCACGAAGGGAGTCGGCACGAACCTGCCAAGGCCCCTGGTGAATGACTCGACATGCATGATCGGCGTGCCCTCCGGCGCGTGCTCATCGCACGGCCACTGGATGCTGCCTACCTCGTCCAGCTTCTCGAAGGAGACTCCAGCGAAAGTCGGTGTGAGGGAGGCTATCTCATCCATGATCTGGCTCGGGTGGTCGTAGTGCATGGGATAGCCCATCGCCGTGGCGAGCTGGCATACGATGTCCCACTCGTGTCGGCCGCTCTTCGGCTTCATCACCGCACGGACCCTGTTGATCCGGCGTTCGGCGTTGGTGAAGGTTCCATCCTTCTCCAGGAACGACGCGCCCGGCAGAAACACGTGGGCGTACTTCGCGGTCTCGTTGAGGAACAGGTCCTGCACCACCAGGAGTTCCATCGCCTCGAGTGCGGCCAAGACGTGCTTGACGTTCGGGTCGGATTGCGCGATGTCTTCACCGTGAACGAACAGTCCTCGAAACGTGCCCTCGATCGCGGCGTCGAACATATTCGGGATGCGCAATCCCGGTTCGGCCAATAACTCTGTGCCCCAGAGTTTTTCGAATACGTGGCGGACGGCGTCATCCGAGACGTGCCGGTAACCGGGCAGCTCGTGCGGAAAGGAACCCATGTCGCAGGCGCCCTGCACGTTGTTCTGGCCGCGCAGCGGGTTCACGCCGACACCGTCGCGGCCGATGTTGCCGCACGCCATCGCCAGGTTCGCCATGCCCATGACCATCGTCGAGCCCTGGCTGTGTTCGGTCACACCGAGGCCGTAGTAGATCGCCCCGTTCGGCGCCAGCGCGTACAGGCGGGCGGCGGCGCGCAGTTCCTCGGCGGGCACACCGGTGATCGACTCGACGGCCTCCGGGCTGTGCTCGTCGCCGGAGATGAACGCCGCCCACTCGTCGAATCCCTCACACCTGTCCGCCACGAACGCCTTGTCCACCAGGCCCTCGGTCACGACCACGTGCGCCATGGCATTGACGATCGCCACGTTCGTTCCTGGCCTCAACTGCAGATGGTGGTCGGCCTCGATGTGAGGCGAACGCACCAGGTCGATGCGGCGCGGGTCGGCCACGATGAGCCTCGCCCCCTGACGCAACCGCTGCTTCATTCTGGACGCGAACACCGGGTGCCCGTCCGTCGGATTGGCCCCGATCACCATGATGACGTCGGCCTGCGCCACGGACTTGAAGTCCTGCGTGCCCGCCGACTCGCCGAACGTCTGCTTGAGCCCATATCCTGTGGGCGAGTGGCACACCCGGGCACATGTGTCCACGTTGTTGCTGCCGAAGGCGGCGCGGACCATCTTCTGGACGACGTAGACCTCTTCGTTGGTGCACCGCGACGAGGTGATCCCGCCGATCGCTCCCGCGCCGTGCCGCTGCTTGATGTCGAGCATCCGACGGGCGACAGTCCCGATCGCCTCGTCCCACTCGACTTCACGCCACGGGTCGGTGATCTTCTCGCGAACCATCGGGCGCAGCATCCGGTCCGGGTGCGTTGCGTAGCCGAACGCGAACCGCCCCTTGACACACGAGTGTCCTTCGTTGGCGCCGCCATCCTTGTGGGGCACCATGCGGACCACCTCGTCGCCGCGCAACTCCGCCTTGAACGAGCAGCCGACTCCGCAGTACGCGCAGGTGGTGATCACCGACCGGGTCGGCATCCCCAGTTGGATCACTGACTTCTCCTGCAGGGTGGCCGTCGGGCACGCCTGCACACAGGCGCCACATGACACGCATTCCGAGTCCATGAACGACTCGCCCGCACCGGGTGACACCTTCGAGTCGAAGCCCCGGCCTTCGATGGTCAGCGCGAACGTGCCCTGGATCTCGTCACAGGCCCGCACACAACGCGAACAGGCAATGCATTTGGACGGGTCGAAGTCGAAGTACGGATTGCTGTCGTCGACGACTGCGTCCAGGTGGTTCTCTCCGTCGTAGCCGTACCTGACCTGACGCAGACCGACCACGCCCGCCATGTCCTGCAACTCGCAGTCACCGTTGGCCGGACAGGTCAGGCAGTCCAGCGGATGGTCGGAGATGTAGAGCTCCATGACGTTCTCACGGAGCTTGGCGACTTTCGGCGTCTGGGTATGTACGACCATCCCGTCGGCGACCGGGGTCGTGCAAGAGGCGGGAGTGCCACGGCGGCCGTCGATCTCGACCAGACAGAGCCGGCAGGAGCCGAACGCTTCGAGCGTATCCGTGGCGCACAACTTGGGGACGTCGACGCCGGCCATCGCGGCCGCACGCATGACGGATGTGCCCTCCGGAACAGCGACGCGCATCCCGTCGACCTCGACCGAGACCGACGCCGGGCCTTCCTTGGCGGGGGTGCCGTAGTCGGGTTCTTTGAGCAGGCTCATCGCATGCCCTCCGTCCTCGCGCTGAAGGGCGCGGTCGTCGTTTCGGAGATCGGTTCGCGTGAGTCGAAGTCGTCGGGGAAGTGTGTGAGCGCGCTGCGCACGGGCATCGGGGTGAGCCCGCCCATCGCACACAACGAACCCTCGGTCATGACGTCACAGAGATCTTCGAGTAGGGCCAGGTTCTCGTCGCGGTGCTCACCGGCGGTGATCCGATCGATCACTTCCACGCCGCGTACCGAGCCGACCCGACACGGCGTGCACTTGCCACACGACTCCGCGGCGCAGAACTCCATCGCGAACCTGGCCTGGGCCGCCATGTCGACGGTGTCGTCGAACACCACGATGCCTCCGTGACCGACCATCGCCCCGGCCGCAACGAATGCCTCATAGTCCATCGGCAGATCGAACTCGGCTCTCGGCAGGTACGCGCCGAGCGGGCCACCGACCTGGACCGCCCGCACCGGCCGACCCGAAAGGGTGCCGCCGCCGTAGCCGTCCACGAGTTCACCGAGGGTCACCCCGAATGCCAGTTCGACGAGACCGCCGTGCCTGACGTTGCCGCCGAGCTGAAACAGCTGGGTGCCGCGCGACCGCTCGACGCCGAGCTCCTGATACGCCGCTGCACCGTCGGCGAGGATGGTCGGAACGCTGGCCAGTGTGAGCACGTTGTTGACCACCGTCGGCTTGCCGAACAGCCCGTGGATGGCCGGGATCGGCGGCTTCGCACGGACCATGCCGCGCTTACCCTCGAGACTTTCCAGCATGGAGGTCTCCTCGCCGCAGATGTAGGCTCCGCCGCCCACCCTGACGTGCAGATCGAAACGCGTACCCGAGCCGAGCACGTCGTCGCCGAGCCACCCACGGCCGCGGGCGATGTCGATGGCGCCACGCATCCTCGCCACCGCACCGGGGTACTCCGACCGGATGTAGACGTATCCCTCGCTGGCGCCCACCGCGTAGGCCGCGATCGTCATGCCCTCGATGAGCATGAACGGGTCGCCCTCCATCACCATTCGGTCGGCGAAGGTCCCGCTGTCGCCTTCGTCGGCGTTGCAACAGACGAACTTCAGTTCGTCGACGCACTCGAGCACGGTCTTCCACTTGATGCCCGCGGGGAAGCCTGCGCCACCGCGGCCACGCAATCCGGAGTCGGTGACCTCGGCGACCACGTCGGCCGGAGACATCTGCAGTGCCCGCCGCAGTCCGGCGAGGCCGCCGTGACCGACGTAGTCCTCGGGTGACAACGGGTCGGTGACACCGACCCTGGCGAACGTGACCCGGTTCTGCGTCGCCAGCCAGGGCAGCTCCTCCACCTCGCCGACTCGCGACGGATGGTCGGCGGCATCGAACAATCCGGCCGCGACGAGTCCGTCGACCTCGGCCGGGGCGACGGGCCCGTAGCCCACGCGGCCGTCCGAGGTCACCACCTCGACCAACGGCTCGAGCCAGAGCATGCCGCGAGAACCGTTGCGTATCAATTCTATTGGGCGATTCTCGCGGGCCGCGGCGCGGACCAGCGCCTCGGCTACCTCGTCCGCACCGACCGATGTCGCCGCCGAATCGCATGGCACGTAGATGGTGACCGGCGCAGGGGTGCTCATTGCGACACCGCCGCGTCGAGAATCGACGAGAGCCGAGCCTCATCCAGCCGGCCGTACAGCCGGCCGTTCACCTGCGCCGCCGGCCCCAGCGCGCAGTTGCCGAGACAGAAGACCTGCTCGGCGGTCAGCGATCCGTCCCGGCTGGTCTCCCCTAGCGACACGCCATAGCGATCACGCAGGTGAGCGACTAGTCGCCCAGCGCCGACCGCCTGACACGCCTCCGCGCGGCACACCCGGACCGTGGTGCGCCCGGCCGGTTCGGAACGGAAGTCGTGGTAGAAGCTGACGACTCCGTGCACGTCTGCGCGGGAAAGATTGAGTTCGTCCGCGAGCACGGGAATGGCTTCCGCGGGTACACAACCCAACGCCTCCTGGACCGCGTGCAAGATGGGCAGTAGCGCTCCGCGGTGCGTGCGATGGTCGGCGGCGATCTCGCGGACCAGCGCCGCCACGTTCGCCTCCCCCGTGGTCGTGGGATTCATGCGCTACCTCCAACAGACAGGCGAACGGATCGGTGTGGGTGAGAACCGCCCCAGATCGTGACCTGAGGCGGTTCTCGGTCTTGACAGCCGGTTAGACGACGACCTTGTTCTTGTGGAACTCGGCGATGGTGTCCGCGTCGTAACCCAGTTGGGCGAGGACCTCGTCGGTGTGCTCGCCGAGCAACGGCGCGCCCTTGATCTCGGGCTTGAACGACGAGAACTTGATCGGGCTGCCGACGGTCAGGAAGGTTCCGCGGCCCTTCTGGTCGACCTCGACGATGCTGCCACTCTCACGCAGAGACTGATCTGCCGCCAGATCCTTCATGGACATGACCGGTGCGCAAGGCACCTCCCACTCGCGCAGGATGTCGACTGCCTCCCACTTCGTCTTGTCGGCCAGCCACTTCTCGATCTCACCGAAGATGTCGAAGATCTTGTCCTGGCGTGCGCGCGCGGTGCTGTACGCCGGGTCATCGACCCATTCCGGATGGCCGATGGCCTCCGCAGTGCGCTTCCAGTTCTGCTCCTGGATGGTGAAGTAGATGTAGGCGTTGGGGTCTGTCTCCCAGCCGTTGCACTTGACCACCCAGCCGGGCTGACCACCGCCGCCGGCGTTGCCGCCGCGCGGCACGGCGTCGCCGAACTCGCCGTTGGGGTACTGCGGGTACTCCTCGAGGTAACCGATGGCATCCAGACGCTGCTGGTCGCGCAGCTTGACCCGGCAGAGGTTGAGCACGGCGTCCTGCATCGCTGCCGACACCTTCTGGCCCTTGCCGGTCTTGTCCCGGGCGATGATGGCCGTCAGGATGCCGA
>NZ_JAVROT010000126.1:0-5780 GCF_032162605.1 Mycobacterium sp. | reverse complement strand
CCGATGTACTTCGGCGCCGAGCTGGTCAAGGTCACGCCGATGGACTTCCTGCGCGACACGCTGCTGTGGGCCAAGCTCATCGACAAGTACAAGGGCACCATGACCGCGGCGCCCAACTTCGCCTACGCGTTGTTCGCCAAGCGGTTGCGCAACCAGGCCGAGCCGGGGCAGTTCGACCTCTCGACGCTGCGATTCGCGCTGTCGGGCGCCGAGCCCGTCGAGCCCGCCGACGTGGAGGACCTGCTGGACGCGGGCAAGCCCTTCGGCCTGAGTCCCAAGGCGATCCTGCCTGCCTACGGCATGGCCGAGACGACACTGGCGGTGTCCTTCTCGGAATGCGACGCCGGCCTGGTGGTCGACGAGGTAGACGCCGACCTGCTGGCCGCTTTGCGGCGCGCGGTCCCCGCAACCAAGGGCAACACGCGGCGTCTGGCCTCGCTCGGTCCGCTGTTGCGTGATCTGGAGGCCCGCGTCGTCGACGAGACGGGCGAGATCATGCCCGCGCGCGGCGTCGGCGTGATCGAGCTGCGTGGCGAGTCCCTCACCCCCGGCTACATCACGATGGGCGGCTTCCTGCCCGCGCAGGACCAGCACGGGTGGTACGACACCGGGGACCTCGGCTACCAGATGGAGAACGGCCACGTCGTGGTCTGTGGCCGCGTGAAGGACGTCATCATCATGGCCGGCCGCAATATCTATCCGACCGACATCGAGCGGGCCGCCGGCCGCGTCAAGGGTGTGCGACCCGGCTGTGCCGTCGCCGTGCGGCTCGACGCGGGCCACTCCCGCGAGACGTTCGCCGTCGCGGTGGAGTGCAACGCCTGGGAGGATCCGGTCGAGGTGCGCCGCATCGAGCAGCAGGTCGCCCACGAGGTCGTCTCCGAGGTCGACGTGCGGCCCCGCAACGTCGTGGTCCTCGGCCCGGGCACCATCCCAAAGACGCCGTCGGGCAAGCTGCGCCGCGCCAACTCGGTCTCGCTAGTCACCTAGATCTCTCGTCCCTTCTCCCGCGAGCGTGCGTGTCTGCTCCGAGACACGCCGCTGCGCGCGTGAGAACGCGCACGCTCGTCAGACCCTGATGTGGCGGATTCCCACTGCCGCACGGCGGAGTTGGTAGCTCGCAGTACCCAACCTCGGGTGCTCGAGCGTCAAGCCGGCGTGGGGCGGCGATGTCCTCCACCACTTCGTCGACGGTACGGTCGTCGGTGTGCTGCGAACCGATCGCCGGCCAGCGCCGTCACGCAGCGCTCGATCTGCTGCATCGCCCAGCAACTCCTCGCGGCCCGTCGCCCGGGCCAGCCAGAACCTCGACCGGGTGCGCAACCTGCGGCGCAGCGTTTCCGGTGACGCGATCAGCGCGAAGTGGCGCACGTCGACTTCGGCCGTATGCAGTCCGGACATGATCTCAGCGAAGTACGCCGGTTCCACCAGGTCATCGGCACTAGCACCGGTCCATCGTGCGCCCGCACTGCATCCGCGAGGGTGGCCACCACGGCCGATCGCCACTGTGGCCGGTCCTGGAAGTCGCTGCGGGCGCTCGGCGGCAGCATCCGGTGGATGCCGAAGCCGATCAGTTCGGGATCTGCCACGTGCGCATCGGGTGCGCGACGCAGGAGCTCGAAGGTGGTCTGCGTCTTTCCCGACCCGAAGGCCCCGTTGATCCACACCAGCACCGCACCGAGTGTAGATAGCCGCCGCGATGAGTTCGGTGGCTGCGGCGCGTCTGAAACTCCATGCGCAGGAAAAGCAATGGTCGACCGTCGGGGGCCCTCGCTACGGTTTCACCATGCCCACCCCGGCCATCGAGGCCATCGATCTCGTCAAGAGGTTCGGTGCCGCGAATCAGAGGCCAGCGCGGTCTTTGACGTCGTCGGGGATGTTGTACATCTCCTGGGAGACGACCGCGCCGCCCTGGGATTAGCCGAAGATGATGACTTTTCGTTGTCGGCCGTCGGAGGGTCCAGCTGATTGTGCAGCTCATCGTCGAGGTTCGTCACGCCCGTCCCAACAGACTTGTTCCACGTGTCGCACGACAGACCCGGGCATGGGCCGGGAATGATCCCCAACGGGAAGAAGCGGGCGGGTAGTCGACCCGTCCGGGTCGCAGCCGTCCGTCGAGGTGCACGGGACACCCGGCGGTCGATGTTGTGCGTGCCCGTCCCCGGCACGACCAACGCGGTGGCAGCCAGCGCGAGCGGCCGTGAAGGCGGACGTCGCGGCGAGCGCGATCACAGAGAGGAGGGAAACGATGACGAGAAGAAGAGCCATCGCCGTAGTTTCTTGCGTATCCGCCCGATGCTGTCGGATTCGCTCGACGCCGTTCGTCGAACCGGTAGAGAGTGGGACGCAGGGTTCTGCTCACTAACCGGAGGTATCCCATGCACTACTTCGCGCTGTTGCTCGGCCCCGAGGCCACCGACGAGCCCGACACTGCCACGCAGGCCGCGATCATGACGGCCTATCAGAACTTCCACGCGGCGGCCGGTTCGGCGATCCGGGCCGGCGACGCATTGACGACATCGGAGTCGGCGGCGCGGATCACGGGCGGGCCCACCGCGCCGACGGTCACGGACGGGCCGTTCGCCGAGGCCGCCGAGGTCGCCGGCGGCTACTACGTGTTCGAGGCAGAGGACCTCGACGAGGCACTGGAGCTGGCCCGGCAGATCCCCGCGTGCGCGTCGGGCGGTGTCGAGGTGTGGCCGATGGTCATGTGGAACCAGCCGGAGAAGCCGCTGGACGGCACCAACTGGATCGCACTGCTTCTGGAACCCGCGCATCTCACGCATGCGCCGGACTCACCCGAATTCCAGGCCGGTCTCGAGCAGCACGGCCTGTTCGGCGCCGCCGCAGCCGATCACATCAAGGGCGGTGCGGCGCTGCATCCGCCGGCCACGGCGACGACGGTACGGGTGCGAGACGGGAAGACAACGTTCACCGATGGCCCGTACGTCGAGGGCGCGGAGGTGGCAAACGGCTTCTACCTGCTCAGTGCCGCCGATCAGGACGAGGCCGTCAAGATCGCGTCCATGATCCCGGCCTCGGCCGTGCAGGTCCGGCAACTCGCCGGCGTCTCGGCACTGTAGCCGTCGCTGGATGACCAACCTGGACAGCGTCTTCCGGCGCGAATGGGGTCCGGCCGTCGCGGCGCTCGCCCGGTGGTCGGGCGACCTCACCGTCGCCGAGGACGCTGTCCAGGAGGCGTTCGCGGAGGCACTGCGGGTATGGCCCCGCGACGGCCAGCCCGACAACCCGGCCGGATGGGTCGTGACCGTCGCCCGCAACCGTGCCCTAGACCGCTTGCGTCGCGACTCGGTGCGGCCGGGAAAGGAACTCGCAGCGGTGGTCGAAGACAGGTGGGCCCGCGTCGAGGGCGTTGCAGTGCATCCGGTGCGCGACGATGAACTGCGGATGATGTTCACGTGCGCGCATCCAGCACTGGACCCGTCGTCGCAGTTGGCGCTCACACTGCGGCTGATCTCCGGGCTCACCGTCGCCGAGATCGCACGGGCTCTTCTGCAGTCCGAAGCTGCGGTAGGACAGCGAATCACGCGGGCCAAGAACAAGATTCGCGGAGCGAACATCCCGATGCGGGTGCCACCGGCCGAGTTGCTGCCGGAGCGGGTACCGCACGTGCTGGCGTGCATCTACTCGGTGTTCACCGAGGGCTACTGGTCGACCGCGGGCCCGTCGGCAATCCGTGACGAACTGTGCGATGAGGGCGTGCGGCTGGCCGGCGAACTGTGCGCATTGATGCCCGACTCGACCGACGCTCGTGCTCTGGCGGCGCTGGTGCTGCTGCACGACTCACGCCGTACGACGCGAGTGGACGTCTCCGGCTCGCTAGTGCCGCTCGACGAGCAGGACCGCACGCGGTGGGACCGGGGTCGGATCGGTCGGGCTCTCGACCGGCTGCGGCTCGCGGCCGGTGCGACGGGTCCCTACCTACCGCAGGCGGTGATCGCAGCACTGCATGCGACGGCACCGAGTTGGGAGCAGACGGACTGGGTCACCATCTGCACCGCCTACGACCGGCTGATCGCGATCACGGGTTCCCCGGTGGCGCGAGCCAATCGCGCGCTCGCCGTGGGGTTCCGCGACGGCTTTGAGGCTGGGCTGTCCGCACTGGACGAGGTCGCCTCCGAACCGCGCCTGGCGCGCTCCAATACCGTGGCATCGATCCGCGCCGACCTGTTGCGGCGGGACGGCCGGCTGGCCGAGGCCGCGGAGTGGTACCGGACGGCATTGGAGCACAACGGCTCCGAGCCGGGACGGGAGTTCCTACTGCGGCGGCTAGCGGAGTGCGAGCAGAATTGATTCAACTGATCGGCTACCTGGCCGGATTGGATCGCGTTGGCCGTCGCCGCGCGGACGGAACCTCAGCTGAGTATTGTGTACTATACCTAGAATGACCGACCGCGTGTCCGCACGACTGGCCAATCACCCGACCGTGCGAAAGATGATGGGCCACAGGAGCGAACCGCCCGGCGTGATCGACGCCGACCGGTTGCGGGGGATCTGCCTGGCCGCCGGCGCCGACGACGTCGCCTTCGCCAGCGTCGACAATCCGGCCCTGGCCTCCGAGCGCGAGCACGTCGACTCGGCGTTACGCGGCACGAAGAGCTTCATCTCGCTGGTCGTGAGGATGAACCGCGACAACGTCCGTTCGCCCGCGCGCAGCGTGGCCAACCAGGAGTTCCACCGCACCGGCGAGATCATCAACGAGGCCGCACACACCATCACGCGTGCCCTGCAGGACGCCGGTCATCGTGCGCTGAACCCGTCGGCGACGTTCCCGATGGAGATGGATCAGTTTCCTGGCCGGATCTGGGTCGTCGCGCACAAGCCGGTCGCAGTGGCGTCCGGACTGGGCGTCATGGGCATCCATCGCAACGTGATCCACCCGAAGTTCGGCAACTTCATCCTGCTCGCCACCATTCTGGTGGACGCACCGGTCACCAGTTACGGTGAGCCGCTCGACTATTCGCCGTGCCTGGAGTGCAAGCTGTGCGTCGCGGCGTGCCCGGTCGGGGCGATCGGCAAGGACGGCGAGTTCGACTTCGTGGCCTGTTCAGTGCACAACTACCGCGAGTTCATGGGCGGCTTCACCGACTACGTGCAGACGATCTCGGACAGTGAGGACGCAGCCGACTTCCGTTCGCGCGTAACCGATTCAGAGAACGCGTCGATGTGGCAGAGCCTGTCGTTCAAGGCGAACTACAAGGCCGCCTACTGTCTGGCGGTGTGCCCGGCGGGGGAGGATGTCATCGAACCCTTCCTGGAGGACCGAAAGGGCTTCATGGACCTGGTGTTGAAGCCACTGCAGGACAAACGCGAGACTCTGTACGTCCTGCCCAACTCCGCCGCCAAGGCCCACGCCGAGAAGCGCTACCCGCACAAGCCGACCAAGGTCGTCGACAGCGGGATCTCCGGCCGCAGTTAATGCGCGGTCGCGAACCTTCGAGCGTGCGTCTTCGCGCAATTTCGCACGGCGTGTCGCGTACAGACGCGCACGCTCGCGGCAAAGAGGGACCCAGAGATTGGGGCTAACCCGGGCTACCCCAGGCGTGCACGGTGTTCTGCGCTGGCTCGATGCCCAGCTGGATCAACAATTCGCATGCATCGGCGGCCAACTCACAGATCGTGGCCACCTCCGGCCGCTCGGCGGCGGTGAAGTTCTCCAGCACGTAGGTGGCCGGATCCTTGCGGCCCGGTGGGCGCCCGATGCCGATGCGCACCCGCTGGAAGTCCCTGGTGCCAAGGGCCGACGCGACCGACCGCAA
>NZ_JAVROT010000125.1:0-5229 GCF_032162605.1 Mycobacterium sp. | reverse complement strand
GCGCGCTTCTTGGACAGGATCAGGCGGCCTTCTTTGTCCTCCTTGGTGAGGACCAACGCTTCGATCTCGTCGCCGACGGACACAACCTCACTGGGGTCGACGTCGTGCTTGATCGAGAGTTCGCGGGAAGGGATGACCCCTTCGGTCTTGTAACCGATGTCGAGCAACACTTCGTCACGGTCGACCTTGACGATGGTGCCTTCGACGATGTCGCCATCATTGAAGTACTTGATGGTCTTGTCGATCGCGGCGAGGAAGTCCTCTGCAGAGCCGATGTCGTTGACGGCAACTTGCGGCGAGGTGATGGACGGACTTGGCATGTGGCGGGTGGCTCCGGACAGGTTTTATCGTAGGGACAGTTGTTATTGATGTGTACGGGTGAGGCACGCTAACGCGCGCACACGAGCACGCAAAGAGCGTACGCGACTGTGTACACGCTGGACAAACTTGGGTCCGACCCAAACGCTACGCTGCTGTCGTGTCGAACGCCTCCGTGCCGCAATCTCCGCGCCCGGTCGGCCCGCCGCTGCCCCGCCGGATCCGCAAGGTTGGGGCGCCTCTCGGTGCGATCATCGCGATGGGCACCGTCGCAGGCCTCTCGGTGATCCTGCTGACGGCCGTCAACCCGGTCGGCACATCCATCGGGTTCGTGCTCGCCACCGTGACGACGGTCATCGTGGTGCTGGGCTACCTGTGGCTGGATCGGTGGGAACCAGAGCCGCCACGACTCCTCATCCTCGCTTTCACCTGGGGTGCATCGGTCGCGGTCGTGGTGTCGGTGATCCTCGAGCTCGTCTTCGGGTCCCTGCTCGCCACCGGTGAAGCGGCGACGGACGAATTCATCACTCTGGCAATCGTGGCCCCGATCGTCGAGGAGGCGGCCAAGGGCGCGTTCCTGCTGATCATGATGACCGGCCGCCGTCGCAACGAGCTCAATTCGCTGACGGACTGCCTGGTCTACGCCGGGATCACTGCGGCGGGTTTCGCCTGGCTGGAGAACATCGGATACATCGGTGGTGGCGAATCGCTGGGCGGGTCGCTGGTCACGGCCGGACTGCGCCTGATCATGGGGCCGTTCGCCCACCCGTTGTTCACCACCGTCACCGCCATCGGCGTGTACTTCGCCTTGCAACGCAGGAGCGTGCCGGCCAAGGCGGGCTGCATCCTGCTCGGGTACGCCGGTGCGGTGATCATGCACGCGCTGTGGAACGGGTCGTCGTTCGTGGGCATCGAGGCGTACTTCGGCGTCTACTTCCTCTGGATGGTGCCGGTGTTCGCACTGGCGATCGCTCTCGCGGTCGGCAGCCGCCGACGGGAACAGCGAATCGTCGCCGCGAAGTTGCCGGGCATGGTGGCCGCAGGCCTGGTGACCCCCAACGAGGCCACCTGGCTCGGCTCGATCCGCACCAGGGGGTTGGCGATCGGCGAGGCGACTCGCGTCGGTGGGCGGCCCGCGGGAAAGGGCGCCAAGAACTTCGCCGCGCAGGTCATCGAGCTCGCCTACGTACGGGACCGCATCGACCGTGGATTCGGCGACGAGCGGGTGACCGCGCTACTGAACGAGGAGGCGTACGGAGTCCACGCGGCGCGGGCCGCCGCCCCCGTGCTGCGGACCGTCGCCGCGTACCGCGCGCCTGGTACCTAGTGCGCCGCGGCGTCCCAGCTGCGGCCGTACCCGACCGAAACCTCGAGCGGCACGTCCAGCGGGTACGCGCCCCCCATCCTGTCGCGGACCAACTCGTCGAGCGTCTCGCGCTCACCGTCGGCGACCTCGAACAGCAATTCGTCGTGGACCTGCAACAGCATCCGCGACTTCAGTCCGGCGTCGCGGATGGCGTTGTCGGTGTTGATCATCGCGACCTTGATGATGTCGGCGGCACTCCCCTGGATCGGCGCGTTCAATGCGGCGCGCTCGGCGGCCTCCCTGACGTTTCGGTTGCTGCTGTCGAGCTCGGGCAGATAGCGCCGCCGGCCCAGCACGGTCGAGGTGTAGCCGTCCTTGCGGGCCTGTTCGACCACTGACTGCAGATAGTCGCGCACCCCGCCGAAGCGCGAGAAATAGGCGTCCATCTGCACCTTGGCCTCCTCGGTGGAGATCTTCAGCTGAGCGGCAAGGCCGTAGGCGCTCAACCCGTACGCCAGCCCGTACGACATCGCCTTCACGCGTCGTCGCAGTTCGGCCGTGACCTCGTCGATCGGCACGCCGAAGGCCCTGGACGCGACGAACGAATGCAGATCCTCTCCGGTGTTGAACGCCTCTATCAGCCCGTCGTCCTTCGACAGGTGCGCCATGATGCGCATCTCGATCTGGCTGTAGTCCGCGGTCATCAGCTCGGCATGACCGTCGCCGACCACGAAGCCATCGCGGATCTGCCGTCCTGCTTCCGTGCGGATCGGGATGTTCTGCAGGTTTGGCTCGGTCGACGACAGCCGGCCCGTCGCTGCGATCGTCTGGTTGAACGTGGTATGAATCCGGCCATCTGCGGCCGTCGAATTCAGCAACCCGTCGACGGTGACCTTGAGTCTGGTGGCATCGCGGTGGGCGAGCAGATGCTGCAGGAAGTGGTGGCCGGTCTTGTCGAAGAGTCCCTGCAACGCGTCGGCGTCGGTGGTGTAGCCGGTCTTGGTGCGCTTGGTCTTCGGCATCCCCAGCTCGTCGAACAGCACCACCTGAAGCTGTTTGGGCGAGCCGAGGTTGATCTGCTTGCCGATCACCCCGTACGCAGCCTCGGCCGCGTCGCGGATGAGGTCGGCGAACTGGCTCTGCAGCTGCCCGAGCAGGTCGAGGTCGACCGCGATGCCCGTCGCCTCCAACTGCGCGAGGACCCGCTGTACCGGAAGCTCCATCTGGCCCAACAGCGCCGACGAGTCGATCCTGGCCAGTTCCTCGTCGAGCGCGTCGGCGAGGTCGGCGACAGCAGAAGCCCTCAAAAGCAGCGTCTGCACCGCCTGGTCGTCGACGCCATCCTCGTCGTCGAGGAGCGAAAGCTGTTGTTGTTCAGGATTTTCCGCTCGCAGCTCCCGCTTGAGATACCGCACTGCGAGGTCGTCGAGCGTGAAGCTGCGCTGCCCGGGTCGCACCAGGTAGGCCGACAGGGCGGTGTCGGAGGTGACGCCGTTGAGATCCCAGCCGCGGCCGGCGAGGTCGTGCATCGCGAGCTTGGCCTCGTGCAGGGCCTTCGGCGACCCGGGGTCGCTGAGGAAGGCGGCCAGCGCCGCCTCGTCCTCCTGGGCCAGGGTCGAGGTGTCGAAGTAGCAGCCCTCACCGTCGGCCGAGACGATGGAGATCGCAGTGGCGTCGGAGTCGAACGCAAGGTGGGTCCCCACCACGGCGAGCCCGAACCGTCGGCCACTGCCGTGCTCGGCCAGCCAGGCCGCCAGTTGGCCGCGTTCGAGCACCCCGCCCCGTACGTCGAAGCCCTTCTCCACCTCCGGGTCGGACGACGCGAGCGTCTCGAACAGCCGGTCGCGGAGAACCCGGAACTCGAGGTCGTCGAAGAGTCGGTGGATCTGGTCACGGTCCCACGGCATCATCCGCAACGTGTCGGGCGTCTGGGCCAGCGGCACGTCCTTGACCAGTTCGGTCAGGTCGCGGTTGAGGATGACGTGGGAGAGGTTGGCGCGCAACGAGTCTCCGACCTTCCCTTTGACGGTGTCGACCTGGTCGACGAGCGCCTGCAGCGAGCCGTACTCAACGATCCACTTGGAGGCCGTCTTCTCCCCCACACCGGGGATACCGGGCAGGTTGTCGCTCGGGTCGCCGCGGAGCGCGGCGAAGTCCGGGTACTGGGTGGGCGTGAGCCCGTACTTCTCGACGACGGCATCCGGGGTGAAACGCGTCAACTCGGACACGCCCTTGCGTGGGTAGAGCACGGTGACATCGGGGCTGACGAGTTGCAGCGCGTCCCGGTCACCGGTGACGATCAGAACCCGGTAGCCCTCGTTCTCGGCCTGGGTGGCCAGCGTCGCGATGATGTCATCGGCCTCGAACCCCTGCTCGGCCAGCGCGGTGATGCCGAGCGCGACGAGGACTTCCTTGGTGATGTCGATCTGGCCGCGGAACTCGTCGGGGGTAGCGGACCGGCCTGCCTTGTACTCCGGGTACCTCTCCGACCTGAACGTCTGACGAGACACGTCGAAGGCCGCGGCGATGTGGGTGGGCTGCTCGTCGCGCAGGAGGTTGATCAGCATGGCCGTGAAGCCGTACACCGCATTGGTGGTCAAACCGCCCTGGGTCTTGAAGTTCTCCGCGGGCAGCGCATAGAAGGCGCGAAACGCCAGCGAATTGCCGTCCAACAGCATCAATGTGGGCTTGGTCTCGGTCTTGGCAGGGCTCACGCCCTCACTCTATTCACCCGCGCCGACACGGAGGAGACGCCGTGCCATCTGCACCAGCACCGAGGTCGCGGGGTTCGTCGGGCCGGTCGACCGCCAGGCCAGGACGAGGCGTCCGCGCATCTCGGGCCTGATCGTCAGCGCGTGCAGACCGGGCCTGGACCGCGACACCGAACTCGGCAGGATCGCGACGCCGAGACCGCGCTCGGCCAGTTCGGCCAACGCGATCGGCGTCGACGCCTCGAAGGCGATCCGTACCGACACCCCTGCCGTCGCACAGGCCTGGTCGAGACGCTGCCGGACACCGGTGCCGACGGGAAGCGCGATCAGGGAGCGTTCCGCCAGCGCGGCCAGTTCGACGCTCGATTCGCCCGCGAGGTCGTCGTCGTGACAGACCGCCGCATCGATGGCCTCGTCCGTCACGACCTCGACGTCGAGTCCGTCGGGACACTCGTCGGATCCCACCGACACGATCGCCACGTCGAGCACGCCACTGCGCAGCTGGGTGATCAGAACATCGGAGTTGTCCGTGCTGAGCGTGATCTCGACGCCGGGGTGCGCGCCGTGGAAGTCGGCCAGCAATCCCGCGATGTCCATGTCGTGAGCCGTCACCGTGCCGATGGCGACGGTTCCGCTGACGAGGTCGGTGAGCTCCTCGACCGACCGTCGCACGTCGGCGACGGCGGCAAGGGCGGCCGTCGCGGAGGGCAGCACCGCCTCACCTGCTGCCGTCAGGCGGACGGTCCGCTTCGATCGGTCCAGCAGCGGCTGGCCCAGTTCGCGTTCGAGTTTCTGGATCTGCGCACTCACTGCAGGCTGCGCCACGTGCAGACGCTCCGCGGCCCTGGTGAAGTTCGCCTCCGCGGCGACCGCGACCAGATATTCCAGCTGCCG
>NZ_JAVROT010000124.1:0-4104 GCF_032162605.1 Mycobacterium sp. | reverse complement strand
GTTCCGGGAATCACGATGGCGGCCATCAGGCTTCGGGTCAGGACCAGCATGATCAGGAAGATCAGCACGAAGGCGGCGATGGCCACGATCTTGAGATCCGAGGCGGCGTATTCCTTGATGTCCTTGTTGTTGGACGCCGCGCCCCCGATGTAGATCCGCGCACCGGCCAACGACGTCTCCTTCAGCGCCGCCTTCACCGCATCGGGGAAGGCGTTGACGTGGTCGATGCCTTCGGGGGCCATCGCATTGCCCTCGTGGGTGATGACGAACCGAGCGGCCTTGCCGTCCGGGGACATCATCAGCTGTTCTCCGGTCTTGACGTCCTCGTTGTCGAAACCCTCTCGGGGCATGTAGAAGTAGTCGTCACTGCGGGACTGGTCGAAGTCGTTGCCCACGTTGATCTGGTCGGCGAAGGTCTGATCGGTCTGGGTGGCTTGCAGATGCGACGGGCCGTAGTTGTTGACGATGACGGTTTGCAGCGCCTGCGTCTCGTCGCGCATCACCTTCAACTGGGCCACCATTTGGGGCATCAGGGCGTCGACGGCCTGAAAATCGGTGACGGCGTTGGCGATCTGTTCGTCGAGGGCGTCGATGCCGTCGAGCGAGTCGAACAACGATCGGAAGGACCAACACGACGGAATGTCGGCGCAGTGCGGCTCCCAGTAGAAGTAGCTCTTCAGCGGCCGGAAGAAGTCGTCGAGATTGGCGATGTCGGAATTGACCTCGTCGGTGACCGCCTGCAGATTCTCCAGGGTGAGGACGGTCGTATGCAGATCGTCGGCCAACTGCTGAGTCAGGTCGATCGTCTTGCCCAACGTCGCCACGGTGTCGGCTTGGAGCTTGGCCTGCTCATCGGTGTTGTCGTTCGCATGTTCGTTGAACGGCAACTGCTGACCGGCGGCCCCACCCTGGACGGTGAAGAGATACGGCACGTTGGCGTGGTCCAGTGGTCGGCCCAGCGGTCTGGTGATGCTCTGCACCATGGCCACCCCAGGCAGGCGCACGAGTTCCTTGGCCACGCGGTCCAGTGAGATGAAGTCCGCCGAGTTGCGCATGTCGTGATCGGACTCGACCATCATCATCTCGGTGAACAGCTTGCTGGACGGGAAGTGCCGATCCGAGGCCGTGAAACCCTGGTTGGCCGCACCACTGGCGGGCTGATAGGCCCGGTCGTCGTAACTCACCTGATAGCTCGGCACGAAGATCGCCCCGAGCAGCACCACTGCTGTGCTGGCGGCGAGGATCGGCACCGGCCAGCGCACCACACTCGCCCCGATCCGCCGATACAAGCGCCCGCGCGTCATCTGCTTGGGATCGAAGAGCCCGAACAAGCTCCCCAGCGTCAGCAATGCCGGGGCGAGCGTCAACGCCGCGGCGATCGTGAACAGCATGCTGATGGCCACCGCTGGGCCCATGGTGTGGAAGTAGTCCAGGCGCGCGAAGGTCAGGCAGAAGCACGAGCCGGCGATCGTCAGCCCCGAGCCGATGATGATGGGTGCCACGCTGCGGTAGGCGGTGTAAAAGGCCTCTTCCTGGGTTTCGCCCAGCTGTCTGGCCTCGTGGTAGCGGCCCAACAGGAAGATGCCGTAGTCCGTGCCTGCTCCCAGGGTCAGCGAGACGACGATGTTCACCGCGAACGACGACATCGGGATGAAGCCGTAATGCCCAAGGGTCGACACGACGCCCTTGGCGATGAGGATTTCGAACAGCACGCTATACATGGGCACGGCCACGTTGGTCAGCGAGCGGTACACCAGCAGCAGCATCACCAGGATCAAGATGATCGTGACGATCGTGATGTTGTTCAGGCTCGCGTTCGCGATCGACAGGGTGTCCGAGGCCATCGGCGCCGAACCGCTGACGTAGGTCTTCAGCCCCTGCGGCGGGGGGTCCTTGGCGACGATGTCGCGCACGGCGTCCACGGACTGGTTGGCCTGGATCTGGCCGACGTTGCCCGCCAGACGGAGCAGCACGTAGGTCGCCTTGCCATCGATGCTCTGCGCTCCGGCCGCGGTGATCGGCTTGCCCCACAGATCCATCACGTACTGCACGTGCTGCGTGTCGTTCTTCAGGCGCTGCACCAAGTCGTCGTAGTACTGGTGGTCCTGGTCGTCGAGCGGATGGTCGGCCTCCAGGACGACCATCGTGAGGCTGGTGGAGTTGGACTCCTGGAACTTGTCACCAATGTGTAGCAGTGCGTACTGCGAAGGCGCATAGGTCGGAACTTCGGGTCCTGCGAGTTCGGTGGCGACGTCCTCCACCTTCGGCACGAAGGTGTTCGTCGTGATCGCGAGCAGCGCCCAGAAGATGATGATCGGGATCGCCAGCAGGCGCACCATTCTGGGGAAGAACGGCCGCGTCGCCTGATGCGCGCTCACGCGGACTTCACCCTGCAGGTGACGTCCGCATCCTCGCGAGTCGCCGATTGTTCGTCGCGGACAACGTCATTGACCAGCATCCGGCAGCCGACCTGACCGCCGTGCACCTGCGCCGAGATGCTGCCGGACACCACGGTGAGCGTGGTGGTCTCGGTGTGCGACCACGGTAGGTCGGTGAGGTCGATCTTGTGCGGATGCCCATCGATGTCGATGTAGTCCAGCATCCCGCCGCTGCCGACGTCACCGAACAACTCATAGGTGAGCCGTTTGGGAGTGAATTCCTCGGGTGCCTGTGGGGGATTGACGGCCAAGACCGGCCCCGGAGCCGAAGACTGGTGCACCTTCCACATGCTCAGCGCACCCAGACTGAGGGCAACGACGGCAACCAGCGGGATCCAGGCCCTCTGCAGGACCGTCCTGACGGCTGATCGTTGGCTCACTGAATGACCTCTCGGATTCCGTCCTCGGGCGCGGTACCCGGGTGATCGGCACGATCGTCGATTCGCAATGCTCGCACCGATTTTTATATCCCACGTAGGATAGATAGTTCAACCGCATAGCGTTCGATCGGGCGATTCACAGCACATCTCAAGGTTTGAACTTCATGCCGCATGCACGCATAATGTTCGTAACGGGATGTCTAGAGGCGGATTCGGATTCGATGGATCGGTCCGGCGCGAACACTCAGCATGCGACTCATGATTCCCTGTGCATCACTTCAGTGATATAAATCAAGTATGGAACGAGCAGTCGGCGACAGTGCCGATGCCGTCGCCGAGATGATCAACCTCGGGATGGACTTGATGTGGCGATACCTGATCGACCGCGACGACCTCAGCGCCAGCGCGGCACTGGTACTTAACCGGTTGTATAGGGAAGGCCCGATGAGGTTGACGGCGCTTGCCGAGGCCGAGGGCGCCAGTCAGTCGGGGATGACGCAATTGGTACAACGTCTGGAACGTCAGGGATTGCTGGAGAAGTGGAGCGACCCCGACGATGGCCGAGCGTCGTTGGTGATGCTCGGCGAGGCGGGTAAGCAGAGCTGGGAAGCGCGCGCCACGGTCCGCAGGCAGCGTATCGCCGACATCTTGCCAGAGCTGTCCCGAGACGATGAGGTGGCGTTGTGGCTGGCCGCCGAGGTGGTAAATCGCGTTCTCGGCCAGGTGCGAGCGATTGCGGGTTTGCAGGCGCGGAACGGGGCCGACCTCACGGGCTGATCCGATGGTCCCGCGGCCGACGGCAGTTGAGCGGCCACCGAATCCACCGAATCCCTCCGGCTTTTCCTAGATGATCTAATCACTTAAGATCCTTTGCATGGCTAATCAAATGGTGGAACGTTCAGCGCCACCTCGGGGCGGTGGCCTGCTGATCGCGGCATTGGCTGCGGCCGGCATCAGTGTCTCGATGATGCAAACGCTGGTCATTCCGCTAGTGCCGCAGCTGCCCGCTCTGCTGAACACCACGTGGGCCAACGCGTCGTGGGCGATCACCGCCACCCTGCTGACGGGGGCGGTCGCCACGCCGATGTTCGGGCGTCTCGGCGACATGTTCGGCGCCAAACGCGTCCTCATCGCCTGCGCGGTGCTGCTCACGGTGGGCTCTGTCATCGCGGCGCTCACCAGTTCCCTGGTGCCGCTGATCGTCGGCCGCGCCTTGCAGGGCTTTGGCGCACCGGTGATTCCCTTGGGCATCAGCGTGCTGCGGGCGGCACTCCCCACCGAACGCG
>NZ_JAVROT010000123.1:0-6567 GCF_032162605.1 Mycobacterium sp. | reverse complement strand
CGCATTCGTACACGCAGCAGGACCTTCTTGACCTGTACTCCATCACCGACCCGCGGATCCGGTCGGTCTTCCGCAACAGCGCCATCGAGCGGCGCTTCTTGAGCCTGCCACCGGAGCTACCCGATGGCAGCCGCGCTACCGAGACTCAGGGCGAACTACTGCGCAAGCACCGCCTCACCGGCATCGACATGGGCAAGCGGGCGATCCTCGCCTGCCTCAAGGACTCAGGCTACGAGCTCGACGATATCGGCTACCTGTGCTGCATCACCACGACGGGTTTCCTGACGCCCGGGTTCAGCGCGCTGCTCATCAAGGAACTGGCCCTCGACGTCGGCACCAGCCGGCTGGACGTTGTCGGCATGGGCTGCAACGCGGGGCTCAACGGGCTCAACTGTGTGGCGGGCTGGGCGAGCGCGCATCCGGAGCAGTTGGCGATCATGGTCTGCGTCGAGGCGTGCTCCGCGGCATACGTGATCGACGGTACGATGCGCAGCTCGGTGGTGAACAGTCTCTTCGGTGACGGCGCGGCCGCCGCGGCCGTCATCACCGACGAGGGCGGGCTTGAGCCCGGCCCCAGCCTCCTCAAGTTCGCCAGCTGCATCGTCCCCGAGGCCGTCGACGCGATGCGCTACGACTGGGACGACCAGCAGGGCAAGTTCAGTTTCTTTCTGGACCGCGAGGTGCCCTATGTGATCGGTGCGCATGCCGAGGAGGTCATCGGCCGCCTACTCGCCGACACCGGCCTACGCCGCAGCGAAATCGCGCACTGGGTGGTGCACTCGGGTGGCAAGAAGGTGATCGACTCGGTGATGGTCAACTTGGGCCTCTCCCGGCACTCGTTGCGGCACACCACCGGGGTGCTTCGTGACTACGGCAACCTGTCGAGCGGCTCGTTCCTCTTCTCTTACAGCCGGCTGCTAGAGGAGGGTGCGATCCAGCGCGGCGAGTTCGGTGTCCTCATGACCATGGGCCCTGGATCGACGATCGAGACAGCCCTGATGCGGTTCTGAACCGCTGTACATCCAGCAAACGCTGACGACAACCGAGAAAGCGGTGCGGATTGGCAGGCAGTGCGAACTCCGAGATCGACACCCCGCAGGTCGTGCAGCTGTCCATCACGAGTGGACAAAGAGTGGGCCCTCAGCTGATCGCAGCGGTGGAGCGGGCGTGCGACGAGGCAGAGAATGTCTCCGACCCCGTGGTGGTCCTGTGGCTCACCGGGGAGCCCGCCGGCGATGCGGCCGTCGAAGACCTGAGCATCCACGCGGTCAGCAAGTGGGAGCGGGCACTGCGCCGACTCGAACGGCTGGACGCCGTGACGATCGCCGCCGCCGTGGGCCTGTGTGCCGGGCCCGCGCTGGAGGCGCTGCTCGCGGCCGACCACCGCATCGCGGGTCCGGATCTACGCCTGCGGCTCTCGGCGGTGGCGGGCGAACCGTGGCCGGGGATGGCCGTGCACCGCGTCGCCAACCAGGTCGGTGTGGCCCGCGCCCGCGGCCTGGTGCTCTTCGGCGCCGAGATCTCGGCCACCGAAGCGGCCGAGTTGTGCCTGGTGGACGAGGTCGTACCGGACACCGTTCGGGCGGTGGCGCAGCGCACGGCCGCCGTACGCAATCTGACCGGCAGCGAGCTGGCGATCCGCCGACGGTTGCTGATGGAGGCGACCTCGGTCAGTTTCGAGGACGCACTCGGCACCCACCTCGCGGCGTGCGACCGGACGCTGCGGCGGATGAAGGGCACCCAGCCAGCGTGACCACCGTCCCCACACCGGTACGCATGCCGCTGCTGACCGGTGATCTGAACGCGGATGCCGGCGTCATCCGGGAGCAGGCGGCTCGGGACGATGCCCGGCTAGCCGGCCTACCGGCGAAACCGGAGCGCACAGCGGCCGACCAGGAAGCCGTGAGCGAGCTGCATCGGTCAAGCCGGCGGCTGCGATCGAGGTTCATGGCTAGACACACTCCAGCGGTCTTCGCCGAGCTGACCCAAGCGGGCACCTGTCGGCCCCGGATCGCGGAGCTCGCCGCTGCGGCCGCGGAGCGGTTCCCCGGCCTGGTGCCGACGGCGGACCAGCTGGCGGCGGAACGCCGGCACCTGCAGGCGCACAAGGAGGCCCGGGAGATCGACCAGGCCATTTTCTTCCATCACCTGCTGGGCACACCGGCCGTCGGACAACACATCGTCGAGGCCATGCTGCGACCCACGCCGCGGGCACTGGCGCTGCTGTCCGAATTCGAGCACAACGGGGTCCTGGAGCTGGACACGGTGCTGCTCGAACGCGACGGTGACATCGGACGGGTCACCCTGCGCAACACGTCCTGCCTGAACGCCGAGGACGACCAGCTGACCGTCGACCTGGAGACGGCGGTCGACCTGGTCCTGCTCGACGACAGCATCCGGGTCGGGCTGCTGCGCGGCACGACGATGACCCATCCCCGCTATGCCGGGCGCCGCGTCTTCAGCGCCGGCATCAACCTCAAACACCTGCACCAGGGACGCATCTCCTACGTCGACTTCCTGCTCGGCCGCGAGCTCGGCTACCTAAGCAAGATCATCCGGGGTCTCCGGATGCCGGATGACCCGGACGCCGTAACGCTGACAACCTCGTGGGAGAAGCCCTGGGTCGCCGCGGTCGACACGTTCGCGATCGGAGGCGGGATGCAGCTGCTGCTCGCCTGCGACCGAGTGGTTGCCGGGACTGACGCGTATTTCACATTGCCCGCTGCGCAGGAGGGCATCGTGCCCGGCGCGGCGAATCTGCGGCTCGGGCGGCTGGTGGGCGCGCGGTTGGCCCGGGACATCATCCTGGACGGGCGCAAGCTGCGGGCGACCGATCCGCAGGCAAAACTGATCTGCGACGAGACGGTCGACCCCGAGGCGGTGGGCCGGGCCGCGGACTGGGCCGCCGAGCGGATGACCGCCCCCGCGGTCGTGGCCAACAGGCACATGCTGAACCTCGCCGACGAGCCGGTCGACCGGTTCCTCGGCTATCTGTCGGAATTCGCCCTGGTGCAGGCGGACCGGCTCTACAGCCAGGACGTGCTTGCCAAGATCGGCGCCCGCTGGAACGCGGGTGCGGGCCGGTGAAACCGGTCGAGGCCCTGATCCAGGTGCTGCGCGAGGAGGGCGTGACCCGCGTCTTCGGCAACCCGGGCACCACCGAGCTGCCGTTTCTGGACGCTCTCGTGCACCAGCCGGACATCGAGTACGTGCTCGGCGTTCACGAAGGGTCGGTCGTCGCGATGGCGGACGGGTATGCCCGCGCCACCGGCCGCCCGGCGTTCGTGAGCCTCCATGTGGCGGCCGGCCTGGCGAACGGCCTGTCCGGGCTACTCAACGCGAGCCGGTCCCGGACGCCCATGGTGGTGACCGCCGGCCAGCAGGACCGGCGGCACCTGGCGCAAGACCCGATGCTCTCCGCTGACCTGGTGGGTCTGGCCCGCGCGGCGGTCAAGGCCACCTTCGACGTCCAGCACGCCCAGGACCTGCCCGGGATGCTGCGCCGGGCGTTCCGGCTCGCCGTCCTGCCGCCGGCCGGCCCGGTCTTTCTGTCCGTGCCGATGGATCTCCTGGCCGAGGAGACCGACGTCACATTCTTCGACGCGCCGATCGTGCCACCGTCGGTTGCCACCGGGGTGGCCCGCGCCACCGCCCTGCTGGCCGGGGCCCGGGATCCCGCCGTGGTCGCCGGGGACGGCGTCGGCCGGGAGGGCGGTGTCGCGTCGCTCGTCGCGATCGCGGAGGTCCTCGGCGCGGTGGTGTACCACCAGCCGATGCACGACGGCGTGGACTTCCCGATGGGACACGACCTGTACGCGGGCGCGCTGCCACCGAACAATGCCGAGATCCGCGGCACGCTGGCCCCGCACGACGTGGTGCTCATCGTCGGATGCCACGCCTTCATGCCGCACCACTACTCCCCTGGTCCCGCGATCATGCCGGACACCCTGGTCGTCCAGATCGACTCCGACCCGGCGGAGATCGGCCGAAACTTCACCGTGGAGCTGGGCCTCGTCGGCGCGATCGAGCCCACGCTGCAGCAACTCGCCACGGCTCTACGTGCCCTGCCGCCAGTGTCCCGGGCGCAGCACCGGCGTGCCGAGCTGCGCGAACGGCACGTCGAGCAACGTGCGGCAGTCGACACCGCGGCGCTGAAGGCGTACGGGCCGGTGCCGCTGGACCCGTTGGCCGCCGCGCACGCCGTGGCGTCCGGACTGCCCGCTGACGCGGTAGTGGTCGAGGAGGCCATCACAACGGGGGTCCTGCTGCGCCAGGTTCTGCGGCTGGAACAGCCCCGCTCCCTCGTACACACCGTCGGCGGCGGGTTGGGCTTCGGCATCGGTGCTGCGATCGGCACCGCCATGGGTGACCCGGCCCGCCCGGTGGTCGCCGTCCTCGGCGACGGCTGCAGCATGTTCGGCCTGCAGGGCCTGTGGGGTGCCGCCCGCTATGACGTGCCGGTCACGTTCGTGGTGATGAACAACGGCGAGTACCGCACGCTCAAGGACACTCTGGACGTCTGGGACAGCCGGGCCACGCGGGCGGGCCACTATCCCGGTCTCGACCTGGGCAGTCTCGACTTCACCACGGCGGCCGCGTTCTTCGGCATCGAGGCGCACCGGGTGGAGCACATCGACGAGCTCGTCCAGCTGGTGGCCGGCGCCGCGCACCGCCGCCGCCCGCTGCTGATCGACGTACCCATCCTCGGCCACCGGCAAGGAGCTCAGCAGTGACACCACTGATCGATCTCGCCCGTACCGGTGGCAAGGTGTGACGTGGTGCCGACAACAGTGGAGTACCGCAAAGACGGTCACCTGGCGACGATCACTATGAACCGCCCCGAGGTGCTCAACGCCATGAACCTGCGGATGCACGAGGAACTCGCGGAGATCTGGGACGACTTCGAGCAGGACGACGAAGTCTGGGCCGGGGTGCTCACCGGCGCCGGTGATCGCGCGTTCTCGGTCGGCCAGGATCTCAAGGAACTGGCGGCGCGAGAGGCGACCGGAGTGGCGAAGCCGTCCACCTTCGGCGGCCGGGGCAAGCCCGGGTGGCCCCGGCTCACCGAGCGGTTCGGCCTGACCAAGCCGCTGATCGCGCGGGTGCACGGATACGCCCTGGGCGGCGGGTTCGAGTTGGCCCTGGCGTGTGACCTGATCATCGCTACCGAGGACACCTGCTTCGGCCTGCCGGAGGCGAAGCTCGGCCTGATCGCTGGGGCCGGCGGAGTGTTCCGGCTCAGCCGGCAGCTTCCGGTACGCACAGCTTTGGGTCACCTGATGACCGGGCGGCAGCTCAGCGCGCGCCGCGCCTACGAGCTAGGCCTCGTCAACGATGTCGTGCCCGCGGCGGACCTGGACGACTGCGTACGCGACTGGGCCACCGATCTGCTCGCCTGCGCACCGCTGGCCGTTCGCGCGGTCAAGCAGGCTGTCCTGACCTCCGTCGACCTTCCGTTGGAGCAAGCTTTCACCACGCGTTATCCGCGCGAGGAGATCCGGATGGACAGCGAGGACGCCAAGGAGGGGCCACGAGCCTTCGCGGAGGGACGCCAGCCGCGCTGGCAGGCGCGGTAGGCCGCCGAACTCAGCCCACGCGTCGTAATCGGCGGTCGTGCCGCGGCTCGTCCGCACCGCGCACGCCCTCCCATGTGCCCGCGAGGCATAGGGCGGACTTGAGCTCTGGCCTCTGGCCGGGAGCCCAGGCTGCAGCGATGAAGCGATCCGGGCGCACCAGCACGCAGAGCCCCTGATAGGCCGCCAGATCCGCGGCAAGCCCGCCGTCGACGTCCTCGATCGCCCTGCCGACATCGGACGGCGCCTCAGGAACGCGGCCCGACACGGCGACCCGCGACAGCGTCGGCCGCAGCCCGGGGACGTGTTTAGCCTCGGCTGCCAGCCGCGCCGGATCGACGCCGACCCCGAGCAGCGCCCAGCCAGACCCGAGAACCTCGTCCAGCGGCCGCCTGCGACCCTCGACGGCGTCGAACACCTCCGGCTGTCCGATCATCGTCCCGACTGGTTTCGTCGAATCGGCCAGCAGTCCGGACGAATACGCGTGCGGCGGTCGGTACCTCATGTATTCGAGGAATTCTCTTCCCTGACCGGTCGCCAGAAGGCGTCGTAGGTAATCGTCCCGGCGGGCGGCGAAGCGAGGATTCGTGGTCATCACCACCCGGCGCATCCGTTCCGAAAGTGCCACCGTTGCCACGACGTGCGGCTTGCGTTCGGTCTCGTAGGAATCCAGCGCCGTATCGGTCAGGCGACCGGCGAGTACGTCGGCGATCTTCCACGCCAGGTTCGCCGCGTCGCGGACCCCGGAGTTGAGGCCCTGCCCGGCGAACGGGGGCATCATGTGGGCGGCATCCCCGAGCAGGAACACGTTTCCACATCGCCAACGATCGGCGACCAGGGCGTGGAACCGATAGGTGACCGCTCGCTCGACCTGGTCCTCGGTGATATCGCGATAAGGCTTCAGCAATCGTCGCACCAGTTCGAAGGGCGGCGCCACCCCGGCTCCGCCCTCTTCGGGATTCAACCGGAATTCGTATCGACACCGACCGCCGCG
>NZ_JAVROT010000122.1:0-7277 GCF_032162605.1 Mycobacterium sp. | reverse complement strand
CGGTCGCGGCGATCACGCTGACCCTGGTCGATGGTCGGGACGTGATCTGGGGGACGACGGACCGCACCGACGAGAAGGCGCTCAAGTTGGGGGCGTTGCTCACGCAGCCCGGTCACACCTATGACCTGTCCAGTCCGGATCTCCCCACGGTCAAGTAGTCGTCCGCCGAGAAAATCCCACGACACCATCGGCGCGCCTGCGTCGATACCTGCGATCGTCGCCCTACCGTTCTGTTTGCGCGAAACTACTTGACATAACTCTAAGCCTATGGTTCAGGTTGAGGGTTTGCACAGGAGGAAGACGACCGATGACACCCCCGCACAACTATCTCGCAGTAATAAAGGTGGTCGGCATTGGTGGCGGCGGCGTCAATGCCGTCAACCGAATGATCGAGCAAGGCCTCAAGGGCGTGGAGTTCATCGCCATCAACACCGACGCCCAGGCGTTGCTGATGAGCGATGCCGATGTGAAGCTCGATGTCGGACGTGACTCCACCCGCGGACTGGGCGCCGGCGCCGATCCCGAGGTCGGACGCAAGGCCGCCGATGACGCCAAGGACGACATCGAGGAACTCCTGCGGGGCGCCGACATGGTGTTCGTCACCGCGGGGGAGGGCGGCGGAACCGGCACCGGCGGCGCACCCGTCGTCGCGACGATCGCACGCAAGCTCGGCGCGCTGACGGTCGGCGTGGTGACACGGCCGTTCTCGTTCGAGGGCAAGCGGCGGAGCAACCAGGCCGAGACGGGCATCGCCGCGCTGCGCGAGAGCTGCGACACCCTCATCGTGATCCCGAACGACCGTCTGCTCCAGATGGGCGACGCTGCGGTCTCTCTGATGGACGCCTTCCGCAGTGCCGACGAGGTCCTGCTCAACGGCGTGCAGGGCATCACCGATCTGATCACGACGCCGGGCCTGATCAACGTCGACTTCGCCGATGTCAAGGGCGTCATGTCTGGGGCGGGTACCGCGCTGATGGGCATCGGGTCGGCGCGTGGCGACGGCCGTGCCCTCAAGGCCGCCGAGACTGCCATCAACTCGCCACTGCTCGAGGCATCGATGGAAGGCGCCCTCGGTGTGCTGCTGTCGGTCGCTGGCGGCAGCGATCTCGGTCTGTTCGAGATCAACGAGGCGGCCTCGCTGGTGCAGGACGCCGCCCACCCCGAGGCAAACATCATCTTCGGCACCGTGATCGACGACTCGCTCGGCGACGAAGTCCGCGTGACCGTGATCGCCGCCGGCTTCGACGCCGCAGGCCCCAGCCGAAAGCCGGTCGTCGGAACGGCAGGACAGGGCATCTCGCCCGGTCGCGCAGGCAAGGTGGCGGCCGCGCCATTCGATCCCGTCGACCCGGCCAGCGTTCCCGTACACACGAACGGAGCGACGGTCCGCATCGGTGGCGGTGGTGGTGGTGACGACGATGACGATGTCGACGTCCCGCCCTTCATGCGTCACTGAATCCGCTAGCGCGTGAGTCGATACTGGAGACCGTGAGCTTTCGCATTCGACGGGTGACCACCACTCGCGAAGGTGGTGCCTCGGGCCCGCCGTTCGAGTCGTTCAACCTGGGTGACCACGTCGGGGACGATCCCGCTGCCGTGGCCGCCAATCGTGCGCGCCTCGCCAAGGCGATCGGGCTTGGCGACGACGGCATCGTCTGGATGAACCAGGTCCACGGGGACCGGGTCGTGTCCGTGGAGGGTCCGGTCAAGGGTGCCGTCGACGATGCCGACGGCTTGGTCACGACGAATCGCCGGTTGGCACTGGCGGTGGTGACCGCGGATTGCGTCCCGCTCTTGATGTCCGACGCCCGCGCCGGCGTCGTCGCCTCGGTACATGCCGGCAGGGTGGGCGCGCAGAGGGGTGTCGTGACGAGAGCCATCGAGGCGATGCTGCGCAGGGGTGCCCACGTCGAGGACGTGTCCGTTCTCCTGGGTCCTGCCGTCAGTGGACGGAACTACGAGGTGCCCGACGCCATGGCGGACGAGGTCGAGGCCGCCATGCCGGGTAGCAGGACCACGACCGCGCGAGGTACCGCCGGGCTTGACCTGAGATCCGGAATCGCCAGACAGCTAACGGAATTGGGCGTCACCACGATCGACGTCGATCCGCGCTGCACAGTCGATGATCCCAACCTGTTCAGTCACCGGCGCGGCGCCCCCACCGGTCGGTTGGCCGCCCTGGTGTGGATGGAATGACCGCCGCACGTACCGCCGAACTCGCCGAGGCTCTGGCGGCTCTGAGGGCACGGGTCGACGGGGCGGCGGCAGCGGCGGGCCGCGACTCCGCCGAAATCGAATTACTTCCCGTCACGAAATTCTTTCCGGTTTCCGACATCACCGAATTAGTGCGACTTGGATGCCATCAATTCGGTGAATCGCGCGAACAGGAAGCGTCAAACAAAATCGCCGAAATATCAGCCGGGAATCACACGGTTGCAATTCGCTGGCACATGATCGGCAGCATCCAACGCAAGAAGGCGCGTGCCGTCGCGGGCTGGGCGTACGCCGCGCACTCGGTCGACAGCAGCGCGCTCGTCGATGCACTTGGGCGCGCAGCCGCGCAGGCGCTCGAGGAGGGCGGCCGCACGGCGCCGCTGCGGGTGTACCTCCAACTGAGCCTGGACGGGGATCCGGCCCGAGGCGGCGTCGATGTGAACCGCCCGGATCTCGTGGACGAGCTGTGCGGGCTCGCCGACGCGACCGACGGCCTGGACTTCGTCGGGCTCATGGCCATCCCCCCGCTGAACGCCGACACGGATGAATCCTTCCTTCGCTTGGAGTCCGAGCGGAACCGGGTACAGGCGTTCTACCAGCAGCGTCTCGGTATCTCGGCAGGTATGTCCAGCGACCTCGAGACGGCGGTGAAACACGGCTCAACGTGTGTGCGTGTCGGTACCGCGCTATTGGGACAGCGTCCTCTAACGTCTCTCTGAGCAGTCACTCCAGTCACATCTTCATCACAGACAACACCGATTTCGGTCATCAGAAGGGTCTCCGATGAGCACACTGCATAAGGTCAAGGCCTACTTCGGTATGGCGCCGATGGACGATTACGACGACGAGTACTACGACGACGAGGACCGCTCGTCGCGCGGCTACTCGCGTCGTCCCCGTGAGGACCGCTTCGAGGACGAGGGCAGGGGATACGAAGCCCGCCCCGAGGGCCGGGGTTACGACGACCGCGTGCCCGGCCGTGAGTTCGACGGTGTCCCAGCGGGTTACCGCGGCGCATATGAAGAGCCCGCCTTCCGCGGCTCTCGGCGCGAGTTCGAGCGCCCACGGTTCAACACGCTGCGCGGCGCCACCCACGGCGCGGTGGCGATGGAGCCCCGCAGGATGGCCGCCCTGTTCGAAGAGGGCAGCCCGCTGGCCAAGATCACCACGCTGCGCCCCAAGGACTACAGCGAGGCCCGCACCATCGGCGAACGCTTCCGCGACGGCACCCCGGTGATCATGGATCTGGTCTCGATGGACAACGCCGACGCCAAGCGCCTGGTCGACTTCGCAGCCGGTTTGGCCTTCGCGCTCCGGGGTTCGTTCGACAAGGTCGCGACGAAGGTCTTCCTACTGTCCCCGGCCGACGTCGACGTCACCGCCGACGAGCGCAGGCGCATCGCCGAGGCGGGTTTCTACGCCTACCAGTGACCCGGGCAGTGTGATCGACGACGCGTAGGCTGGCGGTGAATCGAGTGTCGTTCAGCTCGTCATCCCACCCGTATCCAATGTCACACCGCCTGGAGTGAGGTCGCTCAGTTGTCGTTGTTCTTTTCGATTCTGGGCTTCGTGCTGTTCGCGTTCTGGCTTCTGCTGAT
This sequence comes from Mycobacterium sp., assembly GCF_032162605.1. Taxonomy (GTDB): domain Bacteria; phylum Actinomycetota; class Actinomycetes; order Mycobacteriales; family Mycobacteriaceae; genus Mycobacterium. The sequence continues at coordinate 3,465 of NZ_JAVROT010000122.1, read as the reverse complement.
CGCACGGGTCGTCGTCGAGTTCGTCCGCTCCTTCAGCCGCGACTGGCGCCCGAGGGGCCTGATGGTGGTGGTCCTGGAGGTCATCATGACGGTGACCGATCCACCCGTGAAGCTGCTGCGCCGGATCATTCCGCAGCTCACGATAGGTGCGGTTCGCTTTGACCTGTCGATCATGGTGCTGCTCCTGGCCGCGTTCGTCGGCATGCAACTTGCGTGGAGTGCATAGCGTCGAGGTAGCGAAAACGGGTTTGCCGGCGTCGTTATCGCGCGGCCCTTCTTTGAAATTCGCTCTTAATTCTGGACCTCACCTGCAACCGCCGGGTCTACTGTGACAGGATGGACGCCAGTTACTTCCAGCACGCCTATCCGCTTTGACACCGGTTGACGGTCCAAACTCAAGGGGGCAGACAATGCCGCTTACACCAGCCGACGTCCATAACGTCGCTTTCAGCAAGCCGCCCATTGGCAAGCGTGGCTACAACGAGGACGAGGTCGATGCGTTCCTCGACCTCGTAGAGAACGAGCTGACACGGCTCATCGAGGAGAACGCCGATCTCCGGCAGCGCGTGGCGGAGCTCGACCAGGATCTCTCGAGTAGCCGAGCCGGCGGTGGTGTTCAGGCCACTCAGTCGATCCCGGTGTACCAGAAGCCCGAGCCGGAGCCGGAGCCCGAGCCCGTTGCCGTCGCGCCGGTCCAGCCGGTGTACGCCGCGGCCGCGCAGCCCGTCGCGCCCCCCAGCGAGGAATCGCACATCAAGGCGGCGAAGATCCTCGGGCTGGCGCAGGACACCGCGGACCGCCTGACCGGCACCGCGAAGGCAGAGTCCGACAAGCTGCTGGCCGACGCCCGCGCTCAGGCCGATGCCATGGTCAGCGAAGCCAGGCACACCGCGGAGACCACGGTCTCCGAGGCCAAGGCACGTGCCGACTCGATGCTCTCCGACGCGCAGACCCGTTCCGAGACGCAGCTTCGCCAGGCTCAGGAGAAGGCCGACGCACTCCAGGCGGACGCCGAGCGCAAGCACTCCGAGATCATGGGCACCATCAACCAGCAGCGCACCGTGCTGGAAGGCCGTCTCGAGCAGCTGCGCACGTTCGAGCGCGAGTACCGCACGCGGCTCAAGACGTATCTGGAATCACAGCTCGAAGAACTCGGCCAGCGAGGCTCGGCGGCGCCGGTTGACTCCACTGCCAACAACGACAGCAGCGGATTCAACCAGTTCAACCGAGGAAACAACTGATCGGCTGTATTGATGCTGATCGTTGCGCTAGTCCTTGCCGTCATCGGCCTCGCCGCGTTGGTGACCGCCGTCGTGACTAGCAATGAGTTGATTGCCTGGGTGTGCATCGGTGCCAGCGTGATCGGCGTGCTGCTCCTCATCGTCGACGCGCTGCGTGATCGCTCGCGGGGCGGTGACGAAGACACCGCCGACACCGACGACACCGACGACACCGACGATCGCGACGACGAGACGACCGTCATTCCTGCCGTCACGGATGCCGAGGACTACCCGGACGAGCCCGCCGAGGCGGAAACGTCCGCAGTCTCCACCGAGTCGAACGACGACAGCAGCGCAGACTCCAAACGCGATTAGCGCCGCAGGGCTTTTCTCACCTCATCGTCGCTGACCTGGTGAAAGTCGGTGAACACCTGACCGACGGCCTCGAAGTGTCGCGGTGTCGTGGCGAACACCACCTCGTCGGCCTCATCGCGCAGCCGTTGCCGCGCCGATGATGGTCCGACGGGCACCGCGACGATGACGCGCCCGGCGCCGGCGTCCCGCACGGCCCGAGCCGCGGCGATCATGCTTGCTCCCGTGGCGATGCCGTCATCGGCGAGGATCACCGTCTTCCCTGCCAGGTCGAGACGTCCCGCGCCGCTCCGGTAGGTCGCCTCACGGCGCGCGAGCTCGCCGGCTTCGGCGTCGATGACGGCCCGTAACTGCGCGTCGGTGACGTGTGCGCTGCGCACCACGTGCTCGTTGACGACGATGCCGCCGCCGCTGGCGATCGCTCCCATGGCCAGCTCGGGCCACTGTGGAACGCCGAGTTTTCTGACCACGAAGACGTCCAGCGGGGCGTTGAGCGCGATGGCGATCTCCGCGCCGACGGGTACGCCGCCCCGAGCGAGGCCCAGCACCACCACGTCGGGCCCGTCGCGGTAGCCGCTGAGCATCGCCGCGAGGACTCGGCCTGCCTCGCGGCGGTCCCCGAAGGTGCGATCAGCGGATTCGTCGATCCGATGAGACTAGGCTGAGAGCGCTGCCACCACTGGGTGATGGCGAACTCGGCTTAGGGGAATGGCGCTCAGGCGTCGCGGCCGGCGACCGTGTCCACGAAGGCGCGGACGAGCGCGTGCACTCGCTTGGAGGCGTCGTCGACGACTCGCGTTGTGGCATCGCGCAAGTGGTCGGCGGTCAGGCTGAGTTCGGCGATCTCGTCGCGTCCGTTGCCCGCCAACCACAGCTCGAGGAGTTCTTCGTCGACCTCGGGATGGAACTGCAGGCCCATCGTGCGGCCCAGCACGAAGGCCTGTGACGCGTTGCCATTCCTGGCGATCTCGACCGCCCCGTCGGGGATGCTGAACCGGTCGAAGTGCCACTCGAACCACGGCCCGGTCGGGACCAGGTCGGTCCGCGAGGAATCGACGTCGTACCAGCCGATCTCGGGTGCGGGAGAGCGGCTCACCGAGCCGCCGAGGGCGTGGGCGAGGAGTTGGCCGCCGAAGCACACGCCGAGCATTGGCACGCCCGCCGCTTGCGCGTCCCGCACCATCGCGACCTCCGAGGTGATCCAGTCCAGCCCTTCGTTGACCGACCAGCGGGACCCGAGTGGGACGACGGCGTCGTACCCGCGCGGGTCGGGAAGGGTCACGTCGAACGCCAGATCCTCGATGCGAGCAGCAGGCACCACTTCGAATGTCTCTACGTCGTAACCACATTCGGTGAACGCATCACCCAGCATCGCCTCTGGCGCGATGGGGTCGTTATAGAGGAAAAGCACCTTCTTCGCCACTGTTAGAGAATACGGGTGACCGACGGTTATTTCGCGGGGGGGACCGGCGGAGCATGGTCGGGGGCGAGTTCGGCGCCGATCCGGCGGAACAGCACGTCGGAGGTGTTCGAGTAATTGCCCTCATCGTCGAATGCCTCGGGTGCGAACGTCGCGGCCACGGCGATCGCGATCTTCTCCTCCGGCAGGTACGCCTCGACGGCGGAGTAGCCGGCGAACATCGGATTCTGCAGCAGCCAGCCACCGGAGATGACGACGCCGAGACCGTAGGTGTAGCCGTCGACCATCGGCGCGCACGTGGTGCATCCCGGCTGCGCCCTGGTCTTGCCGCGCAGATCGGTGGACACCATCTTCTCGTAGGACTCGCGGCTCAACAGCTTGCCCGAGCCGATGCCCACCGCGGTGGCCTCGAGATCGTAGATGTTCGACGTCTGGATCCCGCCGTGGGTGATC
>NZ_JAVROT010000121.1:0-55061 GCF_032162605.1 Mycobacterium sp. | reverse complement strand
CGGCGCAACGTCGAACGCGCCGGACACCTTGGCCCGCTCCACGCCACCGTCTCCTCCGTTGTCGCCGAGGGTGAACGTGAACTGGCTCCATTCGGGGTGGGCGGCAGCTGTGGAGGCGCCGCCCGATTTGCTCAGCGGGCCGCCGTCGGGAGCCTTCGGCGATGAGCTGCAGGCGGAGAGGACCGTCGCGACGGTGAGGAGCGCCGCGGCGCCGATGATTCGGAAGGATTTGTCGTGCATGGTTTCTCCTGTGCGTGAATGACCGAGGCGAGTGACGTCAGTGCTTGGTGGCGAGCCCGAGATCGGCCAGCAGCGCCAGCCGGATCTCCTCCCTGGCGGGGCTCGCCTCGCGATCGACGGCCGACAGCTGAACCCCGTGGGTGGCGCCGATGCGTCCGTTGCTCATGATCACGATGCGGTCGGCAAGGGCGATCGCCTCGTCGACGTCATGGGTCACCAGCAGCATCGAGGCATGGTGCTTACGACGAAGCTCGCGGACTAACTCGTGCATCTTGACCCGAGTGATCGCGTCCAGAGCGGCGAACGGCTCGTCGAGCAGAATCAGCTCGGGCTCTGACACCAGGGCCCGCGCCAACGCGACGCGCTGAGCCTCACCGCCGGAAAGCTCCTTGGGCCAAGCTCTTTCGCGCCCGGCAAGGTGTACGTCGGCCAGCGCCTTACGGGCGCGCTGGTCGGCGTCGGAACCGTGCAGGCCGAGGGTGACGTTCCGGAGCACACGCTGCCATGGCAGCAGCCGGTCGCCCTGGAACACGATGGCGCGCTTCGAGGGAACCTCGATGCGACCGCCGTCCGGCCGGTCCAGCCCGGCGAGCAGTCGCAGCAGTGTGCTCTTCCCACAGCCAGAGGGGCCCAGCAGGACGACGAGTTCGTCGTCATCGATCGTTAGATCCAGATGGTCCAGAACCGTGCGGTCACCGAACGTGCGGACGACCTGGTGGGCCAGCACGCCGGTCTGGTGACGCGGGGTCGTCACGGTGGCGGCGGTCATACTGCCTCATAGCTGGGCCGCCACCGCAGTAGCACCCGCTCGAGAATCCGGACGATCTGGTCGGCCAGCAGGCCGAGGATCGAGTAGATCACCAGGCCCACGAAGACCTGGTTGGTCTGCAGATAGGTCTGGGCCTGCGTGACCAGGAAGCCGAGCCCCTGGTCCGCGTTGACCGTCTCGGCGGCCACCAGACCAAGCACGCTGTAGGCCAGTGAGAAGCGAAGCCCCACCAGGAATCCGGGGAGCGCGCCGGGTAACAACACCCAGCTGACGACGCGCCACCGGCCCGCTCCGGTCGAGCGAGCCATCTCGATCAGACGGTGGTCCACCCCGCGGATGGCGGCGAACAAATTGAGGTACATCGGTACGCCTGCACCGAAGGCGATCAGCAGAACCTTGGTCAGCTCGTCGATGCCGAACCACACGATCATCAACGGCAGTACCGCGAGCAGTGGGATGGTGTTGAGGATCTGGGCGAGACCGTTGAACAGGTATTCGCCCCGCCGGAGGAAGCCGCCCAAGACCCCGGTGACGATGCCCACGCTCAATCCGAGCGCGAGGCCGAGACCCGCGCGCTGCAATGAGATCGCCAGGTCAGGGCCGAGCACCCCATCGTTCCACAGCTGTGTCGCCGTGCTCGCGATGTCGGTCGGGGCAGGCGCATAGAGCGCGGGGAGGACGCCCGACACAGCGAGCACCTCCCAGACGATGAGGATCAACACCGGCGTGGTGTAGATACCGAGCGGCCAGTGCAGCCTGCGCCACAAAGCGGCCCAGGACGCGGGCTCCCGGGAGTTCGCGGGTAGGAAGACGTCCCGGGGATGCGTCGGGCCTATGGTGGCCGACGCGGATTCGGGGTCCGCTCGGCTCGCCAGACTGATGTTCGTCATCGGGTCTTCTCCCGTCGGTGCACCTCGAACGCCCCATGGCGCTTGGGCCGTCGCGCGATTCACGCGTTCGAGGTCTGCACACACCATGAACCAGCGGTGCCCGTTCGCCGAGCTATGAAATCGGCGGGATTCTTTTGACCGTCGCTCTTCGGCGCCCGCTACCGCGCGTCGGCCGGCACCCATTCGAAGGGTCGCACACCCACGCTCAGCCACCAGCCCCCCAGCGGGGAATCGCATCCAGCAGAGCCCGGGTGTAGGTTTCGGCCGGTGTGGCGAATATCTGCTCAACCGGCCCCTACTCGATCACCCGACCTTCGTTGAGCACCACCACCTGGTCGAAGACCTGCCGCACAACCCCGAGATCGTGCGAGATCAGCACGGAGGTCAGGTTCAGCGAACGTTAAAGCCGTTCAAGCAGATCGAGGATCGCGCGGCACCGGTCAGGAGCCCGCGGTGTCGTCGATGGGGTCGACGAAGGACACCAACCCGTCACGTTCGAGTTCGGCGACGATGTTGTCGCCCCAGGCGATGTACCAGTCCAGGTTGGCGCGCCGCTTCTCCAGCGTCAGCGGTTCGGGTATGCGCTCGGCCGGGTCGAGCGCGTCTTGTCCGGACCCGGTTTCGACGGGGCGCCCACTGGCCCGCCATGCGTCGGTCCCCCCGGCCAGGGCGCGCACCGGACGATGTGTCGAGTGTTGCGCGGCAGCCAGAAGGGCGAGCCGGCCGTCGCTGGAGGTGAAGACGATGGCCGTGTCGGATGCAACCGACGACAGGGTGCGGTGCAGTGAGGAACGACGTGCGACTACCGAGCCTGGGATGTGATGGCGGACATGGACATACGGGCTGGCCGGCTCCAGGTCGACCACCAGCGGCGGTGGCTCAGAGCTTTCGAGCAGGTCGGCGAGCTCTTCGACACCGACGGTCGGCGCGGCCGCCTCGACTGTCGACGGGATGACAACCTGGCCGCCGGTCACCAGCTGGTCGTCCGCATCGAGGAGATAGACGGTCACGTCGGGCAGCCCGAGCTGGATCAGCCAGGTCGCGGTGGTACGGGCACGGACCCCGTCGGCGTCGTCGACGAGGATGACGCGGCCGTTGCGGCTGCCGATGTGGAAATCGGTCTTCTGGACCAGTTGGCCGCCGGGCACCGGGCGGAAACCGTCGAGGTGTCCGGCCACATACTCCTCGGGGGTGCGGACGTCGAAGAGAAACAGCGAGCGGTCCTCGGCCGTCGTCTGGGCGTCGTCGAGCTCTTCACGGGTGATTTCGCGCACGCCGAATCGGCGAGCGACATCGAGCGCGGCGGCTGCGGCCCTGGCACGGTTGGTCTCGCTGGGCACCGGTGCCACGGCGTCGTCACCACGGCCCGGCTCATAGCCGGCCAGCAGCCACGCGGTGGTCCCGTTCTCCAGCGACACCACTGGATTCGGGAAACCGGCGTTGATCAATGTCTGGGCGCCGATGATGGCCCGGGTACGGCCGGCGCAGTTGACGATCACCTGGGTGGTGGGCCTGCTGACTTGATCGAAGGCGCGGTAGAGCAGCTCCGGCCCTGGCGCGTCGATGCCGCCGGGAATGCTGATCGCCTGGTATTCGTCGAAGGGGCGTGAATCGAGGATGACGATGTCCTCGCCGGCGTCGATCTTGGCTTTGAGCGCTTCTGCGGTGAGTCGCGGTGTGTCATAACGGCGTTCGACATACTCGCCGAGCGCCTTACTGAGAGCGCTGAAGTTGGTGATCAGATGGTAACCGGCAGACACCCAGGCCGGATTGCCGCCCTTCAGTATGCGCACGTCCGTATAGCCGATGGCGCCTGCCAGGCCGGCGGCCTGGTTGGCCAATCCGTCGTCGACGGCGGAGGTGAACACCACGGGCACGGTGCGCCGGGGGGCGAGGGTGGGCAGCCGCAGCTCTACCTCGCTGGCCGGTAGGGGTACCGCCACGGAGATGTGACCACCGGTGTAGGCATCCCCCTCGCTGACGTCGGCGAGCACGACATCGGCGTGCGCCTCCAGCAGCGCACGCAACTCGGTGGCCGTGATGGTGGTGTGCTGCTCGCGCGCGGCGGCGCCAGCCTGTCCGTCAAGGGATAGTGTCATCGCTTCTCTTTCGTATCTCGTTGGCGCTGACTATGATCGGTTAGCCGACAGGAGTCTCGGCCGAGGTGACGCGCTGCCGTTGGCCACCTCGCCGAACCATTTCGCGCGCGCCGCCGGCAGCGCGGCCCGCCGTAACGTCTCGACGACGGCGAAGTGGTTACGCCAGACATGGGCGAGATTGGAATCGGCGGCGGCCACCGCGATCACGATGTCAAGAAGGTCGACCAGGTCGATCTCGGCTCCGCCGCTCTCGACGGGGATCCGTAGCGATCCGAACCAGACCTTGCGCAGCGCGTCCACGTGCTGATGCGGCAGCACTCGGCCCAATTCGTCGCCGGGCGAGTCGGATCGCACGGCATCCAAGATGGGTCCGATCTCGCGGAGCACCTGCTCTGTCGTGCTGATTGGACTGTCTCCCAACATATTCAGTGACACCTACCGCCGCGCCGCAAAGCCTCGGCGCCGACAGTGCGCCGCATCATGAATGCTTTGAGACCTACTCCCGTACGAGCACGCACGGTGACTTGCCACCTTGCACAACTCCTCGGCAAGCATCGACCCCCCTAGCACGGGAAACAACGACCATCGACTACGCACGCCTTGCAGATCTACTTAATCCGCGATGGTCGAGGCGCGTCCCGGACTACGACTTTCCGTATGGGGATGCCTTCACGACCGGAACGGCGACCGACGCCTTCAACACCGTCGAGTATTGGATGGTCGTGGTCTGCCCCGTGCTCATGGAACCCGACGACGCGACTGCCGTTCCATCGTGCGCCCCGCCGCCGTTCAAGGCGTTGATGGCGCCCATGGCCACGACGGCTGCGCCACCAAGTACGGCCGCCAAGGCTTTGCTCCGTGTGGCGAGATTCGAAAAATCCGTCATTACTGAAATAATCTCTCGTCTGCTCGAAAATTGCACCGAACGTCCCTCCTGACATCATTAGCGGGCGAATCCCTTCCGCCGCTCTAGCTACTGCTCGGACTTTTCACGTACCGACAGTTCGAAAGCTGAATTAGTCACAACTCGGCTGTCCGCTCCGAATGGCGAGGCCAACGTCAAGGCAATTGGCGAGGACAAAGCGCCGTATCGGCGCACCGATATCGTGCAAGCTCATGCGATGAACGCTCCCCCGTCGAATCCTGGAACGTCCCTACGTTAACCAGCGCCAAGCGGCCGATGAAGGCACTCGCCAATCACCAATGCGGGAAGGTGCAGTTCAGCGAGCAATCCGGACTTTCTAATTCAATGAATAAAATTGGCGTACGGACACTGGCCAGTGAAGTTGCTGTGTTTCGGCTGTGGGACTCGACCGTTCTCGAACCCATCACCTATTCGACATACACGAGTCCGGTCGTCGCCGACACGACAGGCACCATGATCGGCGTTGTCGACGTCGAGGTTGATCCGGTCCTCTCGAACGCCGATCCGACTGAACGTCCACGTCGGCACCAACGGAGGTATCGCGCCGAACTCGTCGGCAGTCACGACACCGTCGGCTGTATGCATTCGCCGGTTCGGCGACTGCAAAAGCGTGCCGCATAACGGCTCTGACGAACTTGGTCGCACAGTACGCGCTCCGCTCGACGGTGGACGTCGGTGCCGCAGAAGCGTTCATCTCCAAGTAAGGGGTGGAGACCCCTATGCAATCAGCCGGCGATGACCTTGCGGTAGGCGCGCGGGCCGTCATAGTCGTCGACCGCGAAGTGCCACGTGGCCTGGTTGTCCCAGATGACGAAGTCGCCTGTCTTCCAACCGAAGTCGACGGCGTAATTGGGTGAAGAGGCGTGGGCCAGCAGGAAGGGCAGCAACGCCTTGCCCTCAGCCGGGTCGATACCCGTGAGGCGCAACGCGGACGAACTCAGGAACACGCCCTTGCGTCCCGTGTGACGGTGTGTGCGCACCACTGGGTGCTCGACGGTCTCCGTCACCGGCGGACGGTTGTACGTTCCGTCACCGGGGTAGGCGTCGTAGACGGCACTCACCGACTCCAAGAGTTGCTTGAACGGCTCGGAGAGGCCGTCGTAGGCCGCTTGAAGGTCTGCCCACAGTGTGTGACCGCCGATCTCCGGCACTACCTGATAGGTCAGCGACTCGATGTTGAACGGTGGGTTCCGCCAGGTACCGCCCACGTGCCACGTCGAGGCGCTTCCGGCCTTCTCCAGATCGAAGACGTACGCCAGCCGGTTGTGGTCATCGCGGCGCAGCCACAGCGGGTGGTCGAAGGGCTCGTCGAAGATCCGCACTGCGTCCACGTGCGCATCCGGGGACAGGTGCTGGTTGCGGAACACCAGGACCTTGTACCGCCAAAAGTCCTCCCGTAAGGCGTGAGCGGTCGCCTCGTCGACACCGTGGGCCAGGTCGACACCGACGATCTCGGCGCCGAGGAGCGGACTGGCCGGTACGACCGCGTACGGGGCAGTGTGGGTAGTGGTCATCTGCCTCACCTCTATCTGGATGGCGTGAATCGGAGAAGAACGAATCCAGCACCACCGTAAGTCTCGTTGCGGGGCAGGTGAAATGGTTTGGCTCACGGGACGCATATCTGTCGGGACGGTCGGCCGCCCAGGGTCACGAGACCAGGAACATGCCCGTGGCGGCGACCACCAGGACCACGTCGATGAGGAGGCCGTACGTATGCGGGCGAAGTCGGCGCACCAGTCCGCGGGTCAGGAAGGGACCGATCATCAGCGCAGCCCCGATCAACAGTCCGCGGGCGACGAGACCCGTCGTGAGAGCGCCGAGCTGACCGAAGGTGGCGAGCTTGGCCGCGTAGAGCACCAACGCGCTGGCGGCTTCCGATCCGAGAAACGCACCTCCGCTGAGTCCGAATCCGGTGAAGACCGGAACACTCATTGGCCCGGTCGAAAGGACCAGCCCGGTCAGAAAACCGACGACGGCGCCGGCGGCGGCAAGCTGCCACAACCGAAGCCGCCACGCCCGTGCCGTCATCACCCTTCGCACGGGGATCATCACCAGAAAGAAGGCACCCAACAGCCCGTCGACGACTTTCGGCGAGATGGTCAGCAGCGTGTGTGCACCGAGCACGGCGGCCGGGGCGCCAGGCACGGCGTACGCAACGACGGGTCGCCACTGGATCTGTCGCCACCAGGCAGCCACCCGAGCGATGTTGGCCATGACCGCGGCTATCCCCATCATGGGTACCGCGGTGCGCGGCCCGTACAGCATCACCAGCACCGGCAGCAGCACGAGTGACGAACCGGTGCCAACCAAAGCTCCGAGGGCTCCGGCGCCCAACGCCAGAAGGAAGACAAGGACGAGAGCCGACATGGTGAGGACCTTCTCGTCGGCGTGGGGCACGCCGACGGAGATCCTCCAGGCTTTTGTCCGTTCAGATGACCGCACCTCATCCGGAGCTGCGGTGGCGTCGCTCGGACCAGACACACGCCCACCGGGCGCGTCGGAACCCTAGACGCTATCGGGTTGACCCTATCAAGTGGCACATCGCGTTTCGCGATCTGCCAGCGAACTGACAGGTGTGCTGCAGATGGCATTGGCGCACCAGGATTCGGGTCGGGCAGATTCGTAACCAGTGGCCACACTCTCACGTAAGCGATGATGAGTATGAGCCCGATGCGGGAATGAAACGGTGGTACACCGGGTTTGTGAAGTCGACACCACCCATCCCCACCAGGCAACGAGACTGCGGCTCCGGGTCGGTGCCCCCGCGGAGTACCGACGGAGGAGATGAGGTGAGCACATCGTGAAGTTCCTGCTGATCACGCTGATCACGCACCAGCCGGACCCCGCAACGGGTGAGAAGAAGAGTCCTGCCGACCGGCTGCGCGATGTCATAGATGCCGCGGTACTCGGCGAAGAACTCGGCTTCGACGGCTTCGCTGTCGGTGAGCGTCACGAGGATCCGTTCATCTCGTCGTCTCCTCCGGTGGTGCTGAGCAACATCGCGGCGAGAACGTCGGAGATCGCGTTGTTCACCGCCGTGACGACGTTGAGTCTGCTCGACCCGGTCCGTGCCTTCGAGGACTATTCGACGCTCGACAACCTGTCGGGTGGGCGGCTCGAACTGATCATCGGCAAGGGCAACGGGGCCGCGCAGGCCGAACTGTTCCACGTCACCGCGGCCGATCAGTGGGACCGCAACCGTGAGGGCTACGAGTTGTTCCGCAAGCTGTGGGAACGCGAGGACGTGACGTGGTCCGGCCGGTTCCGTCCGTCCCTGGTCAACGCCAAGGCGCTTCCCCGACCTCTGCAGCAGCGGATTCGCATCTGGCATGGCAGCGCGACGAGCAAGGAGTCGGTCGAACTCGCCGCCCGTTACGGTGACCCGATCTTCTCCGCCAACGTGACCAACCCGATCGATCCCTATGCCGAACTGGTGCGTCATTACCGGCAGCGGTGGGAGTTCTACGGCCACCGCCCCGAGGACGCCCTGGTCGGCGCGGGAACCGCGGGTTTCCACGTCGCCACGACGTCACAGCAGGCGCTGGACGAGTTTCGGCCCGCGTTCCAGGCACGTCTCTCCGCTCAGCGCAGAGTCGGGATGCCGGTGGTGTTCGACACGATCGAGGACTTCGTCGATCGAAGCTCGGCGTTGGTCGGCAGCCCACAGCAGGTGACCGACAAGGTCAGCCGCTACCACGAACAGCTCGGGCACGAAGTGATCCACCTCAGTGCCGAAGCCGACGGCGTGACGGCCGCCCAGAAGCGCCGAAGCCTCGAACTGTTCCAGTCCGATGTCGCTCCCGCTCTGCGCGAGCAGATTCCGAGCAGGCCGCTCATCTCGCAATCGACCGACAAAGGAGTGTTCGCATCATGACCGTCACCGGGGACACCGAGGCACCCACGTTCGAAGCTGCGTGGAACGACTGGCACACCGCGCGCGAGCGCTACTACGGCGATGCACTCGGCTGGGTGAGCATCACCGGCTTGCACTGGCTCACCGAGGAATTCGCGGCCATCGCCGACCTCCCAGGCCGGTGGAGGGCCGACGACCAAGCGGTGTACGTCGAGGGGATCGACGGAACCGACTACCTCGAACCGATCGAGGGCGCACCGGGGTTGTACGTCGAGGCCGGGGACCGCCGCATCGAGGTCATCCGCCGAACGGGCTCCGTTGCACTGCGGGTCCACGACCCGGCGTCACCGCACCTGAATGAGTACCACGGCATCCCGGCTTACGAGCCGAGCGAATCATGGCGTGTCGTCGGCACGTTCAGGGCATTCGAACATCCCAAGACCGTGACGACGGGTGCCGTCGTCGAAGGACTCGAGCACCATCACAACGCGGTGGGCACCATCGACTTCGAACTGGGCGGCACCACTTTTCAGTTGGTCGCCTTCGGGCGCCAGGACGGTGCGTTGCACGTACTCTTCACCGACGCCACCAGCGGAGTTACGACGTACCCTGGCGCCAGATCGCTTCCGGTCGCCGAACCCAAGGCCGACGGGACGGTGACCCTCGACTTCAACCGTGCCGCGAACCTGCCGTGCTCGTTCACCGACTACGCAACTTGCCCGGTCGCGCCCGCCGAGAACAAGCTCGCCATCGCCGTCGATGCCGGCGAGAAGAATCCCCGCTGACGGCAGGCCCCGGCACACCTCTCAGACGATGGCAAGGGCGTCGATCTCGATGAGCATCTCCTCCCGGGGCAGGCCCGTGAACACCGTTGTGCGGCAGGGCAGTGCGGCCTGTCCGCTGTGCTCGGTGACGAACTCCTGGTAGGCGGCATTCATCTCGGCGAAGTGCTCCCGATTGGTGAGGTAGACGCGCAGCATGACGATGTCGGCGAAGGTGGCGCCCCCGGCCTCGGCGATCGCCAGCACATTGGCCAGGGTCCGCCGCGTCTGGCCCGTCAGGTCGCCAGCGTGGACGTACTCTCCGGTGGCCGGGTCGACCGGGCCCTGGCCAGAGATTTGGATGAACGGTCCCTTGCGTACGCCCTGGGAGAACGAATGTGCGGGCGCGGGAGCGTGAGTGGTGAGAATCGCAGTCTTGTCGGCCATGGTGGTGGTATCCCTCTCCTAGTGATCTTCGGTTGTCGGGTTGGTGAAGTGTGCTGTACGCCAATGCTCTTCGGTGAGGCCGAGCAGGCGGGTGAGTTCCGCCTGGGGCGGGGCGGCGGCGTCGCCCGTGGTGGACAGGGTGCTCGCCGCGCAAATGTGACCCATCCGCAGCGCGTGCTCGATCTTCTTGCCGGTGACGACCCCGGCCAGGAACCCACCGGCGAAGGCATCACCGGCACCGATCTTCTCGACCACGTCGACGGTGAGCGACGGGACTTCCACGACTACGTCCTCGTGGAAGCCGGTGACGTGATGGGCGTCGTTCTTGACGACGAGATACTCGGGCTCGGGAAATTCCGCGCGGATCCGGGCGGGAGTCCCGGTTCCGAACACCGCGTCGGCCTCGTCGAGGCCCATCAGGACGATGCTGCTGGAGCGCACGCAGTCGGCGAGGACGTCGGCGGCACTCCGTGCGTCCGGCCATAGGGCGGGCCGGTGGTTCAGATCGAAGCTGCAGCGGTGGCGGCTGTGCACGAGATGGGTGACGAGCTCGCGTGCGGTGTCCGAAAGGGCGGGCGTGATGCCGCTGAGGTGAACCAGGTTGGTGCTGTTGAGGACTCGTGCGACCGGCGGGCGCATCAGGTCATCGACCGCGAGCGCAGCGCCGGCGGAGTCGCTCCGGTAATACATCATGCGCGATGCCGTGAGGGGAAGGTCGTTGGGGTGGGGGGATCCCCCGCCGCGTTCCTTGATGTACAGGCCGGTCGGGTGGCAGGGATCGACGACGATCGCGGCGGTGTCGATGCCCGCCTCGGCCAGGTGTGTCGCGAGATAGCGCCCGAAGCCGTCTTCGCCGACCCGGGTGATGACCGATGTCGCGATGCCCAGTGACGCAAGTGCGGTCGCGACGTTGACTTCGGCGCCCGCCGCGCCGCGGATGAACGTAATCGCCGTCTCCAGCGGTCCGCGTTGTGCGGACAGGACGACGAGTGCCTCGCCGACACAGGTGACGTGCGGCGTTGCGGATGCGGTGGTGGAAGCCAACGGTGCTGTGCTCCAGGATGTCTCGATGAACGATCAGAAGAAGGTGTGGATGAACTCGACCACCGTCGGGTCGGGGTGGGTGTGATCGGTGATGACCGGGATCAGCCGCCATTTGTCGAAGGTGGTGCAGGGATGGGACAGGCCGAGCCGCACGATGTCGCCGACCTCCAGGCAGCGGGCCGGCTCGCCCCCGATGAACGTGTGCTGATCGTTCATCGCGATGACCGGACCGGCGCAGACCGTGGCGGAATTGGCGACGTGCTGGACCACCGGCAGTCCCTCGTCGTAGGGCAGGTCCCGCTTGCCGGCGTCGAGCAGCGCCAGTTCGGTCTCGGGTTTCGAGGTCACCCGCGCCCAGCCGTGGATCGCGGAGCGCAGGTGAACGGGATTGTCCGGCGCGACGGCGTCGGCAAAGGGCGAGATGGATTGGTAGAAACCGTCGTCGTGGGTGATGTACGCGCCGGAGCGCAACACGATCCGCACCCCGTCGGTGCGGTGCTCGTCCAGGGCCGCCGCGACCAGGTCGGGGTACGCGCTGCCGCCAGCGGTGATCAGCGACTCCGGAGTCATCAGGCCGTCCAGCGCCCCATGCAGACGACCCAGGTCATCCAGGTAGGCGCTGATCCTGTCGACCGCCCCGGCGGAGCGGTCGTGACCCAGTACGCCTTCGTATCCGGCGACACCGGCCAGCGCGAGATGCGGGGAGGCGGCGATCGCGCGCGCAACCGCGATCGCCTCGTCGAGGGTGCGCGCCCCGCAGCGTCCGCCGGGGGCGCCCAATTCCACCAGCACGTTGACCGGTCCCGGGCATCTGCCGGCGCCGGCGAGTATCTGCGACAGCAGCTCGACGGCGGGTATCGAGTCGGCCCAACAGTAGAATTCGAATCCGGGATCGGCGCGCAGCGCCTCGATCAGCCAGCCGGTGCTGACGGGGTCGACCAGGGTGTTGGCGAGCATGATGCGCTCGACACCGAACCGGTGGGCGATCTGCGCCTGCCACGGGGTGGCCACGGTGATGGCCCACGCGCCCGCTTCGAGTTGGTGCTGCCACAACTGGGGAGCCATCGTGGTCTTGCCGTGCGGGGCGAGCAGCATTCCCTGCTCGGCCACCCAGCGCGCCATGGCGGTCGTGTTGTGGTCCAGGTTCGCGGCGTCGATGGTCACCAGCGGTGTGGCGAACTGCGACAGCGCGGGTTTGCGGGCGAGGAAGTCGTCGACGGTGACACCCCATGCCGATGCGGGAACCGATTTGTATTCGGGTCCCAGCACGGTCTGTCCGAGCCGGCGTAGCAGGCTGTGGTCCATCTCGCTAACCCCGATCTCGATCGGCGATGGCCCGCACGAACGTCGCGGCCCGCTCGGTGATGGTGGCCCATTGGCCGGCGGACACGAGATCGGGTGCGACGACGTCGGTTCCGGCCGTGACGGCCAACGCGCCTGCCTGCAGAAACCCGGCGGCGTTGGCCGCGTTGACACCGCCGGACGGTATGAGTGGGATGCCAGGGAACGGCCCGTGCAGATCACGCAGGTAGTCCGGCCCCAGCGCACGGGCGGGGAAGATCTTCACCGCGTCGGCGCCCATGTCGATCGCGGCGCGCACCTCCGTGGGAGTGAGGGCGCCCATGATGACTGGGACACCGCGTGCGGCGGCCGCGCGCGCGACGCTTTCGGACAATGCCGGGGTGACGAGGAATTGTGCGCCGGCGTCGATGGCGTCGTCGGCCTGTTCGGCGGTGAGCACGGTGCCGACGCCGAGCACGGCTCCCGGTGCGCGGCAGGCGATGTCGGTGTGCGCGAGCTCGGTGAGGATCCCTGGTGTGGTGAGGGTGAGTTCGACCGCCCGGATGCCGCCCTCGTTCAGCGCCACGACCAGCGAGCCGACGTCGAATGCCCGGTCTGCCCTCACCACGCTGACAACGCGGTCACTCGCGATGATCGGGAGCGGCCCGGTAACGGCACTCACTGGTCGGTCACCTTGCTGAGGAACTGGATCGTCTTGGGGTTCTGTGGATTCGAGAACAGCGCCTCGGGTGATCCCTGTTCGGCGATGACACCGTCGGCCATGTAGACCACCCGGTCGGCCGTGCGCCTGGCGAATCCCATCTCGTGGGTGACCACCACCATGGTCATACCGTCCTCGGCGAGGCCGCGCATCACGTTGGTGACCTCACCGACGAGTTCTGGGTCGAGCGCGGAGGTCGCCTCGTCGAAGAAGATGATCCGGGGGTTCACGGCCAGCGCCCTTGCGATCGCGACGCGCTGCTGCTGACCGCCCGATAACTGGCTGGCGAAATGCCCCGCCCGGTCGGCCATCCCGACCCGGGTGAGCACCTCGAGGCCCTTCGTACGGGCGTCATCCTTGGACATCTTGTAGACCTTGCGCAGCGCGAGGGTGACGTTGTTCAGCGCGTCAAGGTGCGGGAACAGGTTGAACTGCTGGAACACCATCCCCACATGCCCGCGAATCTCGGCTGCGCGGCTGGGGTCGTGCATGGGCACTCCACCGACGGTTACCTCGCCTGAGGTGGCGACTTCCAGTCCGCTCATGATGCGCAGCAGCGTGCTCTTGCCCGACCCCGACGCGCCGATCAGCACGACGACCTCGCCGTCGGAGACGTCGAGCGTGACGTCGGTGAGGACCTGCAGGTCACCGAAGGACTTGGTGACTCCGGACAGGTGGATGTCACGGCCGATGCCGTTGATAACCGAAGTGCTCACTGGTAGACGGCCTTTCGTTGGTTACGGGTCACCCAGACCGACAGCGGGTAACACACGGCAAAGTAGAAGACGGCGACGGTGAGGTAGATCGTCACCGGGTCGCTGGTCCGGTCGACGATGGACTGGCCGACTTTCATCAGCTCGACCAATCCGATGATCGAGGCAATCGAGGTGTCCTTGATCAACGAGATGTACTGGCCGATCAATGGCGGCAGCGCGATCTTCACGGTCTGCGGCAGCACCACCCAGCGGAAGGTCTGATGCGCTTTGAGGCCGAGGATCTGCGCGGCCTCGTGCTGACCTGCGGGTACCGCCTCGATGCCCGAGCGGATGATCTCGGCGACGAATGCGCTGTGGTAGATGCTCAAACCGACTGTCGCCGCGACGAACAGGTTCACGCTGTACCCGAGGTAGAGCGCCGCGCCGAAGTA
Source organism: Mycobacterium sp. (assembly GCF_032162605.1). Classification (GTDB taxonomy): domain Bacteria; phylum Actinomycetota; class Actinomycetes; order Mycobacteriales; family Mycobacteriaceae; genus Mycobacterium. Next base: position 40,884 of record NZ_JAVROT010000121.1, on the reverse strand, counting down.
CACGAAGAGCAGGGTGATGGGGATCGGCGATCCGCGGAACACCTCGACGTAGGCGCGCGCGACAGTGCGCACCAGCCGGATGTGGGTGGTGCGCATGGCGGCGACGACGAGGCCGAGCACCGTCGAGCCCACGATCGAGACCGCCGCGAGCGCCACCGTCAGGACGAATCCGCTCCACAGGATTGGCAGGCTGGCCCACATCAACGAGAGGTTCATGACCGCCACCCGACGAAGTGGCGAACCGACGGGCGTCTGGCGGTGCGCGCCTGAGATGCCACAGACCACCTCCGGAACAGCAGCTTCCGGATGATGCCTGCTGCCACTGACAGGCCGTAGCTCAGGATCAGGTAGGCCACCACAGCGATCCCGAACACCTGGACGAACAGCAGGGTGCGGGCGTTGATCACCGTGGCGACACCGGTGATCTCGGGTACCGCGATGGTCGACAGCAGCGACGTACCCAGTAGCACCTGGACCAGGTTGTTCACCAGGGACGGGTAAACGTTGCGCAGCGCCTGCGGTGCGACGACGTAGGCGAACACGCTCACCCTGCTCAGCCCGAGAATCTGCGCGGCTTCGAGCTGTCCGCGATCAACTGAGGAGAAACCGGCCCGGACGACCTCGGTGAGATACGCCCCGACGTTGACCCCGAGTGCGATGGTCCCCGCCGCCACGGCGGACAGGCGCACGCCCATGCTGGGGAACGCGAAGTACACGATGAAGATCTGCAGCAGCACCGGGGTGTTGCGGATGACCTCGACGTAGCAGGTGCCCACGAAACGCAGCACCCGCGACGCGGAATCACGGGCCAGCGCAAAGACGACGGCCAGCGCGAAGGCGAGGAGGAAGCCCAGCACGGTGATGCGCAGCGCCAGCACCGCGGCGTGCAGATAGTCCGGCAGATAGGCCAGGACGGTTCGCCATTGGTATTCGATCATGGTGGATCCGCCGCACTCAGAAAGCGGGCCGAAGTGGAAAGCGCGGATCGACGCCGAACCACTTGTGGTACAGCTCGAGGTTCTTGCCCGACGAGCTGAGGTCGAACAGGAACTGATTGAGGTAATCCACCCATACCTGGTCGCCTTGCTTGACGCCAAAGGCGTTGTACTCCAGAGGAACGAGGTTGCTGGTGACGACCTCCAGGCCGGGATTCAGTTTCGCCTGGTACTGCAGGTAGTTCGAGTCCTCGACCATCGCATCGGCCTGCCCCTGCTTGACCGCGAGCACCGCGGACTGCGAGCTGTCGAATTCGGCCACCTTGACGTCGATGCCCCGCGTGCGCAGAATGTCGGCGTTGGTGCTGCCCTTGACCACTGCCACCGAGCGGCCCTTCATCGACTCCAGTGACGTCACGCCGCTGCCGGAGCGGACCAGTAATCCCTCGGTGGCGACGACATAGGGGTCGGTGAACGCGATCTCCTTGGCCCGTTCGAGCGTTCGGGTGAAGTTGCAGAAGACCACGTCGACCTTGTTGGTCTGCAGGTTGGGAATCCGGTTGGACGACGTCGTGTCGACGATCTCGAGCTTGACGCCTGTCTCCTTGGCGAGTTCCTTGGCGATGTCGACGTCGTACCCGTCGGGTTGGCCCTGCGCATTGTTGAACCCGAACGGCGCGAAGGACAGGCAGGTGGCCACCTTCAGCGTGTTGGTGGCCAGCACGTGCCGCAGCGCCGAATCGGCGGCACCACCACCACCGGCAGGCATCGGGGTGCACGCGGTCGCCGCCGACACCAGACCGGCTGCGGCGCAGGCGGTGACAATACGGCGAAGCGTTGGTGCGAACTTCATGGTTACTTCTTCCTCGGTGAGGGCCGTCAGATTTGCCGTTCGGAGATGTCGTGGCCGAGCTCACGCGAAATGCGTTGCGCGCCTGTCACGATGTGCTTGGTGTATTCGTCGCGGTTGGCGGCGATCAGGTCCGCGGGTCCGGAGATGCTCACGGCGCACACACATGCGCCGGTGTGGTTGAACACGGGTGCTGCGACGCACCGGATACCCTGCTCGTTCTCGAGATCGTCGTAGGCGCAGCCTCGGTCGCGAACGGAAGCCAGGTGCGACCTGAGTTCAGCGGGATCGGTGATGGTCGACGGTGTGCGCGGCGTCAGCCCCAGTGCGACGACGCGCTCGAACTCAGCGTCGCCCAGGTACGCCAGCATCGCCTTGCCGGACGCCGTCGAATAGGCCGTCCCGGTATCGCCGATACGCGAGGCCATCTGGATCGGCGATGCGCCGGCCACCTTGTCGACATAGGTCACCCGCCTGTCGCTATACACCAGTAAGTGGACGGTTTGTCCGGTGGCATCGGCGATTTCACGCAGGGTGGGCTGTGCGGTGGAACGGATGTCCAGGTCGGCCAGGCACGCGCCGGCCAAGGCCAGCGCACCGATCCCCATTCGGTAGGTGCCGTCGGCGTCCTGGCGCACGAGTCGTTGGTCGATCAGTGGGGCGATGAGCCGCAGGACGGTGCTCTTGGTCGTCTCGGCCCCTTCGGCCAGTTCAGCCAGGCTCGTGCCCTTTTCCCTGCCCGCGACCGAGGCGACCACATCGAGGATCGTCAGCGCCCGCCGTAGCGACGACGAGTTGTTGCGCATGGGCGGCTCCGTTGTGCATTGCAAAATAGCGTGTTGCTGTGCAATGAGCATAGAACGCCGCTGACCGAAACGCCAGACGGAGGGATCATGAATCGACGGAACATCCGACTGACCGCTATCAGCAGGACCTTCGGCAGCTCGTCGCTGCCGGACCGGGCGGCCATCAGCGATCACACTCGCGCATCGGCTCAGATACCAAGGGGCGCAGTTGGTTAGACGGACCCACGCTGGTCGTCGAACACCAGGCAGGTTGTGCCGAGCGGAGATCTGGTTGAGCGCGCGCGGCACCTGTATCTGCTCCCCCACGACTGCGACCCAAACCGGTGAGGTGGACCCCGGCGCCATGCCTGCGAGCGGATGCTTAAAATCCCGGCAGATTAAAACAGGGCCAGGTTGCGCGCGCTTGGCCGAGGGTTGATGGTGACGGGACACGGTTGAATCCGTCTCAAGGGAACGACGCCGAATCGTACCCAGCGGGCGATGGCGAAAGGGGACGTCGTGTTCGGGTGCCGTTCCGGCCAGCGGCTCATTACGTGACGCCGACATGGGGGCCCGTGGATCCACCGTCAGAGCGCCCGTCGCGACCGCCTCGCATCGTCGTCGTCGGAGGCGGTTTCAGCGGCTCGATGAGCGCGGTGAACATCGCCCGCCTCAGCGAGCGACCTCTACTCCTCACCATGATCAACGACAAGGGTGCGGTTGGGCGCGGCGTTGCGTACGGGCTGAGGCGACCCGAGTATCTGCTCAACGTCGCGGCGCGGAACATGTCCGCGTTTCCGCATGAACCCGATCATTTCCTGCAGTGGTTGCGAACGCGCTCGGAGTTCGAATCGACCCCGGAGATCGAGTTGCGCGAGCGCTTCGTCCCTCGGCAGATCTACGGTGATTATCTGCGATCCATCGTGCAGCACCACTTGCAGAGCCCGGGTGAGGTGACACCCGCCTCATCGGAGTTCGTCCTCGGCGGCGTGGTCGACGTCGAGCCGCGCGGGGCCGAGTGTCTCGTACGCCTAGCGGATGGATCGGCCATCGAAGCCGACCGCGTGGTGCTGGCCACGGGCAACGAGCCGCCCGCAGCGCTGCCGGGGGCCGAAGCACTGGAAGATCACGCCGCCTGGATCGGAAATCCTTGGCAGGCATGGGAACAACGCTTACCGCCACACGATGGAAGCATCGTCATTCTTGGAACGGGGTTGACGGCGGTCGATGCCATCATCACCCTGCGGGCACTTGGGTGGCTGGGCACCATTCACGCGGTCTCCCGCCACGGGTGGTTTCCCCATGCGCACTTTCGCGGCATCGAGTATCCGGACTTCCCCCCACCAGACGTCGACCTGACGACCCTGGGACTCGACGAACTGCTGGCGCTCATCGAAGAGCACTGCTTGATCCTGCATCAGCGCAACGCCAATCCCGCGATCATCGTGGACAAGTTGCGCCCGCACACGCAACATATCTGGAGCTGCTTCAGCCGCGAGGAGCGGCTGACCTTCGCAAGGCGACACGCAGCCCGTTGGAATGTGTTCCGCCACCGCATCGCACCGGATCTCCATTCCCAGATCACCAGTTCACAACTCACCGGGCAGCTGCGGGTTCACGCCGGATCGATCGTGAAGCTGGTGGAGTCGGAGGACCGGATCAACGTCGAGTTGGAGGACGGCGGTTCACTGACTGGCGATCTGGTGATCAATGCGACCGGGCCCTCCACGAAATTCACTGCTTCGAAATCGGTGCTACTGCAAAACCTGCTCCGGCGAGGCGCGATTGCCCCCGACGCCACCGACATGGGCATCCACCTGGATTCCGATCACACCGTGTTCACCAGCGCCGGCGACCGGTCTCCGTGGCTGCTCGCCTTGGGCCCCATACTTCGAGGCACCTATTGGGAGACCATCGCCGTGCCGGAGTTGCGGATGCAGGCGAGGCGCGTCGCGGAGACACTGCTCGGCAGCGCGCGTACCAATGAGAAGGAAAGCCAGCTTCAGCTGGAGTACATGATCTGAACGGCAGTGCCCCCCGCACTGCTCGACGATCCAAGACGACGGAGGATGAGATGGAAGCCTGGGACGCGATTCGTGCCCGACGCAACGTACGGGACTACCTGCCGGACCCCATTCCCGAGGGCGACCTCGACCGCATCGCCGAAGCTGGGTGGCGTGCGCCGTCGGCATCGAACCGCCAGCACTGGGACTTCGTCATCGTGACCGACCGAGATCAGCTCCAGGAGCTCTCCACGGTATGGCAGGGCGCTCGCCACATCGCATCGGCCGCCGCGGCGATCGCCCTGATCGTCCCCGAACCCGTCGACGAACGGACCAAACTGATCGATCAATACGACTTGGGGCAGGCGACGACGGCGATGACGATCGCCGCCACCGACCTCGGCATCGGCACGGGTCACTCCTCGGTGGGCGATCAGGACAAGGCCCGCGCCATCCTCGGAGTCCCCGACGATCACCTCGTCTCGTACCTTCTCGGTGTCGGATATCCCGCCGATCGTCCGCTCAAGCCGATCTTGAAGCCCAATCGGCGCCCCTTCCTCGAGGTGGTCCGTCGCGGTCACTGGTGAGAGCGGACGACGTGCCACAGTTGAAAATCCTCGTGCCGGATGACCTCGGCCTCGAGGCGTTCGCCATACCGTCGACCATCGAGGCGATTCCATACCGGCCAGGCCAGCCCTTTCCACCCGGGCATCTGGATGCGACCGTCGTGGTCGTCGGCTACGACAACGCGCCGGCGATCGGGGCCAGTTTCGCCGAGCTGCCCGACCTCCGTCTCGTCCAGACCCTCAACGCAGGCTTCGAGCAGTGGCTGCCGCTGCTCCCTGCCGGGGTGATGCTGTCCAACGGGCGGGGCGCGCACGGCGGCTCGTCGGCCGAGTGGGTCGTGGCCGCGCTGCTTGCCGTCTACCGGGACCTCGGAGCGTTCTCCAGGCATCAGTCGGAGGGCGTGTGGCGGCCCAAGAACACCGAGACCCTCATCGGCAAGCGGGTCGTGGTTCTGGGTGCCGGAGACCTGGCGTTCAACCTCGCCTCCCGACTCGCGCCGTTCGAGACCGAAGTCACGCTGGTCGGGCGGCGGGCGAGGCCGGGAGTCCACGCACTGGCAGACGTCGATGGGCCTTTGCGAATGGCCGACGCGGTGGTGGTCATGCTGCCCGCGAGTGAAGCGACCCGACACATCGTCGACGCCGACTTCCTGGCGCGACTGCGCGACGGCGCGGTGGTCGTCAACGCGGGCCGAGGAGCTTCAGTCGACACCGACGCACTCCTGGCGGAGCTGAATTCCGGTCGGCTCCGTGCCGCGCTGGACGTCACCGAGCCGGAACCACTACCCCCGGGCCATCCGCTGTGGTCCGCGCCCGGCCTCCTGCTGACGCCGCACGTGGCCGGGAGCACCAACGGAGCCTGGGAGCGGGCGTGGACCGTGGCTCTCCGCCAGATCGAGGCGTACGGCCGCGGCGACCAGCCACCGAACCTGGTGGCGGGACCCGGTGCCGGCGCGAGCCGCTGAATGCGATTCGGCCCGAAGTGGCCGCGGCGCTGCGGAAACGATTGTCGGTGGGCCTCGACGCATTCGATCAATGGGCCTTCTGCGCGCTGACCCGAAGCCCCGGTGCTCGCACCTTCTACGACCAGCACCGCGCCAACGGCGACACCCACCATCAAGCCCTACGCGCCCTCGGCAACCGACTCGTCGGCGTCCTGCACGGCTGCCTACGCCACCACACCCACTACGACGAACACAAAGCCTGGGCACACCGCACACCGACAGCTGCTTGACAACCTACGCACCTGGGATGACTAGCCGTGGCCGCATCGCTTGACATACTATATGCATATGAATGCAGGTATGGATGCTTGTAGCCGTCGACTTCCCGATGAACAAGTAGACCTGGTGGTCGAAGTGTTCCGGATGCTGGCCGACGCCACCCGCGTTCAGGTGTTGTGGGCGCTGGTGAGCCGAGAGATGTCCGTCAACGACCTCGCCACTCATGTCGGGAAACCCGCTCCGTCGGTATCACAGCACCTTGCGAAGCTGCGGATGGCGCGACTCGTGCGGACCCGACGCGAGGGCACCACGATCTTCTACAGCCTCGACAACGACCACATCGGCGAGCTGGTCACCGATGCCGTCTTCAACGCCGAACACGCCGGACCGGGCGTACCCGGCCATCACCGCGATGCCGCCGAACTGGCGACCCTGCATTCCGGCACCCGTCACGCCGAATCGATGGCTGCCCGGTCGAAACAGAGAGGTGGAGCATGACTCACGACGCTCGCCCCGACACGAACCACGAACACCACCACAGCGCGGACCACAGCCACGATCACGGACACAGCGAACGTGGCGGCAGGATCGGGGCCGCGCTGCGGGAAGTGTTCGCGCCACATGGCCATGACGCCTCCGACAGCATCGACGGGGCGTTGGAATCGAGTGCCGCCGGGATCCGGGCGGTGAAGATCAGCTTGCTGGTGCTCGGTGCCACGTCCATCGCCCAGTTGGTGATCGTGATGGTCTCGGGGTCGGTCGCGCTGCTGGCCGACACCATCCACAACTTCTCCGACGCTCTGACCGCCATTCCCCTGTGGATCGCGTTCGCGCTCGGGACCAAGGCCGCCACACGCCGCTACACCTACGGTTTCGGTCGCGCCGAAGACCTCGCAGGATTGTTCGTGGTCGCGATGATCGCCCTCTCCGCCGTCGTCGCCGGAATCGAATCAATCCTCCGCCTGATCAACCCCGTACCGATCGAGCATGTCAGCTGGGTCGCCGCGGCCGGTCTGGTCGGTTTCGTCGGCAACGAACTCGTCGCCGTCTACCGCATCCGCGTCGGCCGTCGCATCGGCTCGATCGCGCTCGTCGCCGACGGATTACATGCCCGCACTGACGGATTCACCTCGCTGGCCGTCCTCCTCGGCGCCTGCGGCGTCGCCTTGGGCTTCCCCCTGGCCGACCCAATCGTCGGACTGCTGATCACCGTCGCCATCCTCGCGGTCCTACGCACCGCCGTACGGGACGTCTTCCGCCGTCTCATGGACGGGGTCGACCCCCGACTCATTGAAGCCGCCGAAGCTGCACTGGCCGCCGAACCCGGCGTCACCGAGGTACGCAGCGTCAAGATGCGCTGGATCGGGCACCGACTTCACGCCGATGCCGAACTGGACATCGATCCCTCGACAAGCCTCGCCGCGGCGCACCGGATCGCGCACGAGGCCGAACACACCCTCACCCGTGCCGTCCCGAAGCTGTCCACCGCCCTCATTCACGCCTACCCGGCCTCTGCTGACACCCACTGACGGCAAGGGTCCGAAACCTCCCGTCGGGGTCAGCCGTGGTGCCTTCAACGGCCGGTTCGAGCGTGGCTTTTGCAGCTGGCAGGTATGCGGGATGGTCGGCAGCGGTAACGACACGCGACCCTAGACCGCGGACCGTGGGGTTATGAATGCGGTTGAAGAGTGAACGCCGCCCTCCGCAGGAGGGGATGTCGAAACGGTCGACGCGGCGCAGCTGAGCGGGCCGACTCGGATAGAACGCGGATCGCCCGAGCGATGTCGCAACTGTCCCCCGACCAACGAGCCGTTGTCCTTCGTTGTTTCTACTGCGGTTGGACGACCGGCCAAGCGGCCGCTGATCTCGAAATAACCGACTGCACCGTCAAATCGAGATTGCATGACGCGCTGCGGATGCTTTTGGCTTGCGGCGCGACCGAGCGATGCAGCGCTCCGACCAAGAACGTTCGGGCCTATTGACGACGGGCTGTCCGGTGGAGCTCAGCCGCCCTGGGTGGTAGGGCCATGCGGGCCTCGAAAGTTGCAGACGCTCGCGCGCATGGATGGCAGGCGATCCGAAATCACGGGAAGCCCCTGGGGTTTGGCGTAGAGATTGCTGTGGCGCCACTGCCGATTCATCGACCGATGAACCGTGCCAAAGCCAAGCTATGACTTCATCGTTTGTGGGGCGGCTCATCCGGCACTGTGGTCGCCTATCGGCTCGCCGAGATCCGGCCGTCAGCGTGCTGCTGGAGACCGGTGTTCGTTCAACCCGCGCCCGATCCTCACCCTCTGGCCGTAGCGACCGTTGAGGCCGGCCGCAACTTCCAGGACCACTTCCGCGGCATCCTCGCATCGACTTCACAGGCGAACCAAGGGCATAATGGGCGAACAAACCCATAATTGGGACGTGGCCTGGCTGCCTCCGTGAACGGTATGGCTGCGCACGTCAGGCGGATTCCGAACAGTCGCCATGGCGCCGAGCGAGAAGGAGACGCATGACTGACGCCCAACCGTCTCGCGGCTTTCACGCCGAGGGTGCACCATCTGTGCTGGTGTTCGACGTCAATGAAACGCTCATCGACATCGAAGCTTTGGCCCCGAACTTCGAGCGCATCTTCGGAGACGCCGCAGTTTTGCGCACCTGGTTCGGCGAGTTGGTGACGTATTCGATGACCCTGACCTTGTCGGGCTTGTACGTTGACTTCTTTGGCCTTGGGCAGGCGATACTGCAGATGGTGGCGGAGATTCGCGGGGTCGATCCGACCGAGGACGACCGGCGCGAGTTGGCCGAGGCCATGCGCACCATGCCGGCACATCCCGACGCGGCGCCCGGTTTGGAGAGGCTAATGGCCGACGGTTACCGCCTGGCCACGCTAACCAACTCCCCTCATCGGCCGAACGCGCCGTCGCCCCTGGACAACGCAGGGTTGAGTCAGTACTTCGAGCAGCAATACACCGTCGACGCGGCAGGCGTATACAAGCCCTCGACCCATCTGTACCGACGGGTGGCCTCCGACATGGGCATACCGGTGTCGGAGTGCATGATGGTTGCCGCACACGCGTGGGACACCATCGGAGCGCAGAGCGCGGGCATGCGCGGCGCGCTGATCACCCGACCCGGCAACGCGCCGTTGATTTCTGATGGTGTTCCCGAGCCGACGTTGATCGCTGCGGACATCACTGAACTCGCCGCGCGGATGCGAACTTCCGAATGGATCAGCGCTACCCCGTGACGACGCGTGACCCTGTCAGCTGCGCGTCCGGCGTCGACGTCTAACCGCGTACGAGAGTTCTGCAACGAGTGCGCCACGTCCGGGACACCGGAAGGCGTGTTGTCGTTCTACGTTGTCGACTCGGCGGCATCGCGATAGCCCTCCAGGAGGCGTCTCTAAGGCAGGGACTCTCGTGATATGTGCCGGTACCGGCAGCCGTTGTCGTCGGGTTCGCGAAGGGTCACAGGGCCGTCATCAGCTGCACCTAGACCAGGCTGTCACGAAGGATCTCATCGACATCCAGTCCGCGATCGAGGCCGTGAGCACCTACCACCAATTGTCTTGAGGTTGAGCGGATGTCGACCCGGTGGTATGGGTCGGCAGCGCGCCCTACGATGTCCCTGCTGCCAGGCCAGGCCCGTCGGACCCCAATCCCCCATGGATCCGTGAGGCAGCCTCCATCGCGCAAGCTCGAGGAACTGGGTTCGACTTCCATTGTTCTGGGCCCTATCACCCATATTGTCCATACCGCGTTGCTCACGGTTACAGGTTTCGCAACGCTCCGAGCGATCGCGTCAGGAAGTCTTCTTCGATCGCGATCCGGATTTGGCGGCGCGCTTGGCGGCCGTCGTTGCGAATGATGCGACGTAGTCGAGGGCGGCGTCGACTACATCGCCGAATGGCTCAGCGGACTTGGTCACGTGGGTCACCATCGCGCCACCCTGGTGGGCGGCAACCAGCACGATTGCAAGATGGCGAGGATCGGCTTCGGGTATCAGATCACCGCGCTCTCGCATCACGCGCAGGCCGTCTTCAAACAGCGCGAGCCAGCGGTCGTATCCGGCCGCCAGAACGTCGAGAACCGAGTCGTCGGCTTCCAGGAGCTCGCCGGTCAACGAGCCGTACACGCAACCACTTCGCAAATAGTCCGGACCCGCTTGTTTCCAACACGAGTCAGCCCACGCCCGCAGCGAGTGAAGGCTGTCCAGGTGACCCAACTTCGGCTGATTGTGAAACGCGATGACGAAGTCGGTACGCGCCTCGACAACTTGACGGGTGAGGTCTTGCTTGTCGGTGAAGTAGTGCGAGATCTGCGAACCACTGACCCCGGCGGCTTTGCGGACGTCGTCGAGGCTGGTGCCGCTGACACCGCGCTCGTACATCAACTCGGCGGCGCCGTCGACTATGCGTGCCCGTGTGGCCAAACCCTTGGGGGTGAACTGTGGCCCCGCAGTAGCGGTCTGCGTACTGAAGTCCCGCCGCTTGCGCGTCCGACGTGGCCTGCGGGGTGCGCGTTCGGCAGGATCTGCGGCGAACAGGCGAAGGTAATTGACGGCGAAGCGGGTGACTTCGGCAAGCGGCCACTCTTCACGGTAGGCGTAGGTCAACGTGCCGGCACCTTGGTGAAGACACACCACTACCAGGGCCAGCTCTCGCGGCTTCGCCGATCTGACCAGGACGCCGCGGCTCTTCATCCGGGCGAACGAGTCTTCGAGCAGCGTTACCCAGCGCCAGTATCCGTCGGCGAAGGTCTTCCTGGTGGTTTCATCGTATTTCGCCAGTTGACCAACCAGTGTGTGGTAAGTCGCAGGACCCCGATAGCCGATCTTGCGCAGATAGCGCATGTTGAGATCGATCCATCGCTCCCAATCCTCGAAGGTGTCGAGTCCGCCCACCTTGGGTTGTCGGTGAAACTTCAGCACTCCTTCGATCTGGCGCTCCACCACTGCGCGGATCAGATCCTGTCTGTCCACGAAGTAGTGAGTGATCTGCGATCCGCTGACAGCCGCCTCTTGTCGCACCCTGTCCATGCTGAAGCCCGACAAGCCCTCGGCGAGCAGCACGTTCGCCGCCGACCGCAGGATCCGCTCGCGGGTGGCGATTCCCTTGGCTGTGAAGGCGCGTGCATCGGATTCGTCCGCTTTGACCATTTGCGCATGAGAATACCTGCGATCTCACATTCTGGGAGATAGAGCCCAGTTCAGGATTCTCGAAGGTGCGCGACTGACCGGCTGGGCTAACGGCCGGGGCCAGCGGCAGTGGGCGTCCCGCAGCGGATCAGCGCGTGCTTGCGGTCGTTGCCGTCACCCGCCCCGTAGCTGGCGCGCAAGGAACTTCAAGATGAGCGCAGTCACCTCGTCCAACCCCGACTCGAGTAGGAAGTGCCCACCCTCGAGAAGGTGGATCTCGGCATCGGGCAGATCCACTGCGAAGGCTTCGGCACCGGCGGGCCCGAAGATCTCGTCGCCCCGGCCCCACACCGCCAAGAGCGGAACGTTGGTGCTGCGGAAGTACTCCTGCACGGCCGGATATAGCGGCGGGTTCGTCACATAGTCGCGGAAGAGTGCGAGCTGTATCTCGTCGTTTCCTGGTCGTGACAGCAACGCGTAGTCGTGGTGCCAGGCATCCGGGTCAACCAACGTCGCATCGGACACGCCGGTCACATACTGCCAACGGGTGGCCTCCAGCGTCAGGAAGGCGCGCACTGGCGCTTCGGTTCCCGCGCTTGGTGTCTGGTGGTCAGGGCGTCGAAGGTATAGGCGAATTCGTCGGCCGGTGGCGCATCAGAGAGGCCGAAACCCAAGTGGTCGGGTGTAATCACGCGATGGTCGTTGGCCAGCGCCGGAATGAGGTCGCGGAACATGTGCGAGCTGGTGGGAAAGCCTTGCAGCAGAACGATCACCGGCGCATCGGCGTCGCCAGCCTCCCAGTAGAACAATCGGTGACCGTCAACGGTTGCATATCGGTAGTGCACAACTGCCATGAGGGACTCCTCTTGGTCGAGCACGCCGACGTCTTCGGCCGGGACTCGTGCGTCGGCCACACCCATATGTGTGGGTTGCTTAACCCATTATGCACACGCGCATGGGACACCACCCGCTCGTAGCCAATTCACAGGGGAATGTGCCCTCCACGTGTGGCCTTATCGCGTCGGTGTGCGTACCTTTGGGTTGTCCCACCCAATGAGCTGTTTCATCCAGTCGACGAAGCGAACTCGGCGACGCTGGCGACCGTGTGGACCTGGGGAGTGCCGATGGGAAACACATTGCAGGGCAGCAGAGTGCTTGTCGTCGGGCGCGGCGGCGGTATCGCCCGTGCGGTCACCTTGCTTGCGCGTGCCGAAGGTGCCGAGGTCGTGGTGGCAGGCCGTGACAGGGCCAAGCTCGCCGCGGCGTACGACGACCCGGACATCACGGCCGAAGCCGTCGACATCAGTGACGACGCGTCGATCTCGGCCTTGGCCGGGCGAATCGGCACGCTCGATCACGTGGTGTCGACCGCGTCTGCCCGGGCCCGCGGCGCTCTGCCCGATCTGGAGCGCGCGAGCCTGCAGCAGTCCCTGGACACCAAGGTCCTTGGTCCGGTCATGCTCGCCAAATACCTGGCACCGCAGGTGCATCCAGACGGTTCGTTCGTACTGTTCTCCGGTGTCAACGCCTTCAAGGTCAACGTCGGCTATCTGGGTGTGGCCACCACCAACGGTGCGGTGGATTTCCTCACCCGCTCGTTGGCCGTGGAACTCGCACCCATCCGAGTCAACGCCATCTCCCGCGGCGTCATCGACACCGGTGCCTGGGACCCGATGGGCGATGAGGGCAAGCAAGCATTCTTCGAGCACGTCTGCGCGACGAATCCCGCCGGCCGGATCGGCACGGTTGACGACGTCGCCAAAGCCGCCCTGTTCGCCATGACCAACACGTTCATGACAGGCGTGATGTTGAAGATCGACGGCGGCGAACCACTGGTCTAGTCCGCGCACCCAGAGGAGACGGAGTTGGGCACGCTCGTATCAGTCACCGTCGGTCTGTTGCTTCGCGACGCTTTCCGACATCGTCCTCGACCCTTGAAAGGCCCGCCATGAAACCTCTGCCAACGTCACCGACCGTTGTGCTCGTCCACGGCGCCTGGGCCGACGGATCGAGTTGGCACGAGGTCATCACCGCCCTTCACGGGTCTGGCACACCGGTGACAGCCGCACCGATACCGCTGACCTCGCTGCTCGACGACGTGGCCGCTGTCGACCGCGCCGTGGACCGCGTCGGCGGACCCGTCATTCTGGTCGGTCACGCCTATGCCGGTGCAGTGTTGGGCGCTACCCGTCACAACCACGTGAAGGCGCTGGTTTACATCGCCGCATTGGCGCCAGCCGAGCGCGAGACCGTCGCCGATGTCTTCTATCGAAGTCCAGCCCACCCGGCTGCGCCCGTACTCGCACCCGATGCCGAGGGCTACATCTGGCTGCCCGAGCAGGCATTTGCCGGAGCATTCGCTCAGCACGCGAGTGCCGAGGAGCAGGCGGTGTTGGCCGCGGTGCAACGACCGATTTCGGCTGCCTGCATCCAGCAGCCCGTACCGACCCCTCGGTGGAAGACACTGCCCAGCTGGTATCTTCTGGCAGGCCAGGACCGGATGATCAACCCGAAGACCCAGGAGTTCATGGCCGAGCGGACGGGTGCCCAGATCCGATCTCATCAGGCCGATCACGCGCCGCTGGTCACCCAACCGGACACCGTCACCGACCTGATCACCGAGGCCTACACGGACCTCCTTGGCTGATCGCGAGCTGGGCACAGCACGCAACTTCGGCTCTCTTTGCCTCACTGTGCATTTCGGGCTCTCGCGGATGGGCAGGCCACGACCGGATCAAGCCGCCACATCGCCGGCATCGGATTTCCCGACGGCAGGTATGTCTGCGCGACCTCCGCGGTTCGCCCTTCCCATCAAGCGACCGTCTCGGCAGATAAGTGCCATCGAATGGGAGCCCGTGTGAGGACGCAAGTCCGCAGATGCTCGTCAGTCAGCGGCAGTATCTGTGCACGGCGTAGCTCAATGCCTGCTGATACAGCGCGTCAAGATGGCGCTGGGTGATCGCGGCCGCTTGGGCATCGTCGAGATCGGCCGGACAGGTGTTCGCGTGCAGCGCGTTCCACTGCTCAGCGATGTCTTCGACCATCGCCTCATTCAGCTTGTTGATGACGTCTCGGGATGAGGAGAGATCGGGCGCCGTCCTCGGGGCCGATCCTGGGTCGATCTTCCATGCGGCGAACCGGCTGTGCTCCAGGGAGTCGGTCGCGTCGATCTGGTCTCGGAAGACGTCGTGGACGAAGCTCGCGTCGACGTGGTTGGCGACCGCGGCTCGCGTGACCGAGTCGATCACCTGCTGCTCGCGGGTGGGATCATCGACGGCACCGCCGGTCAGGTACTTGGATGCGGCAACCGGATCCGCAGTCTGCAAGCGCTGCGCCGCATCATCGACCAGTTTGGCCAGCGGGCCGGAGCCCTCGGCCTGGGCGACCGGTTCGTTCGCTCCCGATCCCAGAGTGAGGGCAATGCCGATGCCCAGGACCACCATCAATGCACGCACAGTCGTCTCTCCGTCGATTCGTAATCGGCCATGCCCCCAATGCGCGCGGCCACCACCCAAGCAAACTGTCAACCCCACACGTTACATGCGATGACTGACTCCGTGAGCTCTGCTCTCGTGCAAAGGCATTCGACGACCGCGCACTGGCCGCGCCGCTCATTCGAAGTCGCATCCCGGATTGGGTGCACTGTCTGAGGTCGGGGCGCCCGCCGGGTCGAGGTACGTCACCTCCTGGACCACCGGCGCCGTGCGTCCCGTCTTGCTGGCAGTCGGCAGCGTAGCGAGTGACCTTGACCACCGAATGTAACTCGGCCATCGTCTGCCTCCTGGGGAGCTTATCCATTTCGCTATGACTGGGTCGCTCAAGCCACAGAACATACTAGTCAAGTTGTCCCAACCGAAACGGTGTCGGCTGCGGGGCAACCGTGCCACAGCTCGTATCTGACGGCGCACCGCGGCGGCATCCGCATCGGGTAAACATGTAGTGACTCAATGCTACGCAGCGGCCAAGGGCCGGCGTCATCAACTACGCCAAGACGGCCGCACCCGAACTCGCGCCCCACGGCATCCGGGTCAACGCCCTGGCCCCCGATATCACGCTGACCGAGGGAATGCGCCAGGTCGCACCTCCTGGCTCGGAGCAGCGGTTCCCGTGCGCCGTACCGATGGGCCGTGGCCGGGTTACGTCGACGAAATAGCCGGGGCCGCAGCCTTCCTCGCCTCGGACATGTCCATCCACGTCACCGGCTGGAGCATCCACGTCGACGGTGGAACGCAGGCGTCCTCGGGCTGGTACCACCACCCAGTGACCGGCGAATACGTTCTCGGGCCCGCGGGCTGACGTCACGATTGATCAGATGAAGTCCGATCCGCCGTCGGCGTTCACGATGGCGCCGGTGACGTAGCCGTTGCGCCGGGACGCGAGGTAGGCGGTGATGGAGGCGATCTCTTCGGGCAGACCCGCGCGGCCGAGATCGCACGATTGGTGAAAGTTGTCGTCGATCCACGTCATGACGTCGACGGGATCCGTAGCATCGAGACCGTTGGCGGCAAGGATGTCCTTCAGGTTCTCCGTGAAGCTCGCCGTGACGATGGTTCCCGGACAGACGCAGTTCACCAGAATTCCTACACTAGCAAGGCTTTTCGAAAGATTCTTGGTGACGCTGCTCAAGGCGGCCTTCCGCCTCGCCATGCCCCTAGGATCGATCGCGGTCGACGTTCTGGCTCGCTGGCTCGAGCACGCCATCGACGCATTTTGTGTCGACCGCTGCCTGTTCGCGAGCAACTTCCCCGTTGACGGGATGCATGGCACCTTCGATGAGCTCTACAACAGGTACTCGGCCATCACCGCCGGCCTCGACGACGACGCGCGCGACAAGCTCTTCGCCGCCAACGCGGAGCGCATCTACCACTGCTAGCCAAGTCGTACGACCACGTCGCGGTGTTCCTTGGGCTTTGGGCGCACGTCGTCCGTGCCCCGCCATCGACCAGTCCTGCGCGATCGAGGTCTAAGGCCGCGGCGTCAGGCCTTGTGTCGTGTCGGCTCCTCTTCGGCACCTTGCCATTCCACGTCGCCCGATGCTAGGTAGTCGCTCGTGACGCCTGGTACGGGCTCGGGGCGCAGTACTGCCGGGCGCATCCGTTCCGGCAGTGCCCACAGGACCGCGGCGCACAACGCCACGGCACCGACTGCGCATCCGACGATGACTGCGACGGGTGCCGACAGGAAGAAGTTCTCAACGAGCATGTAGACGCCGAAGAGCAGGAACAACGCGGCGGCGGTGATCTGGATGAGTCGCTCGGGAAGGTGCTTGCCCGCGACTGCGCCGACCACGATCGCGAGGCCGTCTGCGACCACCATGCCGAGGGTGGAGCCGATCCACACGCCCACCCAGTCGTGGTCCGCGGCCAGGGTGATCGTCGCGAGCATCGTCTTGTCGCCGAGCTCGGCGAGCAGGAATGCGGAGAAGACCACGAAGAACGCTGGTGCGGTGGCCTTCTCGGTACGGTTCGCCTCCTCATCGGTGAGCGTGTCGCCACGCATCGTCCACAACCCGAAGAAGACGAACATCGCGCCGGCGAGGATGCCGAGCAGGTGCGCCGGCAAGGCGGCGCCGAGGTAGTGGCCGATGGCAACCGAGAGGACGTGCACGACGGTGGTGGCGACGGTGATCGCGGCGAGCACCACCCACCAGCGATAGCGCAGCGCAAACATCATCGCCACCAGTTGGGTCTTGTCGCCCATCTCGGCGACGAAGATGACGGCAAAACTCAGTAGCAGAGCGGCGAGCACCATGACTCCTCAGTCTGTGGCTGCCGTGTGATGTCGAAGGACATGCCTCCGGCCGGCAACCGAAACGGTCAATGCGGCCGAAGGTCTCGCCCACCGGTCACTGGGCCGGTCCGGGCAACCGGGCCACGCGAGCGTTTACCAACGCGGCCAGTATGTCGATTACCCGATTGGGAGCTACTCCCCTTCGCTGCTTCGACTTTAGCCGTTCCGGCCCCGCCCCCGCAACTCGAGTAGATCGAAATCTGAACGCCTTCAATAACTTTGCGCGCCACCTAAAAGAAGTTCGGGTACCCGCATCCGGCGGGCAGCAGCGCCGGAATCCATATCGCGGCTTGCTTCTCGTTGAACCGCGAGGACAGCCCGACGAGATCATCCCGCGGCATGGGCTGGACGAGCATTTCGAAGGCAAGACGTTCGCGTTCGGTCCCTACGACCCCGGAATCGCGATCGACACCGAGATCGGACGACTGTACGGGGTCCGCAAGGCCTACTCCGCGAAGTGGCTCATCCACGTGCACTACGACGATCCGCGGGAAATCCACTACCACCACGTCAACGGGCGCCTGCTGAAGTCCTTCACCATGAGCTACGCCCGGATGGAGACCCGGTCGATATTCCACACCAATTTCCCGACCCGCAGCGCCAACATCGTGCCGCGGGCCATCTACGAATCGCCGTACATCCGCGAACGGTGGGCATTCGCGGCAGTGCTATCCACATCGCCGACCGGCGTCATGGGCGTCGACGCGGACCGCGACCTCATCGCCCTCGACCAGCGGATAGGGGCGCTGATCCTGCGCCGCTACGGCAAGATGGTGCAGTTGTTCGGCACCGTCGACGAGTGCTTCGCGGTGGCCGACGACACCCGGTGGCTGCCCTACCAGCACGCCGGCGGCCTGACCGCCTGCTCGCTGTATGAGTCCGGCACCGATCACCTCGACCTCGACCTGCCATCCGCGCCACCGGATCACGCCGGAAAGCGCTCGAGCATGGGCCCGGTCAAGGCGGTCGTGATGAACTACGCGTGGAAGCTGTTCAGCGCAGCCGACCTGACCATCGCGGCCGACGACCGGGTCGCCAAGGACGTGCTGCGCATCCACGCCGACCGCGACGTCGTGGTCGCCCCGAACCTGACCGAAGCCGTGCGGATCGCCGCCGAGATGACCGGCACCGACAAGGGCATCGTCTTCGACGGCTGCTATGGCGCCATCAACATGACCCGGCCGATGGTCGAGTTCCTACTCGCGAAGGCGCCTGAGGTGGCCCGCCTGGTCGATCGAGAACTCCTGCCCAAATGGCTTCGGCAGCGCAACCTTCCGGCCGCCGCGTGAAGGAGCCTGCCGTGACGGACATGCCACCGACCACACTAGCGTCGACGCAGCGCCGATACCGGGCCGCGATCACTCCTCCCTTCTTCGTAGGCCCGGGCTCGACCGCCAAGATCGGGGAATGGATTCAATGGGCGGAAGGCATCGGATTCGACGATGTGTGGCTGCCCGATGCCGGCGGGACGGACGCCCTCACACTGTCCGCCGTCGTTCTCGGTGGGACGCAACGCATCCGGGTGGGAATCGCTGTGGTGCCGGCATACACCCGGACACCGGCCGTGCTCGCGGCCACCGTGGCGACGTTGGCCGATCTGGCTCCCGGGCGCTTTGTCCTCGGCCTCGGTACCTCGTCGGAGGCGATGATCGAGGGCTGGCACGGATTGAAGCTGGAGAAACCCGCGACCCGCATGCGGGAGACCGTGACGTTGTTGAAATCGATGCTCGCGGGCGATAAGACGGACTTCAGCGGTGAAACCCTGCGCAGCGCCGGTTACCGCCAGCCGGCGTTGGCCACCAGGGTGCCAGTGCATCTCGCCGCGCTCGGTCCCCGAATGATCGAGCTGGCCGCGTCGGTCGCCGACGGCGTCATCCTCAACCTGTTCCCGCTGTCTGCAACCCACGACCTGGTCGGGCAGGCCCGTGACGCTGCCACCCGCGCGGGCAGGCACCCCGACGAGATCGAAATCTGCAGCCGGTTCCAGGTAATGGTCACCGACGACCTGCCAGCAGCGCGCGCCGCGTTCCGGCATGTGTTCACACCGTATTACGCCAACCCGGTGTACAACCGGTCCCTGGTAGCGGCCGGCTACGCGGAGCAGGCCGGTGAGGTCATTGCGGCGCGCAGGGCCGGCGATTGGAGACGCGCGCGGGCGGCCCTGGACGACGACCTCGTCGACTCCATCGCCGTGATCGGCAGCCGCCAACACTGCCAGGAGCGCGTGCGCACGTACGTCGAAGCGGGCATCACCACGCCGATCCTGTTCTGCCTGTCCCCCGACCCCGACGTTCAGCGGGCCACGTACCGCGCGTTCGCTGCAGCCGAATTCTCGGTGCAGCCGTGACCGACCCGCGACCGCTGCTGTTCTCCGGTATCGCGCACCGGCGTGTCACCGCCGTCCTGCTGGCTGACGACAGGGGCATCGTCGTGCACACCGAGGCTGCTGCGGCCGTGGCCACTCACCTGGACCTGACCGTGGAAAACTGCCTGGCTGAGGGCAAGCCGGTCGAATCCGGCGAGGAAGTTCTTCGCCTGGCGGGAACCCCGATGCAGATCGCCATGGCCGAGGAACGATTGGTGGGTCTCATCGCCAAACCGTCCGGGATCGCCACCGCCGCACGCAGATTCGTCGATCGCGCGGGTACGGATCTCCAGATCGTCTGCGGCGCCTGGAAGAAGCTTCCGTTCTCGCAAAAGGACATGATCCGATCTGCGATCACTGCCGGCGGTGCGGCACCGCGGATCGCGGACTGGCCGTTCGCCTATCTGGACAAGAACTTCGTCGCCATGCTGGGCGGCGTTCAAAGCACGCTGGACGCGGTGGCGGCGCACCCGGAATTGGCTAGCTATCAGCGCATCATCCAGGTCGTCGACGCCGACGGTGCATGTGTCGCCGCGAGGGGTGGCGCGCACATCGTATTCGTCGACACCGGCCGAATCGACGATGTCACCACGGTGTCCAACGCACTATGGGCGACCGGGCTACGCGATCGGGTGCGGTTGGCGTTCGGCGGCGGCGTCCAGTTGACGGACATCGACCGGTTGCGCGCGCTCGACGTCGACATCGTCGATGTCGGCCGCGCGATCGTGGACGCGCCGCTGCTCGACATGACGTTGCGGGTGGTGGATGTGCGATGACCGCGGAACCGGGATGGGACCTGCTGAACAAGACCGAGCTGCGAGTCGAGCGGATCGGACTCGACGGAGCGAACCTCACCGAGGTCGCCGCCGCGGTGGCCGGGGTCCTTGGGCTGCCCGCCGAGGACGTCATCGTGATCGACGCCCGCGACGACATACTCGCGCTCGACGTGCTGCGCTCGACGGTTGACGCGTACCGCATTGCGGGCCGACGGGACGAACTGCTGTCAGCGCTGGCCGGTGTCCGCGGTGTCACCGTCGATGAGACCACCTCGCTGTGCTCGCAGGGAATGCTCGGCTGGATCGCGGCCGACTACACCGAGGCCACCGCGGCTCTGGATCTCGGACGGGTGATGGCCGGCCAGATCGAACGCGCCATCGCATCTCGGGCGATCGTGTTCTCCACCGGACCGGAAGTCGTCACCGGTCAGATCCGGGACACCAACAAGCCATGGATCGCCGGTCGGCTCCGGGAAGCCGGGTTCACCGTCACCGAAGGACAGAACCTGCCCGACGACTGCGACGTCATTGCGGCCGCGCTGAGGGAAGCGGGCGAGGATCTCGGCTACGGGCTCATCGTCACCACCGGCGGCGTGGGCGCCGAGGGCAAGGACGGCACCGTCGAGGCGCTGCTGTCCGTGGACGCCGACGCCGCCACCCCTATCCTGTTCGCCGTCGAGCAAGGTCAGGGCAGGCACACCAAGGCACAGGTCCGGATCGGCGTCGGCGAGGTCGGTACCGCGATCGTCGCGTGCCTGCCAGGCCCGCACACCGAAGCGACGATCGGCGCCGACGCCTTGATCGCGACGCTCGCCGTCACCAGGAACACTCACGTGGTCGCGGACGCAGTGGCGACCACACTGCGCGCGCGACTGCGCCACGTGTATGGGGATGAGTCCCGATGACCACGCCAGTCATCCTCGACTGGGATCGCGTCGACCGCGTCGGCATCACCGAAGCCGTTCTCTGCGAACCCAAGACGGCCGACCACCTCGTTGCCGTACTCGACCAGGCCAGTTCTGCGGGTCGATCGATGCTGCTGACGCGGCTCACGGTCCCTCAACTCGCGGCGCTGCCGTCCGACTACCGCGCCCGCATCGACTACGAAGAAGTCTCCAGGACCGGCTTCTTCGGCGCACCCACCCCAATACGTGGACCGGCCCGGGTTGCCGTCGTCACCGGGGGCACGTCGGACATCGGCGCCGCCAGGGAAGCCGTGCGCGCCTTGCTCTTTCACGGCCACGCCGCCGTCGAGATCTACGACGTGGGCGTTGCGGGCCTATGGCGCATCCAGCAACACCTGCCCGCGATCGCCGAGCACCAGGTGGTCAACGCGTGCGCGGGCATGGACGCGGCCCTGCCCACCGTGCTGGCCGGGCTCGTTCCCGGCTTGGTGATCGCCGTACCGACGTCGGTGGGCTACGGCGTCGCCGAAGGCGGTCGCACGGCCCTGCACAGCCTGCTATGCAGCTGCGCCCCAGGCCTGGTCGTGGTCAACATCGACAACGGCTACGGGGCCGCCTGCGCGGCGATGAAGAGCTTGCGGCATGGATGACAGGCTGACCGCCCTGGTGCGGTGGCTGCGAGATCTCGACTCGGCCGCCGTCGCGGTGAGCGGCGGGGTGGACAGCATGACCCTCGCGGTAATCGCACACCGCACCCGGCACGCTGCCACGACGATGTTCCACGCCGTCTCCCCTGCCGTGCCGCCCGAGGCCACCGAGCGGGTCCGGCGCTACGCGCGCAGCGAGGGCTGGGACCTACAGGTGTTCGACGCGGGTGAGTTCGGCGACAACAACTACCTGAGCGACCCCGTCGATCGGTGCTTCCACTGCAAGACACATCTCTATGGCGCGATCGCCGACCGCACGTCCGCGACCTTGCTGTCCGGCACGAACGTCGATGACCTCGGCGACTTCCGGCCAGGACTGGCCGCGGCGCGAACGTTCGACGTCCGTCATCCCTTCGTCGAGGTCGGCATCGACAAGGCGACAATACGGCTGATCTCCTCGGACCTCGGCCTGCACGACGTGGCGGAGCTACCCGCGGCGCCGTGCCTCGCCAGCCGGGTCGAGACCGGGATCCCGATCGTGGCCGCCGACCTGACCACGGTCAACCGGGCGGAACGCGCGCTGCGCGAGCTGCTGCACCCCGAGGTCGTGCGATGCCGGTTGCGTGCGGATGGAATTGTCGTCGAGCTGGACGAGGCGACATTGGACGCACTCTCGGAGGGCCGACGACGGGAAGTACGCAATGTCGTTCGCGCGGCCTGGGGCGATCATGGCGACAGGCCCGTCGCGTTGGCGCCGTACCGCCGCGGCAGCGCTTTCCTGCGGTCGCGCGCCGAAGTATGAATTAGTCGTCCGCCACTGGACTTCGAGCGGGAGTGGCTATGGGGTTACGGTATTGCGCAGTGATCCGATCCCCTCGATGCGGACCTCGACAACGTCTTCGGCGCCAAGGTACCGGCCGTCGGCAAGGGCGACCCCGCTCGGCGTTCCTGTGAGCACGACATCACCGGCGTCCAGGTCGACGTGGCGTGATACGTGGGCGACGATCTCCGCCAGGTCGAACAGCATCGCGCTGGTGCGGACATGTTGGCGCAGTTCGCCGTTCACCAAAGTTTGCAGCACGAGGTCCGGCTGCTGCGCGAGATCGTCGGTCATCAGCACGGCGGGGCCAATGGGTTTGAAGGTCGGGAAACTCTTCGATCTCGAGAGGGCGTCGATGTCGCGGACCATCCCCCCAGACATCGCTGACATCTGCACGTCGCGAGCCGAGACGTCGTTGGCGACGGTCAGCCCGGCGATGTGCTCCCACGCCCGAGCGACGGGAATGTCTGTTCCGCCGCCTGTCAGAACGATCGCCAACTCTCCCTCGTAGTCGACCTGCGACGGCGCCTGCGCGGGGAGGTGGATGTCATCGGTCGGTCCCGAGACCTCCGCGCCTGGCAAGAGCAGGAACATCGGTTCTGTGGGTGTCGCCATCCCGGCCTCTTCCACGTGGTCGGCGTAATTGGCACCGACGAGTACCAGCCTCTTCGGGGCGGCTACTGGCGCGAGCAGCTCGGCGTCGCGGGTCGGGATACGCATTCGAACGGCGGCATCGGCCAACGCTCGCTTCGCGGCGTGACGATCTGCTGCCGCTGTGAGCAGATCGCCCAGGTCACGGTACGGCAGGTCGAGCAGAAGGACGTCCTCGCCGTGGCCACGAGCAAGGCCGTCGGCGGTCCGATAGATCAGCATGTCACCGCTCCCCCGGTACTGTTGTGATCGTTCGGCTGGTCAACCGCCAGCGATCGCCCCGACGAGCCAGCGTGTCTTGCACCGCCGCCAGCGAATTGGGCACGAAGGCGGGCGCTACCCGATCCCACACCGTCAGCTCGATCAATACCCGGACCCACACTTCACGTCCGGCCTCACCATCGCGTCGTTTGTCGCCGCCCGACCAACCTTGAGCTGCGGCCGCAGTTACTTCGAGAAGCACATCGACGCGGCATTCGCGGCGCCGGGCTCTCCCATCCACGCCGACGGGGAGGTTTCCGGCGGCGAGATCGCCCACATCCACGCCGACGGCTCACTGCACGTCGTGCTGGCCCCGGCCGACGCGGCCCATTGCATCGACGCGCGGTGGGGCGAGCTGCATCCACTGGCCGGCCGCGCCGTGGGCCTACCCGATCAGTACGTGCTGATGTACTCGCCACGCGATCCAAACGAAGTCGCGGTGATCGAGGAGCTGCTCGACGCGGCTGCAAAACACATGACCGCAGATCAACACAGCCTCACGCTCGGACCCGGAGGGAACCGATGAGTCACACCGATTCCATGAACACCACCGCTTCTGGCCCGATGCGGGTCGACTTCCACCACCACGTCTTTCCCGCCAACTTGATGACCGAGGAGATCGTGGGTGCACTCGGCGCGGATTCGGGCTGGACATTCCCCGAGGACACGCCGGCATGGACGCCGGATGTCAGCGTGGCGTTCATGGATGCGCTCGGCATCCAGACGGCCATCCTGTCGCTACCCAATGATCTGGAGTCCTACATGCCTGCCACGACGCGGCAGGGCTTCGCCCGTGAGGTCAACACCTTCGCCCGCCAGGCCATGGAGGATCATCCCGGCCGGTTCGGCTTGTTCGCTCACCTGCCCACACCCACCGACGTCGACGCGGCCCTCGACGAGGTGGCGTACGCGCTCGACGAGCTGGGCGCTGATGGCGTCACCCTGACCAACGTCTACGGGACCGGGCAAGAGGCCCGGTCGTTGGGCGATGAGATTTTCGAACCGCTGTGGGCCGAGCTCGACCGCCGGCGCACGGTGGTGTTTCTGCAAGGCGAGCAGACCCCGGGACGAAACCGCGCACCGAGCCGGTTCTTGCCCACCCCGGTCAGCGAGGTGCCAAACGAAACCTACTAGGCTGCAGCGGATTTAGTTACCAGCGGACGCAAACGGCAGTACCCGAACGTGCGGATCGTCTTGTCCCACTCCGGCGGTAGCACCCCATACCTCGCCGCGCGGGTGGCCGGACTGTGTGCGTTCCATCTCGGCTGCGAACTGAGCCCCGAGGAAATCATCGCCGACTTCCGCACCTTCTACTACGAAACCGCACTATCGGGATTCGAAACAAACCTGGTCGCCCTGGAGAACTTCGTGGAATCCGACCACATTCTGTTCGGCACCGACTTCCCGGCAGTCAGCCCACAAACCGCAGGCTGGTACACCAACAACGTCGACACCTACTTCCAAGCCCGGCCCGATCTGCTTGCCCAGGTCATGCACGGCAACGCACACAGCCTGCTACCCAGGCTGGCGGCGACCCGGGCCAACTGAATACCCCGGCCAGTCGGCCCCGCATAGTCAACCTCGGTCACCGTCGAGGCCAGCTGGTGGTCGCGATCGTCGTCTGCCAGGGCAGTCGTGCGGCGGCCGCCCCCGCAGCCGATCGCGCCACCTGAGCTGACTAGGTCACGAGATCATTGGGACATGTTGGCTCTACTTCATCCCGGTGTCATGGGCGCGGCGGTGGCCGCCTGTCTGGTCGGTCGAGACCACCAAGTCGGGTGGCTGGCCACCGGCCGAAGCGACGAGAGCACGGACCGCGCCGTTGCGGCGGGATTGACGCCGTTCGACGATCAGTCAGAACTGCTGGCCGATGCCGATGTGGTGTTTTCCATCTGCCCGCCGCACGCAGCGCTTGAGGTCGCGCGACAGTTGGTCGGCTACCACGGGATCGTGGTGGACGCCAACGCGGTTAGCCCCAACACATCCCGACTCGTCGGTGGGGTCGTCACCGCAGGCGGTGCCCGTTATGTCGACGGTGGCATCATCGGTCCGCCGCCGCTCGGGGCTGGCACCACCCGGTTGTACCTGGCCGGCGACAACGGCGAGGTCGCGAGCCTGTTCGCCGGCTCCCCGCTCGACGTGGTCAGCCTTGCCGGTGCCCCGCCCGCCGCGTCAGCGCTGAAGATGACGTACGCGGCCTGGACCAAGACCACCGCAGCGTTGCTCATCTCGATCCGGCGTACCGCCGCCGCCTTCGGGGTCGAGGACGACCTCACCAGGGAATGGGCGATCAGCCAACCGGATCTTGCGGCGGCGTGGCTGCGGGCCACGCAGCAGGCCGACGAGAAGGGCTGGCGGTGGTCCTACGAACTTGCCGAGGTTGGAAGGACCTTCGCGGAAGTAGGTCAACCCGAAGGTTTCGGCGCTGCCGCCAGCCAGATCTTCACGGCCTCGGTCGACGAACGTCCACCGCCCGACTCCCACGGTACCTAGTTAAGCGACGACCCCTTCACCCCTCACGCGAATCGTGGGAAGAGGCGCAGGGCGTTGTCGCGTTCGACGCCGCGTAGCTGTTCGGGATTAAAGCCGTCGAAGCCGGTGAGGTTGGCGATGTTTCGGACCACCGTGGCCTCCGGGGCCGCGGGCCAGTCGGTGCCGAACAGGACGTGGTCGGCACCGGTGACCTCCAACGTCGGCAGCAGTGAGTTCCGGCTGCCGGCCAGTGCCGTCTCGTAGTAGAGGCCCCGCAGCACCCCCGCGACGTGGGCGGGGTCGATGTCGGCGTCATCGGGCCCTCGCCCCATCACGGTGTGCTCACCGATCCGCCATCCCAGTGTCGGTAACGCCCCACCACAGTGGGCCAGAATCAGACGGATCCCCGGATGGCGTTGAAAGAACCCGGTGTAGAGCCCGTTGGCGATGTTGCGGGCGGTGTCGAACGGGAACTCCACGATCGAGGACGGCCGGCCGAAGCCCAGCACCTCGATGCACGGCGAGTCCACCGGATGCACGAACACCGGCACCTGCCGGCGTTCCAGTTCGGCCAGCACCGGCCCCAGGAACGGATCCCCAAAATAGTGGCCCGCCACGTTGGAGGTCAGCACCACACCATCGAGCCGCAATTCGTCCAACGCATAGGCGAGTTCGGCCAGCGCCTGCTCGGGTCCGTCGGCAGGCAGGCTGGCGAAGGCCCCGAACCGACCGGGGTGCTTCGCGATCAACTCGGCGTTGCCCTGGTTGATCATCCGGCAGACCCTCGTTCCGAAGTCCGGGTCGTCGTCGAACCCGGCGAAGGCCATCGGCATCGACACCACCTGGGCCGCGATCCCCTGCCGATCCATGTAAGCCAGCGCCGCTTCCGGCGTCCATTGCACCGAAATCGTGTAGCCACCGGTCGGTTTGAAGCCCCGCGCCAGCAGCTCCGCGATCACACCCTCCGACATCGCGTGAGTGTGGATATCGATACGTCGACCAGGCATGCGCCACTCCTTCTCGGGACGGGACGTCCAAACCAATCTAGAGATTTAAGTGTCGATAGTCAACTTATTTATCGGCTCCCCACCGATGGACGATAACAGGCTTCTCCTGTTCTCAACTCCGACCGAATATCCAATTGGGGATAAGCCTTTTGGCCAATCGGCCCGCACCACCACCGCCCAGGCCGCAACGCGTCAGTGCTGGCGTCGACTCGCGTCATCGCGTCACAATAAATTGCCTATCAACACTTAATGGCATACGCTCACTCCCATGCGGATAGGCGATGTGGCGGTTCACGCGCTTCCCGACGGCGTCATGCCGATGCCGCCCGGCGGGCTATATCCGGACCTGCCCATGTCGACGTGGCGGAATCTGCCCGGCACGATCGACCAGGATGACCTGCTTCAGGTTCCGTTCGGCGGGTTCCTGGCCACCGACACGCAAGGCCATCACGTCGTCTTCGATCTGGGCGGCGGCCCCGCGCCCCAACTGGTGCCGGGCGGGGACCCACCCGCCGTGTGCGAACTGCTCCCCGCCCATCTCGAGAAGCTGGGCTGTGTGCCCGAGTCGGTGACCGACGTGGTCTTCAGTCACCTGCACATCGATCACATCGGCTGGGCCACCACCGGCGGCCTGCCCACCTTCCCGCGCGCCAGGCACCACATCCACGCCAAGGACTGGAAGCACTTCGTCGTCGAGGGCGCCGACGAAGCCGTGCGGGACAAGGTCTTTCCGCTCCGCGATGCGGCCGCGCTCTGGGACGGCGACTCCATCGCCCTCTTCGACTGGCTTCGCCTGGAGCACGCACCTGGCCACACGCCGGGCGCCTCCGTCGCCCTGATCGAGTCTCACGACGAGAGCCTCGCCCTGATCGGCGACCTCTTCCATCATCCGGCGGCGGTGGCGCACCCGCACTGGCGCTGCGGCTTCGACTGGGATGCCGAGGTCGCAGCGGCCACCCGTGCGGAATGGGTCGACAGACTGCGCGCGACGCGCACGCCGCTGATCGGTCCCCATTTCCCGGAGTTCGAGGCGGTCACGCTGTGAAGGCGGCGGTGTGCAGGCAGGGCAGTGATCTCTTCCGCATGGAAGAACTGACCATCGACGACCCCCGTCCGGACGAGGTGCTGGTGCGCTTCACCGCGACCGGGCTGTGCCACACCGACCTGGTGGTGGCGTCTGGATTCATGCCGACCCCCTTCCCGGTGGTTGCCGGCCACGAGGGTGCCGGTGTCGTCGAGGCGGTCGGCTCCGCGGTCAGCGGGTTCGCTCCTGGCGACCGCGTGGTGGCCAGCTTCAGCTTCTGTGGCAGCTGCCGAAATTGCCTGAGCGGCCAGCCCGCCTACTGTCCCGACCACTTCCCGCTGAACTTCGGCGCCCAGCGCGCCGACGGTTCCGTCGGCCTACGCGATGCACATGGAAACCCCGTGCGGGACCACTTCTTTGGCCAGTCTTCGTTCGCCGACTACGGGCTGTGCCGACCCAGCAGCCTCATCCGGTTGCCCGAGACGGCCCCGCCCGACGACGTGGTCGCCCCGCTGGGCTGCGGCGTCATCACGGGAGCCGGCGCGGTGTGGAACACCCTGAAGGTGACCTCGGGAAGCACGGTTGCCGTCTTCGGCGCCGGGGCGGTGGGGCTGAGTGCGGTCATGGCCGCCGTGGCCGTCGGGGCCTCCCGGATCATCGTGACCGACACCCATTCCTCCCGGCTCGAGCTCGCCGTGCACCTCGGCGCGACCGACGTGTTCGACGCCACCGTCGGAGCAGGGGCGGAGAGTGTCCGAGAGCTGACCGGTGGGTTGGGGGTGGACTTCAGCGTGGAGTGCACCGGAGTGCCCGAGGTGATGACCCAGGCCGTTGCCGCGCTGGCCCCGCTGGGAAGCGCGGCGATCCCCGGTGTCGCTTCGGATGGTGCGGAGCTGCGCACCAACGCATTTGCGCTCCTGGAAGGTCGAACCGTGACCGGTTCCATCGTCGGGCACCAAGCACCCGCAGTACTCGTGCCACGCATCTTGCGCCTCCACGACAAGGGGCTCTTCCCCCTTGAGGCGATGATCCGCACCTACGCGCTGGAAGACATCGCCAAGGCCGTGGACGACGCTCGTTCGGGTGCAGCGGTGAAACCCGTATTGCTCCACTGAATCTGCCACGAGCCTGAAGGAACCAACAGACATGACCGGACTGCGCTTGTCGGAAGTCGTTCTGCGGACGACTGGTTATGACCAACTGTGCGACTTCTACTCGCTGCTGCTGGCTCAGCCGCGCAGCGTGGAAATGACCCCGCCTCCGTCGGACGACCCCGACGAGCCGTCGCGCATTTGCTTCTTCAACTACTACTTCGACTTGCCCTACACCCAGCGCATCGCGATCTTCGAATGCCAGGACATCGGTTCCGGTCCAACGTCTAAGGGGCTGCATCACTTTCAGCTACGTACGCCGACCATCGAGGCATTCGTCGACCTGTACAGCGCACTCAAGGTCAGCGGGGAGTTGCCCGAGGAGGCGTCCAACCACGGTCCGGGCACCAGCTTCTACTACCGCGACCCGGACGGCAACAAGATCGAGCTGTCCGCGCTGAACTTCTCCTGCCGCGACGACATGCAGAAGTTCATGGCGACCGACGAGTTCAAGAACAACCCCAACGGATTTCCGTTGGACCCGGAACGCCTGGTCGCAGGCCGACGCTCCGGGCGCGACCTCAGCGAAATGATCTGGGAGCGATGACGCTCACGTCGGCGGCGGGACCGAGCGGCGACATCACCACCGATACCTACGACGTCGTGGTCGTCGGCGGCGGCCCGGTCGGCATCGCGACCGCCATCGAACTGGGCGTCCGTGGGTGCTCGGTGCTCGTCGTCGAGCGCGACGACGGTGTGGTCCGCTACCCGACCGCGGAATCGATCGACACCGCGTCGATGGAACTGCTGCGCCGCTGGGGTATCGCGGAAGCAGTGCTGCACAGCGGCTTTCCCGCGGACGAGCGGCGGGACATCTCCTTCGTCTCCCGCATCACGACCCACGAGCTCGCCCGCTTCCCCCGTCCGTCCAACGCGGACCGGCTCGAAACCACCCGAGGGCTGAGCCCCGAGGGCGGTGTGTGGTGGCCGAAGTTCTGGTTCGACCCGACCTTGCGGGCGCGCGCGGCGGCGGAGCCCACGGTGGACCTCCGCTTCCAGTGGACGTGTGAGGGTTTCGACGACGGCATCAACGGAGTGTCCGTACGGCTCTGCTCTGCCGAGCATGGGCGCCGGACCGTGCGCGCGCAGTTCCTGGTCGCCTGTGACGGCGCCGGCTCATCGATCCGCAGGACGCTGGGCATTGCGTCGCTGCGAGGTTCCGACCACGCCCGGGCGCGCTGGCAAGGCGCCTTCGTGCGGCTGCCAGGGCTGCGCGAGCGGGTCCCGCACGCCCCGGCGGTGCAGTACTACCTGGTCAATCCCCGCCGGATCATCCTCGGATCACTCGACGGCGGCGACCTGTGGCGCGTCACCTACCCACTCAAGGACGAGGAGTGCCCCGCCGCTTCGGAGGTGCGAGCCACCATCGCCGACGCACTCGACTGCGCGGTCGAATCGGTCGAGGTGCTCGACACCAGGGAGTGGAGCGGCGACGCGGTGGTGGCCGAATCCTTCCGATCCGGGCACGTCCTGTTGGCAGGCGATGCGGCGCACCGGATGTGGCCCTCGGGTGGGCACGGGATGAACACCGGGCTCGGCGACGTAGCCAACCTCGGCTGGAAGCTCGAAGCAGTGCTGCGCGGCTGGGCGCCTGACGCCCTGCTCGACAGCTACACCGCCGAGCGGCGCCCACACTGCGAACGAATGGTGCGCCGCGCGTGGCACAACTACCGCGCGGACAACGCGATCCTGCCCCAGCCGACACTTGACGACCCGGGGCAGGAAGAGGCCCGCGCAGTCCTTGGCGAGCGGATCGTGTCGACCCGCCAGACCGAGTGGCGATCCCTCGGAGCCCAGCTGGATGTGCGCTATCCCGAGTCGTCGCTGGTCGTTTCCGACGGCACCCCCGAGCCCGCCGCCGACCCCGAGCAATACGTGCCGACAGCACGACCGGGACACCGCGCCCCACATTTCTTCCTGAACGACGGACGCTCGGTGCTCGACCTCTTCCGTGGTCGCTTCACGCTACTGAACCTGGCGCCAGAGGCAGACAGCGGCGCACTGCTCGATGCGTTCCGCAACCGGCGAATACCGGTCGATGTGGAGTGGGTCGACGCCGAAGGGGCTCGCGAGGCGTACGGGTGCGCCATCGCGCTGATACGCCCGGACGGCATCGTCGCCTGGCGGGGCGACAGCTGCCCAATTGACCCGGATCTGGTCGTGGACCGGGTGACCGGCCGGATACGGAGCAGACAATGCTGATCGCACAGACCACCGATGGCATCGCGCGGGTGGCGCAGGACAAGCTGGAACTCCTCGACCACTCCGCCACGCTGGACGAACTCATCATCGAGGGGCGCCTGGCCGAGCTGGAAGGCCTGAAGACCCGCAGGACGGTCGACTGGAATGAGACCACGCTGGCGCCTCCGATCAGGCGCCCCGGCAAGATCGTCGTGATCGGCCTGAACTACCGCGACCATGCGGCGGAGACCGGCAACCCGTTGCCCACCTTCCCGCGCTTCCACCTGATCCCCGGCTCAGCCGTCACGGGTTGCGGTGCCAGCGTTCGGTTGCCGCGGTCCGCCCCGGACAAGGTCGACTACGAAGGCGAACTCGCCATCGTGATCGGACGCAGCGGCCGCGACATCCCCGAGAAGTCCGCCTGGGACTTCGTGGCGGGCGGAACCGTCGCCGACGACATCTCGGCCCGCGACATCCAGTTCGGCGAGAACCCGGGACTGCCGATGCCCAGCCCGGCTCTTGCCAAGGGTTTCGACGGCTTCAAACCCCTGGGCCCAGCCCTGCTGACCGCCGACGAACTGCGCGAGTACGATGCGCTGGACATCACGACCGAGGTGAACGGGATTGTCCGCCAACACTCCTCGACGGCCGAACTGGTGTTCTCGGTGCCCGCGCTCCTCACTTTCGTCAGCTCCTTCCTCACCCTGGAGGCCGGCGACGTCATACTCACCGGCACTCCCGGCGGAACGGGTGTGGCCGACGGGCGGTACCTCAAGGTCGGCGACGTCGTCGCGGTCACTGTGGAAAACCTTGGGACACTGACCAACACGATCGCCGAGGCGGCAACGTGACCGCCGAAGCCTGCGTACTGTGCGATCGGGCCGCTGGGCTCGACGCCGCCGATCCCGGCTGGCTGCTGCGGACCGACTGCTGGGGCGTGTCCATGCACCCGGCCATGCCCGTTCCCGGCTGGGTCACGGTTCAGACGAAGCGGCACACCGAGGGCCTGGCGGACGTGAGCCGTTCCGAGGCCGCCGAACTCGGTCCTGTGCTCTCTGCGGTGAGCGAGGCCGTGACACGGGTCACCGGCTCGCAGCGGGTCTACACCTACTCCCTCGGCGAGGGCTGTCCCCACACCCACGTCCTGGTCGGCCCGCCCAGTGCGGGGCTGCGCGGCGGGGCATTCATCGCCGCACTGCTCGGCCGCGACCCGTCCCTGGCGGACCAGGCGACCGCCGACCACACCGCCATCGAACTGGCCAGCGACCTGTCCAGCCGCTACCTCCACGAGAAAGGCGACATCACATGACCCAATCGACCGAGGTCTCGATCCCGAAGTGCTTCAACTACTTCCGGGCCGTCGACACTCCCATGGGACGCACTATCAAGTCGCGGATGGAACGTAACGCCAAGAGCCACATTGGAATACCCGACGAGTTGGCCTCGGCGTTCGGCCGGGCGATGAACACTGGGGACCGGCTCGGCGACGCCTACATTGACGCCTCGTTCGCCTCCCCGAGTGGCAGGGCCCACGCCAGAAAGGACGTCGAAGAGGCCCTCAGTCACGGCATCGACAGCGTCACTGACCCGTCTCCGGAGCTGCTGTCGCTGTTCGAACAGCTCAACACCGACCCCGAATGGGTGGACTGGGACAAGGTCGAGCACGGCGCGGCGGTGTTCCGGCGCTACGGCTCCGAGCTCTACCCGTACTTCGGCATGATGACGTTCAACGCATACGGCCTGGAGACCATCGCCAAACCGCTCGCGCTGACCGGCGCCTACACCGGCGGGTCAGCGTTCGGCCGGTTCCTGGAAACCTCTCGGCTGTGGACGGATACCACCGAGCCCGGTGCGATGCGGCCGGGTGGGGTGGGACGCCGCTCGGCGGTGTTCGTCCGAGTGCTGCACTCGATCATCCGCCACACCTTGCTGCCACACCCAGAGTGGGACCGGGATAGGCTGGGCGTGCCGATCAGCCAGTTTGGGATGTTCGGGACGCTCCTGCTCAGTTCGTTCGCCCCCGGGCAACAGCTGAAGGTTCTCGGCTACCGACCCACCGACGACGACATCGCCGCGATGATGCATCACTGGCGCTATGTCGGGTACCTGATGGGCTGCGAGCCGCCCTGGTACCCCGAAACGACGGAGGATGCGGTCCAGGTCCAACTGCTGCTCGCACTCTCGGAGGCACCGAAGATCGGCACGGACTCCCAGGACCTGTGCAGTTCGTTCATGGACACCTACCGGCCCGCGGAGGACGCCCGGGGACTAGGCCGGGGCTACGGCAAGCTGCGATACAAGGCACAGCTTGGTCACGCGCGCTTCTACCTCGGCGAGAACAGCTATCGCGCGACGGGCCTACCCGACGCCGGGTTG
Organism: Mycobacterium sp.; assembly: GCF_032162605.1. Classification (GTDB taxonomy): domain Bacteria; phylum Actinomycetota; class Actinomycetes; order Mycobacteriales; family Mycobacteriaceae; genus Mycobacterium. The sequence goes on along the minus strand of NZ_JAVROT010000121.1, from coordinate 6,969 downwards.
TGGCGGTATGCGCCGCTGGTTCGGGTGATTCCGAACCTGACGCGCGAGACGCTTCGTCGGAACGTCCCAGGGGTAGCGGGGTGGATCGACCCGACGCACCGTCGCGCTCGTCATGAATGGCTGAACAAGAACCTCGACGGCGGCGAAGCGAAGTTCAAGCCCGTCGACAAGCTGACGCGGTAATCGAGCAGCTGATGGTGGCGGACCGCAAACCGGGACTGGGCGGATATGGGTGCCGATAAGATCGAACTAATGCCTGACACCTCGCCCCGCGTTGCCCGACCGCGGGGACGACCCCGCAAAGACGCCGAGCTCGCCCCCACGGACAAGGTCATGGCCGCGGCAATGGAGGCCTTCTCCGTACACGGATACAACGGGGTGTCGCTGCGGACCGTCAACGACGAGTTGGGCGTCAGTCGCAACCTGCTTTATCAGCGCTTCGGCTCCAAAGCCGAGCTGTGGCGCGCTGCCGTCGACTGGGCCTTCGGTCCGCTTCTCGAATACTTGGAGACCGCCGACGACAAGTCCGCCGATCCAATGATCAGGCTGCGCATGCTGATTCGGAACTTCATCGAGTATTCCGCCACCAGGCCCTACCTTGCGCGCATCGCCACCGTGGAAGGTGCCGCTCCCACAGACCGTATGGAATACCTCTACCGAAACTATATTCGGCCGGTCCAGATGCGTTTTGCGCCGGTTTTCGAGCAGCTGCGCGAGCAGGGCAGAATCAAGAACATTCCGACCGCGATCTTCTACTTCCAGCTCACGTCGGGCGGGACGGCTCCCTTTGGTCAGGTCGGTCTCGTGTCGCTGATGGCTCCCCACCTCGTCTCGCCAGATGACAATCAGGTGCGCGTCTATGCCGAGAACGTCGCTGACATGCTGTTGAACGGCCTTTCGCTGCCCGACGTCAGCCGACGCGACTCGGCCGAAATCTGAAACAGGCCAATCCAGCGGATTCGGAACGGAATCGGCCGTGATGCCGAAGAGTATCTAGACCATGTCCGGCCACGAGCAGCTCGTCGGCGTGAAATGCATTGTGATCCTGGGGTTTTTATCAACCAGGCTTGAACATTGGGGTGTTCATGGGTGGCACCCGGGAATTTGATGGCGAATACGTCACTCACAACACGCGCGCTCGGCCGATGATGAGCCCGGCCCGCCCAAAGCGTTGCCGTGCTGGTCGACCAGTGTTGAGTGACCCACATCACATTCTGTCACAAATGGCCGATTGGGGGTGTCTTGAGGGCATGACTCAACACACCAAGGTCGTCGTCATCGGCGGCGGCTACTCAGGAACGCTGGCGGCCAACCATCTGCGGAGGCGCGGCGACGTGGCAATCACCCTCGTGAACCCGCGGCCGAAGTTCGTCGAACGGATCCGGCTGCACCAACTCGTGGCAGGCACCGCCGAGGCGACTGCCGACTACGGCAGCCTGCTCGGCGAGGGCATTCAACTCGTCGTCGACGCCGCCACCCGCATTGACACCGCGTCGCGCAAGCTGCAGCTCGCATCGGGTCGCGCGATGGACTACGACTACGTCATCTACGCGGTCGGCAGCACGGGCGCGGTGCCGTCATCGGTGCCCGGTGCGGCCGAATTCGCCTACCCCATTGCCGAATTGGAGCACGCCCAGAGACTGCGCGGCGCCCTCGACGAGCTACCCCCCGACGCCCCGGTAACCGTCGTGGGCGCCGGACTGACGGGGATCGAGACGGCCACCGAGCTCGCCGGGCAGGGGCGCAATGTCGTGCTGGTCTGCGGCGGCCAGTTAGGACCCTCGCTGTCCGCACCGGGCCGTCGCTCGATCGCCAAGGTAATGGCCAAACTGGGGGTCGCGGTGCTCGACGCTGATGTGGTGACCGAGGTCCGTCGGGATGCCGTCGTCTTCGCCGACGGCGCGGTGCGCCCGAGCGGGGTGACGATCTGGACCGCAGGCTTCGGCGTGCCGGAGCTGGCGTCGGCCAGTGGACTGCGCACCGATGCGATGGGCCGACTGCTCACCGACGAAACGATGACCAGCATCGACGATCCGCGCATCGTGGCCGCCGGTGACTGCGCCGCACCATCGGGACGGCCGCTGCGCATGTGCTGCCAAGCGGCCGGGCCACTCGGGGTGCAGGCCGCCGACACAGTGCTCAGCCGCATCGCCGGCACGACACCGACGGTGATAACCCCGTTCTTCCTGGGGTCGTGCATCAGCCTGGGCCGCCACGCCGGCACATTCCAGCTCGCCCGCAAGGACGACACGGCGGTCAACTTCTACATCGGCGGCCGCATTGCCGCGGCATTGAAGGAGGCCGTCTGCAAGGGCACCCTGTGGGGCCTGCGCCGCGAGGCCCGCAAGCCCGGCTCGACGTTCTACTTCAAGGGCCGTCCGCGTCACGGGCAGCCGGTGGTGGCTCCGCAAGTGGTCACGGAAAAGTGACCACCGAGGGCCCGATCGCAGGCTCGGCCGACGACGACCACGCACAGCGGTTCACCCATCTGCGACCGCTGCTGTTCACGATCGCCTACGAAATACTGGGCTCGGCGACCGAATCCGATGACGTGCTCCAGGACAGTTACCTCCGGTGGGCCGACGTGGATCTCGCAACCGTCCGGGACACCAAGTCGTACCTTGCGCAGCTGGTGACCAGCCAGGCGCTCAACGCGCTACGCGCAAGGGCCGCGGCGAACACCGGCGACATGGACGGACTGCTTTCGCTGCTCGCGCCCGACGCCACCTGGACCGTCGATAGCGGCGGCAAGGCCCCCGCTGGGCGCGGGCCGGTGGTCGGCGCGAAGAAGGTGGCCGCAGTCCTCATGGCCGCCTTCCGTTTCCGGCGGCGCACGCCGGGTGTGTGGTTCAACACGGTGAACTGCAACAACGCACCCGCTGTCGTCGTCCACCGCGGCGATGTCCTCGAAGGCGTCTTCCTCCTCGAAATCGTGCACGACAAGATCACCAACTTCTACGCCATGCGCAACCCGGACAAGCTCGCCGGGTTCGCCGTTCCGCGGACGATCAGTCGTTAGCGAGGTCGACACGAGGACGGAGTGAGTCATGCCGTAGCAGCGCCCGCGACTGCCTTCACAGTCAGTCGACCCATCCGCCTCTCCCGCGCGGGTCTCGATCCGGCGTAGCAATGCCAGCATTCCGACTTTCAGGCAGTTCATGATGCGCTGGCCCTTGACTTACGCAAACGTCGAATGTTGAAATCATGGCAGCTGCGTCGGCCGGAGGGCCGCGCTACCAAGCCCGCGCCTCGGCGCGAGCCGTGAGAGCGTCCATTAGGGGGGACGACCACTCTCACGGCGAAAGCCCTCCGGCCGTTGCGGTCCACCTCTGTCCGAATGCACGCTCACGCATCTCGCAACAGTGGTGCCGTCTCCGACCAATTGCCGTTAGGTTGTCACCGTGGACGATTCGGCCTCACCACCTGGAGACAACCTTGTCGTGCGGGCCTCATCGATCGACGGAGTCCTAGTATTGGGCGTGCGTGGCGAACTCGACGTATTCACCGCGCCGCAGTTGGCCGAAGCGATCGACAACGGCATCGCCGCGTCACTGACGGCACTCATCGTCGATCTGTCGGAAGTGGCCTTCCTAGCCTCGGCAGGTATGACCGTCCTCGTGACGGGACACGAAACCGCCCTTCGGTCGGGGAAACGGTTCATGGTCGTCGCCGACGGGCCCGCCACCAGCCGACCAATGATGTTGACGGGCCTCGACCAGGCCGTGAGTCTCTACCCAACGCTGGATGCCGCACTGAAGGACGTGGTTTGACCGCCCTGGCGATCCAAGACGCCAGACGTAGACCGTTAGCTCCCAGATTGAACACCGTGACAACTGTCCTAAATGAGCCAACGCGTCGCTCACGGTCGCGAATTGGGCCGAAGTGAATTTCGGTCGGGTCCGGATCGCTCGCCGTTCCGACTCGTTCGGTGCCGAAGCCGGACGCGGGACCACGCGCGGCCCCTAGGCTTTGGTGCAGAGCCAGCCTCCTCCGGAGAGAGCGTCGCTCGTGAAGCAGTCGACGGGAGTGAACTCAGTGCGCCGTGACCGCGTAGTCGCCGTTCGGCAGCCGCTTCGTGCCCCCCTCGTGCTCGCCACGATCTTGTTCGCCGTTGTCGGTTGTTGGGGGTCGAGGCCGCCAATTACGGCGTCGGTCGCCGGCTCCACCGCAGGGACGGTGGCCGCCGACGGATCGGTCGGCGCGACCATGATGGACGACTCGACGGTGACCACCGCAGGAGACGGCCCCACGGGCGCACAACCGCGGCTGGCAGGAGACCCGGCGCAGCTGGCCGACGATCTCGTCGCCGACGAGCAAGCCCTACGTGACCCGTCGACGCCGGATGCTGTGCTGGTCGCGGCGGCGCGCCGACAGCAGGCGGCCTACCGCGCGATCGGGCGACACCCCGACTGGGATGTGGTCGCGCGACCGCGAATCCCGCCGTCGCTGCTGGAGATCTACGACCGCAATGTCGATTCCCGCCGACAGCTCACCGCGATGGCCGACGTCAAGGACACCTTGCCCGCATGGCGCATCGACGCACCGGCTCCGGCGGAGGAACTGCTCGGTGACTACCGCGAGGCAGAGTCGGCGTCGGGCGTTGGCTGGAACTACCTCGCCGCGATCAACTTGATCGAGACCCACTTCGGAAGCATCGGGGGCCTCAGCGCCGCCGGCGCGCAGGGTCCGATGCAATTCATGCCCTCGACATTCGCCGCCTACGGAGCTGGGGGCGACATCAACTCGCCCCACGACAGCATCATGGCAGCCGGCCGCTACTTGGCCGCCAACGGATTTGCCAACGATCGCGATCACGCCATCTACCGCTACAACAACGCCAACGAATACGTGCACGCGGTCAACGATTACGCAGCAGTACTTGCCGCCGACCCCACAGCCTTCGCCGGCTACCACCGTTGGGACGTGTACTACAACACGACCGCCGGCGACGTTCTGCTTCCGGTTGGCTACGCTGCGACGTCACCGATCCCCATCGGCGACTACCTGGCCACCCACCCGCAGTAAGCCATTGGGTGTTCAGCTCCCACGTTGCGCGTCGTCGGACGACCGCACCGACACGTGGACAGGCGATGATGTAGTGGACAGCAGCCCGACAGGAGCGCAGCTGGGTCGACGTAGGTTCGCGGTTGTCGCACTCTGCGCACTAATCCTCATCGCCAGCGGATGTGCGCACGGGCAGACGATTTCCGCCGACCCGGCAACGACGACGACCGGTCTCCCGACGTGCTCACTGAACACCCTGCCGCCAGAGGCGGTCAACACCGTGCGCGTCATCCACGCAGGCGGCCCATTCCCCTTTCCGCGCAACGACGGCGTGGTATTCGGTAACCGAGAGGGCCGTCTACCCGGACAAGGCAGGGATTATTACCACGAGTACACCGTGACCACCCCTGGTGCCCGAAACCGGTCGACGAAGCGCATCATCACCGGTGGAGCGCCGTTGACCAATCCGCCCCAATACTTCTACACCGACGACCACTACGACTCGTTCTGTACGATCGCTGACGCGGGAAGGCCAAGATGACGCCGCAGCCAGACTCAGACGCACCTCTGATCTTCCGAATCGACGGCCGAAAGATCAAGTCAGTCAAGGACTTCTATCGAGAGATCGGACGCTCCGTCAACGGGCCCGGCGGATACTTCGGACAGAATCTCGATGCGCTAGCCGATTGCCTGCGGGGCGGATTCGGCACCCCAGAGAATCGACCCTACGAGTTCGAATGGCAGCACAGCGATCTATCTCAGCACCAACTGAAGGACGTGCAGCGAGGGCAGCACACGTTTTTCGACGCGGTACGGGACGCCTTCGACGACGCCGGAGTCACGCTGAACCTTAAGTGACTCCGCGCAATTCGGTCGCCGATGTGAGCGCCAGCGGCGGTGTCCACTTTGCCCGGGCTAATCATCTCCACCACACCCATTCAGACCTTCATCGGTTAGCACGACACTGGTGACCTCGCCGGGTGCTCCCAGCCATCGCGTGTGTCGGCTCGGCCCTCGATGCGCTCGATGCGCTCAATGCGCTCAATGCGCTCGACGACAATCCCAAGGACCGTCCGTCGCCACCCGGGCGCACGCTGGATGGGTTGGCCGGATGTTGGCCGGATCGATTTTCTTGCACGAACCAACTCCCCGACTGATTAGGCCTTTGAACTGGTGTTTTGGTGGTGGTCGCCGCGACCAACTCGATCATGCCATCCGGACCGCATGCCAAATCGCGGGTCTCACTGAAGTATTCATCGTGGTCTCACCGGCGGCCCCATCAGGCGAACCTCAGTTCACCGGACTGTGCCTAGACGAGGAAGACCTTTGCGTGGCAAAACTCTGCGCTGGACGCCTGCCGCAACGCTGATCGATCCTGGGAGTGGCGGGAACACGATTAGGCTCAGGTGGTGGCAGCGAAGGCCAATCCGCTTGGCGATTTCCTGCGGGCCAGGCGCGAGCAGGTGCGGCCCGAGGATGTCGGCCTGGTGGGCGGCGAACGGCGTCGGGTTGCGGGCTTGCGCCGCGAGGAGCTGGCGATGCTAGCCGGCATCAGCTCCGACTACTACTTGCGGCTTGAGCAGGGCCGCGACACCCACCCGTCGGCCCAGGTGATCGACGCGCTGTCACGGGTGCTACAGCTCGACGTCAAGGCCAGCGAGTATCTGCGCCAGCTGGCCAGCCCGTCCTCCCGCCGGCGGGACCCCGCGGGTATCGACGCCGCCGACGCCGCCGACGGCGTCGACGAGCTGATCGATCAGTTTCCAATGCCGGCGATCGTGGCCAGCCGCAACCTGGATGTCCTGGCGGCCAACCCGCTGGCCCGCGGATTGTCACCAGGTTTCGCCCCCGGTCAAAACTTCCTGCGCTGGCGACTATTGGATCCCACCGCTCGCGAGCTGTACGTGGATTGGGATGAGGCGGCGGATGTCGCGGTGAGTGGGCTGCGTGAAGCGGCCGGGAGCG
>NZ_JAVROT010000120.1:0-9604 GCF_032162605.1 Mycobacterium sp. | reverse complement strand
CACGGCCGCTCCTTACCGACACACTAAATTAGTCAGCGGGTTGAAATTTCGAACTTCTTGGGAACCGAGTGCATCTGGACCGGAGGAAACGAAAGTAAACGCCAGCTTGAGGAGCACGCGATGAAGTTCCTTTTCGAGGATGACACATTCTCGTTCGAGACGCTACGGACCACGTCGAGCACACCCACGCGGGCGCGTTGGGACGAGCCCACCAAGTGATGTTCGACCGGCTCGACACGGTCCGGATCGACCTGCCCTAACCGCAACACGAAAACTCCACAGTCACTCTGCGAGAGGGAAAATCATGAAGGTTCTTGTCACCGGCGCCACCGGTTACCTCGGCATCTCCGCGGCAGAGGAACTGGTCGTGCGAGGTCATCAAGTCCTGGGACTGGCCCGATCCGAGCAGTCCGCCAATGGACTGCTCAAGCGCGGCATCGAGCCTGTTATGGGCGACTTCGGCGACCCGGTGAGCCTGGCCAACGCCGTTCGCGAGGCCAAACCCGACGTCGTGGTGAGCACCGCCAGCGTCGGCGGGGCGAGCGGGGACCAAGCGGCCTTCGCCCGGGACGGTGAGGCGGTACGCGCCATGCGGGAGGCGCTCACTGATCACGGCGGCGCCCTGGTCTTCACCAGTGGGTCCGCGGTCTTCGGGGTCTTCAACGGGGGTGACGCCACCGGCACCGTCTACGACGAAGGCACCCGCTTGCCGCTTCCGGCATCGGTTTTCGCGCCCGCATCGGCCGGCGTGCACCCGTTGCTGGCCGTCGGCTTCGGGGCGGCGATGGCCGCTCGCGTCGAGACCGAACGGGCCGTCCTGGCCGCCGGGGACGTGCGCGGTGTCGTGGTACGACCTGGGTTGGTCTACGGACGCGGCGGCAATTCGGACCTCAGGTCTTTGATCGACCGGGCTCGGAAGGAGGGTCACGCCGGTCACTGGGGAAGCGGTGGGACCACTCAGAGCTACGTGCACGTTGAGGATCTGGCCGAGTTATTCTGCCTGGCAGCTGAACTCGCGCCGCACGGGGCGATCCTGCATGGCGTCGCCGCCGATGTCACCCAGCGCGACCTGGCCCGCGCCATCAACCGGATGATCGGAACAGACGAGCACACCGACAGCCTCTCGCTGTTGCAGATGCTTGGCATCGACGCCGACACAGTCGGGAACATCGGCGGCTCGTTCACCCCACCGCCCAGCGCAGCATCGGGTATCAGCCTGTCGCTGAACAAGCGCCTGTCCTCAGACAGGACGCGCGAGCTCCTCGACTGGTCGCCCAAACGGACAGACATCGTCGACGACATCGCCTTCGGCTCATACGCGAACACATAGCCGGCCGCTGAACCGGAGGAAAGCGATGACCGCTCGGCGTAATCGGCTGACCTGCTGACTGCTGACCGCTTGCGGTCTTCGGCAAGACGCTCCTGGTCGAGCCGTATCGAGCCCTCCGACGCGTTCACTCCAAGAGGCAGATTGCGGGGAATATCGCGACGCTTCGCGACCTTGACGACTATTTCGGGCGCCCGGTCCGGGTCCCCGGCCGCAACGCCACTGCCCTCCCCACGCCAGGTGAGTATCTCGGCGTACTCCTCCGGGACGGCCCGGACGGTCATCGACGACCCTGCCCAGTCGGTGCGAAAACCGCTCGGCTCTATGACGATCACCTTGATGCCGAACGGCGCGGTCTCGGTCTGCAGCACGCGGCTCAAGCCGTCGATCGCGAATTTGGCCGCCTGGTAGGAGGCGATGCCGGGAGAGCCGCCGACGCGGCCGCCCATCGACGAGAACTGCATGATCAATCCGCCGCCTTGTTCTCGCAGCACGGGGATGGCCGCCTTCGACACGTTGTAGACACCCCAGAAGTTGGTCTCGAACTGGGCCCGGAAGTCCTCGTCGCGAGTTGGTGGCGAGCCACGTCGTCAGATCCGGTCTCGATGGGTGAGACGTTGGCGTAGCCCGCGTTGTTGACGATGACGTCGAGGCGGCCGAACCGCCGGCGGGCTTCGCTGAGCGCCGCGCCGGCGGCCGCTACGTCGGTGACGTCGAGGGCCAGCGGTTGTAAGCGATCCGGGTAGGCCTAAGGCCGCACCTCGACAGGCCGGGCGGGACGGCCGCCACCGAAGGAACTACTGGCACGGTCGATCTCGCCGAAGAAGACCATCACGTCGTTTGGGTCCGTGCCTGCCGCATGTAGGCGACCCACGATCGCGGAAAGGAGCGAGCGCTTCCTGTCTTGTTCAGTCCCTGACGAGACCAGGACCTCGATCATCAGGACATGCTCGCTGCGAGGCTTCTGCAGATCCGGATACAGCGGGCTGATGCGAAGCTCGGCTTCTTCCAACGAGATGAACCTCTGGAAGTGGTCGTCCTCTGGATAACCAGCGCTGACGCTGGCTTCATGTATGGCGGCTGATATTGCGTCCTGTTCGGTCACCGTTCTCCCGGAGCGCATCGTGACGGTGAAAAGTGGCATGGATTTCCCCTTTTCTTGGCCCGCAGCAGGCGGTCTGCACGTGGGAGGTGTTGATCGTAATCGCGCACGCAGGAGGGGCCGCTGACCAGCCCCAGCTCCACGTCGGAACGGTATGACGTCGGATGATGCTTGACGTTTCTATGCCGCGCGAGGCTGGCGCTACGCTCGAGTCTACGACTCCGACGGCCAGACCTGGCGGCCTGCCGGCGCCGGCGTCATCGACGCCTGACCGTGAATTCGAAGAGACCTCCGAGAAGCTGATGGCCTTGGCGCCGTATCTGGTGCCGCTATAGAAGCGCGGCGGCTAGGCGGCGCCACTGCTCACGCGGGATTTCCCCTGGGTCGGCGGTGAGGACTTGCACGCACACGTGGTCCGCTCCGGCCGCGCGATGCTCCTCGATCCGGCGCCGGACGGCCTCCTCGTCGCCCCACGCGATGATCGCGTCGAACACCCGGTCGCTGACCGACGACACGTCGTCGGCCGTGAAGCCGGCGCGCAACAACCTGTTGGCGTAGTTCGGCAACCCGATGTAGGCACGCAGCCAATCGGTTCCGATGGCGCGGGCTTCGTCACGGTTCTCGGTCAGCACGACGGTCAGCTCGGGTAGGAGCAGGGGAGCGTCGCCAAGCACCTCTCTGGCCTGGCGCGTGTCGTCGGGTGTGCCGAGGTACGGTTGGACGCCGCGGGTACGCGTTGCGGACAGCTCCAGCATCTTCGGGCCGGCCGCCGCGAGCACCCGATTCTCCATGGGCACCGGCTGCTCGGCGGCGTCCAAGGCGTCGAGGAACGACCGCGTGGCGGCCAGCGGCTTGCGGAAGCGCCCGGGTTCCAGGGAGTCGACGAGCGCGGAGTTGCTGCAACCGATGCCCAGGAGGAACCGGTCACCGTGCGTCTTGGTAGTGGATGCGTACCGCGCGGCGACATCCGATGGCTCGTGCATCCAAAGGTTGAGGATTCCCGTTGCGATCACGACCTGTTTGGTCGACGCCAGCAGGTGGTCGACCGAATCGAGCACCGGACCGCCTGCGTCGGGAATCCACAGCGCGGTGAAGCCGAGCTCGTCGAGTTCGGCGGCGGCTTCGGTGGCTTGGTTGGGATCGCCGTAGCGCAGTTGGGAGCTCCATACGCCAACGCCCGACAGATCCATCTGGTCATCCTCTCCACTCACCGACAGCCTCACGCTACCGTCGGCGCGAGGCGCGGGCCTCCACGTCTAATCGCGTCCGGCTTCGATGAACTTGTCAGCAACGCAGATTGGGTTCGTAAAGATTGCCTCGTGGCTCCCCGGCATCTGGACCAACCGAAACTTTCCGAGTCGACTTGACATGCGGGAGCCCAAATCGCCGGGTGACACCACCATGTCTTCAGTCCCGACGAGGAAGCTGCGTGGAATCTGCAGCGAATGGAACTTCTCCATTTTCAACGGCTCGGCCCACGGCCCAAACGGCTCTGAGGAAAGCTGGTCGTAGGCACGCTGCACAAGATCGGGTTCGCCATCATTGATGAACACCTCGCGCCACATGTCGAAGGGGATCATGAAGGTGTTGTCGGCAGAGTCAGCCGCCATCTGCGTGAGCAGCTCAATAGTATCTGGCAGCATTTCGAGCGCGCTTTGGCCGTCATTGAGGACATATGCACTCCAAAAGACCAGGCGGCGAACGCGTTCCGGGATGGACTCCGCCGCCTTGCTGATGATGGTGCCTGCGTAGCCGTGGCCCACCAATATGAAGTCTGTTAGGTCCCTACCCACGATGAAGTCCACGATGGATTGGGTCTCGTCGGCATGGGTGACGTTCTTAGGAACCCCTTTGCCGTGTCCCGCCACAGTCGGGCTGTATGCCGTGTGGCCAAGCTGCTCCAGCCGTTCGATAACCGGCTGCCAGAGGGAGCCATCGTGGCAACCTCCATGTACCAGCACGAACGTGTATGAGTCCTTTGTCTCCGATCGCGGATCATCAACTCTCACAACAGGACCGTTCACTAATACTTCCTCCCATGCCAATCAAACGGATCAGCTCTTGCGTTCCGCTCGGTGTACTTACGCGGCTCTGGCCTCCACCACGCTGAGGGGCGAAGCCGCCGTTTGTACCACCCGCGTCATACGGAACCCGGCTTGGCTGAGCAGGTCTTTGTACTCGGCTGCGGTGCGTTCACGGGCGCCCAAGTTCAGCAGCATCTCCAGATCAACCCGTTTACCCGGGAAGTCACGGTCGTGCTCGGGGATGACGAATTCCACCAGCAACAGCGTCGCTCGGGGGGCGGCTGCCGCGCGAACGTTACGCAGAATACCCACCGCCATCACGTCTGGCCAGTCGTGAATGATGTTCTTGAGGACGTAGGCGTCGCCATCGCCAGGAACGCTGTCGAAGGACGACCCCTCAGCAATGACAACCCGGTCGGCGACACCCTGCTCCCGCAATAGCTTTGGGGCATCCGCGACGACCAGCGGCAGGTCGTACAGGACGCCGCGCGAGGCCGGCGCCGCCGCCAGGATGGCGGCCAGCAGTGTGCCATGCCCGCCTCCCACGTCGACGATCGTCGGGTAGGCGCTGAAGTCATAGCCGGCGACAACGGTCGCATCCGTCAGCGCCGACACGCTCGTCATGGTCTGGTTGAAGAGTTCAGCGAGCTCGGGCTCCTCGGCGAAGTAGTCGAAGCTCGACTTGCCGCGCAATGCCGGGACGACCGACGTCCCGTTTCGGACCGAATCCACCAGCAGGGTCCAGCGTTCGCGCTGCTCGGCCGACCCGTAGAACCGCGCCGCCGAAGTCATCGACGCCGGTGCATCCGAACGCAGGGTGTCGGCAGGGGAATTCAACTCGTAGCGACCGTCGCGGCGATGACGGAAGACGCCCCTGCTGATCAACGCCCGCAGCAGCCGGCGCAGTGCGTCCGCGTCCGCATCCACCCGCGCCGCCAACTCGTCGATCGGCAACGGGCCGTCGGCGAGGGCATCGGCGACCCCGAGTTGGGCCGCCACGGTGATCGCCTGCGACGTCCAACCCGCGAGGATCATCTCGATCATCGCTGCAGGCGCGGGTGTCAGCCGTTGATGGAGCCGATACAGGTGGCGAATCCGCTCGACAACGCGGGCCAGCTTGGCGGGTGGCACCTTGGCGGTCGTCGACATCGCGTGAACCTTCACAGTCGTAGCAATGGTCATCAGCTGCGGACAAGCCGGCTAGAAACGTCTCGGTTGACTTCGGCTGATATCCGCCTGTGGATTATCGAACGCAGAAACGTCGTCATCGCCCAGGTGCCAAACGAGTCCGAGGTCATGGCGGCCGGTTTCAACACCGCCTCACTCTGGGACATCTGCCGCGACGTCACCCAGGAGACAGCGGTGAGCCTGCGACGCCTGGTCTTCTCATACCAGCGCAGCGCGGTCGAGAGCTCACCGCTACTGCCGATCGCTGGATTTCGGAAATCCGAGCGTGCCCTGCACAACACCATCGTGTCGAGCAGCGCCTGATTGGTCCACTGCGCGAGGATGGGCGGCATCGTGTGCGCGGCATCTCCGAGCAACGTCACCGCGCCCTGGCGCGGCGAGCGGGGAATCGGATGCCGAAAATGCGGGAACGGCGAAGCGGCCAGATCGTCGTCGGTCAATGTCGCGAGTACTTGATCGACCAAGTCGGACCATCCTGCGGAATTGAACCGGATCATGTCGATCGGACGTTCCGGCCTGACGAAGTCGGGCCGCACATAGTCGTCGAAATAACGAACCATGTCCTCGCGGGTCGGCCAGCGGTCGGCGGTCAAGGGAATCCGCTGTCCGGGCAGATGCGACATGAACCCGGTGGTGTTGAGGCGGAAGTTGTCATGGCGCGTGCGCTACGAAATGGCTGGTGCCGCTGCACGATCGACGACGAGCGTTTTGATGTAGTGCCGATGCTCGAGCTCGCGTGCGACAGCGAGTCCGGCAGGGCCGGCCCCGATGACAACTGCGTCGCGGCTGTCGCAGACCTGTGTGGTGGTCATGGTGATCTTTCGGTTAACAACCTGAGCGCGGTCTGCACGCCCCCGAAGAACCGGTCGGTCTGGCGGATCGGTGCATCATGGTCAGCGGCGACGTCGACGTGCGGGCAGCCCAAGTATCTGGCGAGTGCCCGCTGCAGCCCGGGCGGCATCCGCCGGTCGTCGGTGAGCACGATGACGACGCTCGGTATCGGCGGTGGAGGTATCTCGCGCACGTCAAACCGCATCAACTGCTGTGCGGCTCGCCACAGTTGGGCGGGTGCGACGTGGGCCGTGCGGGCAGCGGTCAGGATTTCACGGCCGCGTACACCTGCGGCGTGAGCCAGCAATTCGCGGCGGCCAACCGCTGCCGAGAGCGCTCCGATGCCAGCCGCCGCCGTCAACCCGGTCCGGAGGTACCGGTCGTTCCAGCAGGCGCCCGCGCCACTGAGGACTAGACCGGCGAAGCTGGACGGCTCACGCTGGGCGGCGTAAATTGCGGTCGCCGCCCCTAGGGAAAGGCCGATGAGTACCGGCTTCTCCCGCTCGAATCCCTCGGCTGCGGCACGGGCCGTGGCCCTGGCGCCCTCCCACGTAAACGAGGTCTCGCGGGAGGTCCCGTGCCCAGGCAGGTCCGGCGCTGCGACACGATACCCAGCTCCCCGAAGCGATTCCGCAAGTGGCGCCCATGACATCGCTCCCGTCGAGCCCAAAGGATGCAGCAGCACCAACGGTGGCGCGGCGGCCGGCGCACGTGCAAACGATCTTGACAAAGTCACTCCCCGCGGCGATCACCGAACATCAGTGCCATGACCACATGGTCACGGTTTCCGTCATTGACACGGTGTAGAACCGCGTGTGGTTCATCGGACAGGGCAGAGATCTTTCTGCAGTGCCACCGATTACGGAGAGGTTCCTGCCATCGGCAGCATCAATCCGCTGTCAACAAACCGACTAGTGCCTGGCGGTCGATCGTGCCGGTAGGCAACATCGGCAGTTCGCTTTCGGCAATCACCTCGACCACCGTCGGCACCTTGAAGCCCGACAGATTGGCGCGGGCGTGGGCGCCAATGGCTTCGGCGGATAGCCGGGCGCCGTGCGCGGGTACAACCGCGGCGCCGACGACCTGGCCACGCACGGGATGCGGTACGGCTACGACGAAGCTTTGTGCAGTACTCCGGGCATGGCGTCCAGTACCGATTCGACTTCGGTTAGGTCAGATGTTCGATCCGGCGGTCTTGATGAGCGCACTGGCGCGGCCGGTGAAGTGCAGATGTCCTGCGGCGTCGAAGAATCCGCGGTCCCCGGTGTCGTACCAGCCGTCCGCGGTGAACGCGTCGTGGCGTTCCTGTTTGCAGATCCCGCTCATCAGAATCTGCCCGCGCACCTGGTGGGGTTGGCCTCCGAGGCCGTCGGAATCGGCTCCCGCTACGCGGTCGTGCGCGAGGCGTTCGGTCAGCCGATCGGGATGTATCAAGCGGCCGCACATCCGTTCGCCGACGCCGTAGCGGCGCTGCACGGGGCCCAATTGCTGGACCACAAGGCTTGTTGGGCAATGGATTCCGCGCATGATGACGCTGGCGTACTGGCGGCGATGGCGTTCGTCTTCGCCGCCGAAACGGCATATCAGGCGACGGCGCACAGTCTGCACGTCCACGGAGGATACGGGTTCATGGAGGAGTGCGACATTGAGCTCTATTACTGCAGGGCCAAGGCTAATGAGGTCGATGTTATTGCCTATGTAATGGTGTCGACGTCGTCTTGCGTTAGCCAGCGCGGTGCTCAGTCGGTGCCTCAACGGCAGCCGTCATGTCGGCATCGCCGGACATGCCGTTGTCGCTCGCTACGCGGGCAACACGGAACGCGGGTCTGTTGGGCGCTGCTCTCAGCCAGCGCACACAGCGTTCGCAGCCCGTGACGAAGCACTGCGCGTCATCGAACGGGTCGAGATCGGGAAGCACTTCGCGTAGCTCACCGAATGGATCAACACCCACATCGACAACCTGACCGGCGTCCAGCCGGCCACCCTCGCGCGCTACCGCACGTACGCGGCGCGCTGCCAGGGCGCCCCTGCCGCATAACCGCGTCGAGGAGACGGTGTTCCTGACGACCACGGCGGGAACCACTACTGACTTGAGGTGGGTGCATCGCAAGCGTGAGTAGCGATGGACATGGTTGGTGACCGGTAAGCACCAATTCCAGTTGGCGGGAAAGCATGAATGGGTGCCAGCGATGACGACATGGCCGCGCTGGGTCGCAATTCTGGAAGAGGCAAGGACTATTTGACTTTCGAAGGAGTGTCACCATGCGAATCGGATTGAAGTACATGACATCGGCGTTGGCGGCGGGCGCTGCCGCGCTTGCCATCGCCGCAGCACCAGCGGCCATGGCGGACCCGGCTCCGGCTCAGTCGGCAGTCATGGCAGCAGCACCGGCGGCCATGACCGGCCATATCGTCGCGGCCGGGCACGGCGGCGGCGGCGGCCACGGGGGTGGCGGCTTCCACGGTGGTGGCTGGGGCGGTGGCCGCGGTGGCTGGCACGGCGATCGAGGCTGGGGCGGCGGCTGGCAGGGTTACTGGCCGTGGGGTTGGTACCGGTAGCGATCAACCACCTCGCGATGACCGCCGGTCAGCCGACACCGCGATTGATGCGTGAAGTGCCGCTCACCAGAGCCGGGCACGCGCCGGTGACACTCACCGGCGCGTGCCGTCCGCCGCTCTCCAAGAGAATTCGCTGGCTTCGCGCAGCGCTTTGGTGAGTACCGGGCACCTAGGATTGCACCGATGACCGTCCCGTTCTCGTGGGAACTGCCCTACGCGTGGCCACGCAAACCCGTGCTGGCGCCCAACGTCGTGTGCACGTCCCAGCCGCTGGCCGCGCAGGCTGGCCTGGCGATGCTCGCCGACGGCGGCAGCGCGGTCGACGCGGCGCTGGCCGCCGCGATCACCCTGACCTTGGTCGAGCCGGTGTCCAACGGCATCGGTTCGGACGCCTTCGCCATCGTGTGGGACGGGGAGAGGTTGCACGGGTTGAATGCCTCTGGCCGTTCGCCGGCAGCCTGGACGCCGGAGTATTTCCGTGGCGGTGCGGTTCCGGTGCGGGGCTGGAATTCGGTGACCGTGCCGGGCGCGGTATCGGCCTGGGTGGAGTTGCACGCCCGGTTCGGCAGGTTG
>NZ_JAVROT010000119.1:0-12421 GCF_032162605.1 Mycobacterium sp. | reverse complement strand
CCATCGTCGTCAAGGGATTCCACTCTGCAGTCGGCGGCGAGGGTCCCGAGCACGGCATCGTCGGAACTGCAGCGCACTGCGTCAACTCCGTGCCTGCGGTGTGTGCGGCCGAACCTGGCATTCTGACAATGCTCGACCTACCGCTGATCAGCGGCAAGGCCGCGCCGCACCTGCGCTGAGCGAGGCGTTGCGATGACGACCGGCGACGACGTCGGCGAGCCGCTCGTCACACAAGGTAGCTGCGCTCCGGAGAGCAATCAACGTCGTTCCCGGCGACGCACTCACGGCGCGCACACGATGAATCGGTCTGCCGACCGCCGCGGCGTGACCATGGGCAATACGTTCACCCGGGCGGTCGGGCTTCTGCATGACGCTCAGATGCTTCCCCCGGCCCACTTCGCCGATATCGTGGCTGGCAACTCGTCGATTCGAGGACGCCACGAGTGCAGACCTTCACGCTTACCGGTCTATCGGATGACCGTCGACGCTAGGGCTGCAGCATCGGTCGTCGCTGCGACTCCCGCTCCCCGATGAAGACCCTCGGATCGATCGCGTGGCCGTCGACTCCGAATCGTCGGAAAGCGCGCCCCAAAGGATGGCTGCTCACCCCAAAACGCGCGGGGCCTCGGGCAGATGGCCCCCCGGGTCCAGGTACTGATGCCGCGAAGCATCAAGTGCTGCAATGGCCATCGAATCACATCAGGTGACTTCGTCCACGCAGATGCGATGTCGGGCGACTCGGTTCGATCGAGAACACGTTCTCGTCAGTGAGCGGCGACTGAGGCGGTGGGCGATGATAGCAATTGTTGACCACGCCAGTCCGGCTTCGGCCAGCAGCGCAAAATGCGCGGCTGACCACTACGGGCAAAGCGGTTGGCAAAGTTGGGGAAATTTGCTCTGGGGGGAGTCGGTAGGTGGCCGACATGGCCAATTGGGATGGGGAAGACTCCGTCGCGGTCATCGCGAGCCGCGACGCGATTCACGCCGCGGTCCAACTGTGGTGCGCCCAAACCGAACCCCCAATCCTGCTCGCGGGCACGTACTTCAGCGCGGAGGTGTTCCTGAGCGCGCATCAGTCAGCGGCTATGCAGGCGATCGATGTGGTGATCTTCGATCCGGAGGTCGAGAGCGCAGCTGTCGACTTCGTCGCCTTGGACCGGATCGTCGAGCTCGGGCATCGGGTCATCGTGTACTCGCGCCTGGAGACCGACGAAGTGATCCTCACGTGCCTCGAACTCGGTGCAGTCACCTTCCTGACACAGCACGAGCGAAAGCATCATCTGATCAACGCGATCCGTGCCGCATCCACCACCAACCCGTACGTCGGTCCCCGCATGGCGCGCGCAACGTTGGTGAACCGCAGCGTCGGCCGGCCCAATCTCGCTCCGCGGGAACGCGAAGTGCTCATCTGCTGGTGTCGGACCCACAGCAAGGAACAGGTCGCAACCCAGCTGGGGATCGCACCCGCGACGGTCCGTAGTCACCTGCAGCGCATACGGGCCAAATACGCCGCTGTGGGACGACCCGCCCCGACGAAGTCCGCCCTGGTCGCGCGCGCTCTGCAAGACGGCATCATCAGCATGCACGAAATGTAGCGACGTCACGGTGCCGTGCCTGCGCCCCGGGTTAGGCACAGGGATGCACTGAGTCGGCGTAGCGCAACCAGCCGGGAAGGTCGGCGACGAAGGCAGCTCTGATCGCCGGAGATGAGGCCGCGCGCCAGTCCACCCAATCATTGATTTCGATCTCGAACTTCTTCCACTCAAACCAGTTGATCATCTTCAGCTGCGGGAAGCGTCGTCGAGTTTCCTCGGAGAACACCTGCCGCCACCACGCCTGCTTGATCGCGAGCTCGGTTTCCCCTTGGCGTGACGGGGTGAAGATCGCCGCGGTCTCCACGATGGCGATCGGCCTGTGATGGTCGACTCCGTAGCTCTGGTAGAAGTTGGGCACTCCTGCGTCATCACCGGCCGTTCCGTTGTAGCTGCCGGTCAGCATGTCGATGAACTTGTGCGGCTCCGTGATGTCGTTGTTGCCCCACGGATGGTGATTACCCCAGTGATAGAGCGATATCCCGACCCAGTCCACGTACGCGTCGCCGGGGTAGTAGGGGGCATAGGAGTCGTCGTGCATCGTCAGCTGGCCGTCGCCGTCGGTGTCGAGCTCCCGAAAGCTGTCGCTGCCCGGCGGTGCCGCGAACTTTCCTCCGGCGAAGGGATATCCGCCGCCGTAGTTCGGCGCCCACATCATCGCCGACCCCGGGGCAATTTGATGGACCGCGGTGGCAACCTGGCGGAAGACATCCTTGTAGTGAGCCGGCTGTTGACCCCAGGCGTACCACGAACCGTTCATCTCGTGCGCGAACCTGACGACGACCGGGACGCCAATGTTGTTTAGATTCAGCAGGTCATAGGCCAACGTGTTGATGACCTCGGGGCTCACTGCGTCTAGGCCGCCATGCGGCTCGAGCGTCAGCAACAGCACCCCGCCGTCTTCCTTGACTTGGCGCGCGGCACTTTCGGTGTGCTGCCAGGTCGGCCGGTCGTACGGGATGTCCTGAAACTCCACGGCCACCGCAGGCAAATGTCCCAAGTTCGCCTGATGTTGAGCCAAGGTTTCCGACTTCCAATCCAAGTTGACGCCGAACAGCACGCCGTCCTGCGGAATGACCGTGGCCGCCGACGTGACCTTGCATCGACCCAGCAGCAGCTGCAGAGGCTTGATTCGCGGTTCGACGACGAGCACCAGAACGACGGCAAGCGTCATCGCGATGATGGGGACGATGACGTTCTGGCCCCGGCGGTGCCGCCGCGGCGGATGGGCCACGAAAGACTGATCGTCCGTCGCGCCGCGCGAATCCTCCTCGGCGCCCGGCGGATCCGCCAGAGATGTGGCTGCGCCGGAGTCGTGCCTATCATGTGTCATGACTTGCGCCTCTTGTCGAGTCGTTGCTC
The DNA here is from genome assembly GCF_032162605.1 of Mycobacterium sp. Classification (GTDB taxonomy): domain Bacteria; phylum Actinomycetota; class Actinomycetes; order Mycobacteriales; family Mycobacteriaceae; genus Mycobacterium. The sequence goes on along the minus strand of NZ_JAVROT010000119.1, from coordinate 9,467 downwards.
CAGGGAGCGCCGCGACCCGCACTCCATTGCTGCGGGCGCCGGCGGTACATCGCATGGCACTCGTCGCGGCGCTGGTAGCGGCGAGTCTTACCGGCTGCGGTGCTGGGCACCCGGATTCGTCGAAAGCCGCAGCACCGCATCGCATCGAGTGGGGTGTATTCCTGCCCGACGACGCCGCCGCCTCCAGCAATCTCTGGCAGGTTCAGACGATGGCTGGGTCGCGGCCGCACTACGTGATGCGCTTCGCCGCGATCGACGAGCGCACCCCCGTTCCCGAGCTCAGCGAAATTGCCGCTGCCGGAGCGCAACCCATTCTGACCCTGGAGCCGTGGCGACCCGAAGCGGGTGTGGAGCAACCCGACTATGCGTTGTCGCGCATCACCGCGGGCAATTTCGACGAACAGCTGGATACCTGGGCCCGCAACCTCGCAACCTGGGGACAGCCCGTACTGCTGCGCTTCGCACATGAAATGAACAGTGCCCACTATCCGTGGTCCATCGGGGTGAATGGCAACTCGGCCGCGGACTACGTCGCGGCGTGGAAACACGTGCGTGCCCGGTTCGCTTCCGCCGGCGCTCACAACGTGTCGTTCATGTGGTGCCCGGACGCCCCGTACGAGGGCTCGGCGGACGTGGCGGAGGCGTTCCCGGGGGCAGACAGTGTCGACGTCCTTTGTCTCGATGGCTACAACTGGGGCGATGGTGACGGCCATTCGTGGAAGAGTCCGCCGGACATCTTCAGCCGGGGGCTGGACCAACTGCGCGCGCTGGACAACACACACCCGATCGTCATCGCCGAAACTGCGAGTGTGGAGGGGCCGCACTCGGGTGAAGACAAGGCCGGCTGGATAGCCCAGCTCTTCGACTTCCTCAGCCGCCAGGACCGCGTGTCGGGTGTGGTCTGGTTTCAGATGGACAAGGAACGCGACTGGCGGTTCAACTCGACCAACCAGTCGCAGACTGCATTCAAGGATGCGATCGCGTCGCGTCCGGCGGCGTGAGCCGCCAATCATCGCGAGATCGTTCACGTTTCGCGGCATGGGCCCGGTCCGCGTCGGCTAGCTAGCCCGCTGGGCAGCGTTAGCGGCTGCGGCGTGATCGTCGTGTAACCGCGTGATCCCGGACAGCGACATCATTTCGTGCGCCATCGCGAAGCAACCCCGGGATGCGCCAATGATGCGCAGATCGCCGCCGTGGGAACGGACCATGCGCAACAGGTCCAGCATCACGGCCACCCCCGACGGAGTCAGCGTCCGCACGTCCGAGACGTCGATCAGCACGATCGGCGAGGCGCCCGTCAACGCAACGGCGACCTGTGCGCGCAGGTCCAGCGCCGCTACGGCGTCGAAACTGGCGGCAGCGCGTAGTTGCGTCCCCGACGGATCCGGAGGCGGCACCGGCCGGCCAACTGCCACCAGCACGGGAGCCGCGCTGGGCTCCCCGCCGTGGGCGGCCCAGCCAGCCGCCCCTGCATACCGGACGTCCGAGATGACCCCCTCGACTTCCGCGACAACGGTGGCGGGGAAAGGACTTTGGATGCCGTCACCCGGGCCGCGATAGCAGCCGGCGCGCACCATCGCGGACAACAGCGCCAGGTCGGCGAGCACCCACAGCAGCGTGATGATGGTGGCAAACCCCGGTCGGTGTCCCTCAACAGCCTGCACCGCTCCATAGCCGCCTGCCGCGGCGAGCACACCCATGGCCAGCACCTGCGGCATCACGTGTCTGATCCCGGATCCCGAGGCCTGCTTGGTCTTCTGGGTGACCGCGAACTTCAGCGTCTTGCCGAGGAAGGCCGCGGCCGCACCGGCGACGGTGGCCTTGATCCAGGTGGGAAATAGCGCGAAGGACATCTGCTGACCACGCCACAGCCCCTTGGCACCATTGCCGGCGACCAGATAGAGCGCCTGGCAGCACAGGAAGAACGGCATGAAGTAGACGAAGAAGGCAATCGAGTCGCAGCGAATCGGGAATCGCCCCGTGACCAGAAACACGGTCGGCGCGATCACGTAGACGATGGCGGCGAACCCGTTCAAATAGCTGGTCATCGTCGACAGGTACATCAGCCGCTGACTGAATGCCAAGCCCCGCAACAGCATTGGGTTATCAGTGAAGAACACCTGCATCGTGCCGGTGGCCCACCGTTGGCGCTGCGACAGCATGGTCCGGACATCCTCGGGTGCCAGGCCGTGGACGAGTACCTCGTGGTGATAGACGCTGCTCCAGCCCAGTGCGTGCAGATGCATCGCCGTGGCCATGTCCTCGGTGACCGACGCGGTATTGATCGGATCGAGCGCCAAGGCCTGGTTGGTCCGCGCGACGTCGGCGCGCTCGACGACGTTGCCCAGTGTCTCTGCGAGCTCGGCTGGGACGTGCTCGGTGCGGTTCAGGCCGTTGACGAAGCTTCGCAGGTCGAAGGTGGCGTCGGCCAACACGTCGCCGCGGCGCACCCTCGCTTCGGCGTCGGTCAACGCCAGCACGGCCCGCTGCGCGATCACCTTGACGTTCATGTCAACTGCTGCCGTCGCGTCGACCATCACTTGGATGCGCCGTCTTCCGTCCCGCAGGGCCTTGCGGACCCGTTCGGCGGCGGTGCGCGTGAACATCGTCAGCCCCAACGCCATCAGCGCTTCGCGACGCAGGACGGCGTTCGATCCGCAGAAGAACGCGCCGCCCCAGCCGTCCTTGCCCTGCTGGATGGGGCCATAGAACAGTTCGGCCTGGCTGCCCAGTGGATCGGAGCGCGGCACGTTCCAAAACTGTTGTGGGGTCTGGACGAAGGCGACCTCGGGATCGTCGAAGTAACCAAGTACGCGATCCAGGAAGTGCGGATCGGGCACCTGGTCGGCATCCAAGACGGCGATGAACTCTCCTGAAGTATGGAACAGGGCATTGTTTACGTTGCCCGCCTTTGCAAATCGTGGACGCCCATCCCAATCCGGCCCCCTTACGAGGTAGCCCACGCCGATTCGCCGCGCAGCTTCGGCGAATTCCGGCCGGTTGCCGTCGTCGAGAATCCACGTTTGATGGGGATAAGTGATGTCACGGGCCGCCACCGCAGTGGTCAGCACGATGTCCAGCGGTTCGTTGTAGGTCGCGATGAACACGTCGACCGAGCGCCCCGCTGGCGCCGGCGGAGGATCGGCACGGCGCCGGGAATTCCACATGGTGATTCCGTAGAGCACCGATTCGCTCAGACTGTAGGTCTCTGCGAGCACCAACGGGATCGCGATCCACCATGCATCCCACGCGATCGTGGAGCTCCACCGCCACTGCATGTAAGTGACACCGAAGGCGACCACCAATAACGTCAACAATCGTACGAATAACAGTCGGGATTTGCTCACCGTCTCCACCCCTATATCGCAAATTGGGCGCTCTGCACCTTTACCACGTGTGCGTCACCAATAAATACAGCGCATATCGACGAGTACCGGAACCCGCTCATGACCGGAATTGTTTTCCCCCAATTCGCTATCACGTCAACAGCTGATTTTCGCGTGTCATCACGAGTGAATCGGGACAACCTACGATCCGAACCGGGATCGCCATTCCATTGTTTCGAATCGAATTCGGTACGCGAACACGCGGCTCACCCGCATGTCCCCGACAGAGCTCGTTCAGCAAAACTCAAGCTGTCGAGGTCTGAGGCGGCGTAGCCTGTTATTCGCATAGTCGAAACATTCCAGCAATATTTGGCAGCTCCCCCGGGTTTGTACCAGCGACAATGGCTGAGACGACAGAAACCAGCAGCCTCGATGCTGTCGAAACCAGTTATACAGCGCTCGGAGTTCGTGCGGCAGTGCCGTCGACGGACCAAGATTGGTGACATTGATCACTTCGAAATTCGTTGTAGAACGAACGGCTGACAGTTGCCGTGTGAGCCGTTTGGCGTAGTGGCCGCCGCAGAAAGTCGGAGCACAGATAATTCAACTTTCCATTCGCGCAAGAGTGATATTCGTGCGCTAAAGTGCCGTCATGATCATGCCGCAGTCGCCCATCCCCCGGACAGCGATTGTCCCCGCCGCCGGCCTGGGCACCCGCTTCCTGCCTGCGACCAAGACGGTGCCCAAGGAACTGCTGCCGGTCGTGGACACTCCGGGGATCGAACTCGTCGCCGCCGAGGCAGCCGAGGCGGGCGCCGAGCGCCTGGTGATCGTGACTTCCCCGGGCAAGGACGGCGTGGTCGCTCACTTCGTTGAGGACCTGGTGCTCGAGGGCGTACTGGAGGCCCGTGGCAAGCACTCAATGCTGCAGAAGGTGCGGCGGGCACCGGCGCTCATCAAGGTCGAATCAGTTGTTCAGGACCAACCGCTGGGGCTCGGCCACGCCATCTCGTGTGTCGAGCCGGTGCTGTCCAAGGACGAAGACGCGGTCGTGGTACTCCTGCCCGACGATCTGGTGCTCCCGACCGGGCCGCTGGAGCTCATGTCCCGGGTGCGGGCCGAACACGGGGGCACCGTGTTGTGCGCCATCGAGGTGCCGCTCGAAGAGATCAGCGCCTACGGCGTCTTCGACGTCGACCCGGCACCCGATGCTGTGGATTGCAACGTGTTGCGGGTCAGGGGAATGGTCGAGAAGCCCAAGATTGCCGACGCGCCCTCTTGCTACGCGGCCGCCGGTCGCTACCTGCTGGACCGCGCCGTCTTCGAAGCCATTCGACGCACCCCCCGCGGCGCGGGCGGCGAGATTCAGCTCACCGACGCAATCTCACTGCTCATCGACGAGGGCCACCCGGTGCACGCCGTGGTGCACCGGGGGTCCCGGCACGACCTGGGAAACCCGGGCGGGTACTTGAAGGCCGCCGTGGACCTCGCGCTCGATCGCGAGGACTACGGACCGGGCTTGCGCCGCTGGCTACTCGACCGTCTGGGTCTGGCCGATCACCATGACCGGCCCAGCGCATTGAGGACGCCGTCCGATTGATCCGCTGGCCGATACTCCACCGTCGAAGTCGGCGACCGAACTAGACCTCGGACTACCACGATGAAGCCCAGACCAGCCCCCGAACAACGCGTTTGGCACACGGCCCGAGCCGAGGCCAACCGGGATACGACCCTCGCAAACGTCGCCGTGGTCTTGCTGGCCAGTGCGTGCGTCCTGGCTGCACTCAGCGGATGTTTCGCGCCGCATTCGACACCCGCCGCCAAACTGAGCGCCGATTTCAGCGGGTCCGGTCCAGGCACTCTTGAAGATGCCGTCACCCTGCCCGACGTCGACCCGGCGCTGCACTCGGCGTCATCACTGGCGGCGCGCGTCACCTACGCGTCGAGTTCCGGGATCGACGACAGCCAAACCCATGTCACCGCAGCGGTTTTCGTCCCGCACGGGCAACCCCCACCAGAGGGGTGGCCGATCGTGGCCCTCGGCCACCCGGCCACCGGCATTCAACACGACTGCGCACCATCGCAATCCCCGACACTGCGTGGATCGCAAGCTGCGGTCGTGTCGCTGCTACGGGTCGGTTACATAGTGACCATCAGCGATTACCAAGGCCTGGGGTTGGACAGCACCTATCACCCGTACCTGGACTCCGGCACTGTTGGCGTCAACCTCATCGATTCGGTCTTCGCCACCCGTCGACTCGTGGCAACGGCCTCCACCCGGTGGTTCGCCTTGGGGCTGGGCCAAGGTGGCCAGGCCGCCTGGGCCGCCGCTGAGCTCAACGAGAACTCCGGGCGCGGACTCGATCTGCTGGGCGCGATCAGTTTGTCACCGGCCGCCGACCTGACCGGGCTGGCCGATGCAGCGGTCACCGGTTCGCTGACCACCGAGCAGAAGCTGACGTTGCAGTGGTACCTGGCCGCACTGAAGAACGAGTACCCGGACGTCGTCCTCGGCGACTACCGGCGCGGCGTCGTCAGCGCGAAATGGGACGTGCTGTCGGCGTGCCAGCAGTCCGCCGACCCGCAACGCACCGCCGTCGCCGAACAGATCCCAGCTGACGATCTGCGACCGAGCAGCCCCCAAGCCGCCGACACCCTGCGCGGATTCCTGCAGAAGACCAACCTGCCGCAAGGACCTGCCGCCGCCCCCCTCATGGTGATCTACGGCAGCGACGACCCGCTGATCCCGGCGGCGTGGACCGTCCAGGCGCTGAACCGGGCCTGCAAGATGGGCGATGTCATCACCATCGGGACCGCGCCGGACACCGGCGACGCCGACACCGACATGCCCGTGGCGCTGGGATGGATGAAGGAGCTCGTTGCCGGCAACCCGGCCCGCGACGACTGCCCAACCGTCGCTGACCAACCCGACGAGTCTGCGCCGGCGGCGCCATGAAACGCCCGCACGGTCACTACGACCACCGATGTGGAGCTCTGCACCGGTACTGGGGCGGGGTTTCCACGGCCGGGCGTGCCGCCCGCGGCACCGAACTGCGAGTGCGGGCACCGCGATGCCCATAACCCACGGCTGGATCCCGCTTTCGGTGCAGGTGCTCGCGACGGCTACGGTGTTGCTCGCCATCGGTCGGCGCTCGCGCCGCTGGGTGCAGGTGTCAATTCCGTTGGCACTGCTCGCCGGAGCGGCACTGACCGCCGCCGTCCACTGGTACATCATCGATCAGGGACTAGCCGACGATCCGGCACCGCTGGTGCTGTGGCTGTGGATCGCGGCGACCGGCGTGGCCGCCGCCATCGTGGCACTCGGGTGGCGCGGAAGTGCCTGGTGGCGCCGCGCCGTGTCCGTATTCGCCGTGCCGTTGTGCGTGTCTTGCGCCGCTCTGACGCTCAACGCGTGGGTCGGCTATCTGCCCACCACGAGCGCGGCGTGGGACCGCGTGACCGGCGCTCCACTTCCGGGGCAGACCGACCACGACACCGCCGTGGAGCTGCAGCAGCAGGGCACGGCGCCAGACTGGAACGCCATCGTGAAGGTGACCATCCCCGCTGCCTCGTCGGGATTCGAACACCGCGACGAGCTGGTGATCCTGCCACCCGCATGGTACGCGAGCACACCCCCGCCTCGATTGCCCGTCGTGATGATGATCGGGGGCGAGTTCGGTCAACCCTCCGACTGGATCTACGCCGGCGGCGCTCAGCAGACGATCAACGAATTTGCGGCAGCGCACGGCGGAAACGCGCCGGTGCTGGTCTTCCCCGACTCCAGTGGAGCGTTCAGCAACGACACCGAATGCGTCAACGGCATCCGGGGAAACGCAGCCGATCACCTCACCAAAGATGTTGTGCCCTATCTCATTGCGAACTTCGGTGTCAGCGCCGACCCGGCCAACTGGGGGGTGGTCGGCTGGTCGTCCGGGGGCACCTGTGCGCTGACGCTGGCCGTAACCCATCCGGAGCTGTTCGCTGCCTTCGTCGACATCGATGGCCAGCGCGGCCCCAACGCGGGCACCAAAGCACAGACGATCGCACGCCTCTTCGGTGGCGACGCCGACGCCTGGTCCGCGTTCGATCCCCTCACCGTGGCTGCCAAACACGGTTCCTACCAAGGCATTGCAGCGTGGTTCTCCGTCTCCGCCGACACCCCCAACGTGTATCGTGCGCCGACCGACACCGAGCCCGCGCCGCCAACGGGCCCGGCGGGCGCCCTACCGTCGGACGACCACGCCGCCATCGCCAACGAGCTCTGTCAGGTGCTCAGCGGTTACGACATCGAGTGTGCCGTGGTCGCCAATCCCAGCAGTCACGACTTCGCATCCGCGGCCACGGCATTCGCTGCAGCCCTGCCTTGGCTAACCGGAAGGCTGGGAACACCAGGTGTGCCGAAGACGGCGTTGCCCGGAGCGAAGGAATAGCCACCATCTCCCCGTCGACCGTGGGGACCGAGACATCCCGGAGCCGCTCAATGACGTTGTCCAGCCGCAACGACAACGGCTGCGGTCTGCTCGCGGGTGCGCGGGCCGCGCCCGGCAAACCTCCTTCAGGAAGGGTGGGGATTCGATGATCAGGACCCGTCGCTGGCTCGCAATCGCCGGCGCCGTGCTCGCCGTTGCCGTCGTCGTGGGTTGCTGGCAAGGGGCACTGGCCGCCAGAACGACGCCCGGCTCATCGCCTCGTCATGGCGGATGGGCCGACAGTGGTTGGCAGAGAACAGATCTCACCACCGCGTCGGCAGCCCCCGCAGCCGTGCTCAGCAGCCTGGCCGGTTTCGTGTTCGAAACGCAGCGTACCCAACACGTGATCTACTACAGCGCCCCCGACAATCACGTTCGTGAGCTGTGGTGGGACGCCAACGGCCGACACTCCAGCGACCTCACCGCGGTCACGGGTGCACCCGCGGCCAGCGGAGGCACCCTTGCGGGATTCGTGTTCAACTCGCAATCAAGCGAGCACGTGCTCTCGGTCGGCGTCGACCGTCACGTCTACGAAATGTACTGGGACAAGACCTGGCACCTCACCGACCTCACCGCCGCCACCGGCGCCCCCGCCGCGGCCGGTGTCGCGCTCGCCGCGTACGTATCGGAAACCCAAGGTACCGAGCACGTGCTGTACCTCGGATACGACCGCAACCTCTACGAGATGTGGTGGGACGACGTCTGGCACGTAACTGATCTGACCACCGCCACCGGTGCCCCGCCAGCGAGCGCCGACGCGCTCGCCGGGTACATGTTCGAAGCACAGGGGACCGAGCACGTGATCTACCCCGGGCCCGGCGGACACCTCTTCGAGATGTGGTGGACCCAACAAGGCTGGCACTATAGCGATCTCACCGCCGCCACCGGATCGGCAAGCTACGGCGGCGGTACTCTCGTCGGCTACGTGTTCTCCTCTCAGGGCACACAACACGTGATCTACAAGGGCGTCGCTGGCCACATCCACGAGTTGTGGTCCGACGGCAACCGTTGGCACGCCAACGATCTCACTGCCGCCACCGGTGCTCCCAACGCCGCCGGTGGCACCATCGCCGCTTACGTGTTCGAGTCGCAAGGCACCCAGCACGTGATCTACGCCGGCGTCGACCGCGACCTGTACGAGTTGTGGTGGGATCAGAACTGGCACGTCGGCGACCTAACGGCGGCGACCAGGGCCCCGGCCGTCGCGGGCGCCACCCTCGCCGGATACGCATCGGAGGCCGACGGCACCCAGCACGTGGTCTATGGCAGCAGCGCAGACGCACACATCCACGAGCTGTGGTGGGGACCGCAGACCGGACACAACTAGGTTCTGCGCTCCCGCTACGTGCCGACTGCCGGAGGGCGACTTCGAAACGACGTTCACCGCGCAAGCCGGCCAGTCGGGATCAAGCGCGGCCACTTCGGCCGCTACGCCCACGACACGGTGCTCATCGTCTCCGGCACCGAGCGCGGCGCCACGTGATTCCCTGGCGCGCTGGTGTAGATCTCGCGTGGCATCACCGCGCGATGAGGCCGCCGTCGACGGTGATCACCTTGTTGGTCAGATAACCGTTGCGCAGCATGGTCATTGCCATGTCGGCCATTTCGTCGGGCCGCCCGATGCGGCCGACCGGAATCGGGACCGGCGGCGTCCCGGTGTCCAGGTCGGCGG
>NZ_JAVROT010000118.1:0-7345 GCF_032162605.1 Mycobacterium sp. | reverse complement strand
AGCCGGCGAGTAGCTCGGCGGCGAGGTCGTCGCCGATTGGGCCGATGCGTTCGTGACCGCCCCTGCTGATCACGTGTGGGGGCGAAGTTTCGGGCCGGCTTCAACACCGGGGTGTACGTGCGTTCTGCCACGCCGCATTCGATGGCGATCCGTATCGCCAGTCGCACTCGCGGGTCGCGGATCGACGAATAGGCTTCGTGGACAACGTGGTCCGGACTCGATCGCGGGATTGACAGGGGAATCCTGATTTGCGGCAGCGTGTGGGCGGGTTCGGCTGCATATCGCTCGGCGCCCAATTTGGGACCACTTTGGGACCACACGTTGTGCGCGCTGGCGAACGATCTGCGCGTCTGTGACCGTCTTGCCGCGCCAAGAGCTGCCGCGTGATACCGCCGACCAGCGAGAATGCGTTAACGCAATTCTTTTGGGGTCAAGTGGTCGCAGGTTCAAATCCTGTCAGCCCGACCGTTGCGATGTTGCAAGACATCCAGGGTGACGGCTCCGGCTTGGTCGATGCGGTCGGGACGGACTCGGTTGTGGATGTCATTGCGGTTTGCTGGGTCGGCCTTGGGTCTGGCGTTGCAGATGGTGGCGGGGCCCCGTCGTTCGTGCCGAACAGACCACGTCGTCGGGCTGCTCCAAGGGGTCCAATTCGACCGATGCGCAACGCTCTGACCGGTGAAAACTAGATTCCATTGTGCCCCAAGCTATCTCACAAGCGGAATCGAGGCAGCACCGATAGGCGTCTCTCGGCGGACCGCTGCGACTGCACAAGGTCGCCATGGCGCGCGGCGGCCTGGTCCAGTGCGGAAGCGCATCGCGATGTCGAGTTGTGACGACAGCAGCTGTCATGATGGGTAGGTTCGATGACATCAACTGACATCAGATGGTGCTGAAACTGTCCGAGGAGGATCTCCGTGAACACCACCGTCGACACCGCTCGCCGGGCAGTTGGACCGGTCGGCGCACTGCTTCCAGTCACGTTCACCGACATGCCGTCGGTCGACCGACAGCGAGAGGCCGTCGGTCGGTTGGAGCGCGCCGGCTACCGCACCGCCTGGACCAACGAGGTGATCGGTAAGGACGCCCTCGTGCAGTTGGCAGTGCTGCTGGGCGGCGGCCTCACCGGCCAACACGAGCTCGAGAAACGCCGCATGGGACAGGATGCCGTTGGCGGGCCAGGATGAGCCGCTCAGGCAGGGTGTCGAGCATGCGCCCGAGTTTTAGTTGACGCATCGCCATCTTCAGATCACCCGAGACCGGATTGGTGGAAAGTCTTTGGTGGCACCCGTTCCAGTTAGTGGGGGGCGTGGATGGGTGTTAGCGGTGACGACATGGCTTCGGTCGGGCGCAATCCTTGAAACGGCAAGGACAGAGAGTCTTTCGAAGGAGTACCACTATGCGAACTCGATCGAAGTACATCACGCCTGCATTGGCGGCGTGCGCTGCTGCGGTAGCTATCGCCGCCGCTCCAGCGGCTATGGCTCAGCCCACTCCGGTTCAGCCGGCAGCGGTCGCCACAGCGTCGCCAGCCATGGCGGGCGACGTTGTGCAGGCCCGTTATGGCGGAGGCTTTCACGGCGGCGGCGGCGGCGGCTGGCATGGCAATCGTGGTTGGGGCGGTGGCTGGCATGGCGATCGCGGTTGGGGCGGCTGGCCGGGTTACCGGCACTGGGGCTGGTTCCGGTAGCGATCAACGACCTCGCGATGACGGCTGGGTCGCTGACACCGCTGTTGATGCGTGAAGTGTCGCTCACCAGAGCCGGGTGCGCGCCGGTGATCATCACCGGCGCGTGTCGCCTGCGCCCGCCGCGAGCATTCGCTGGCTTCGCGCAACGCCGTGGTGCCGCGAGAACGCCCACACCACAACATCGTTCCGGGTTTCCTCACCCGATACGGTGCACCGGTGATGAGCTTCGATGTGGCGGGCACCACGCAGCCGCAGAGCCGTTTGCAGCTGGTGGTGGGCATCGCCGACTACGGTTATAACCCGCACGCGGCGTGCGTTGGACCCCGGTTGCACTGGATTCACGGCATGCAGGTGAACCTCCAGAGCGTCTTCCCGCCGGCAAATTTCGACGAACTGAGCCGGCACGACCACGATGTGTCGTGGTCGAAGTCTCACAGCCACTTCGGCAGCTGCCAGGCGATCCGGCGCTTGCCAGACGGGCATCGCGGGGCGAGGGATCCGCGTCGCGACGGTCAGACTTCCGCAATCCAGTGTCACAACTGCGCGTTCAAGCGAGCACGCGCCGGCGGCGCTGACGCCCAAAAGGGCCTGCCGCCAACGGGAATCTTTGCTTACCCGCCAGCTGCAAATGCCCAGTGTCCTGACGGTGGAGCATCGGGTCGGACGAGTGCTGGCCAGGCGATTTTGACAGTTCGTTCTACCGTGGAATTACCGTTAACCAGCCTAAAGAGTGGTGATCTCATGACGACTGAACCCCGCGAAGGGCGGTTCGTGCGCCGCATCGTCGATCTGTACCTCAACGACCGGCAGTTCGCAGATGCGCGGCCGAGCGAGGCCATCGCCGCGGTGATCGCCCAGCCTGAACTGCGACTGCCGCAGATCTTGCGAACGGTGATGGAGGGCTACGCGGACCGGCCCGCGCTCGGACAGCGGGCCGTCCGATTCCTCAACGACCCCGAGACCGGCCGCACATCCTTGGAGCTGTTGCCCCGGTTCGAGACGGTCACCTACCGCGAGTTGTGGGACCGCATCGGCGCTTTCGCCACCGCCTTGACCGGCGATTCAGAACATTCGGTGCGGCCCGGCGACCGGGTCTGCATCCTGGGCTTCACCAGCGTGGACTATGCGATCATCGACATGGCGTTGGTTCAGTTGGGCATCGTGTCCGTTCCGCTGCAGACCAGCGCACCGGTCACTCAACTGCGGCCCATCGTCGCCGAGACCGAACCGGTCGTCATCGCCGCGGGCGCCGACTACCTCGACGACGCCGTCGAACTGATCCTGATCGGCCACTCGCCTGCACGGCTGGTGGTTTTCGACTACCACCCCGACGCAGACGACCAGCGCGAGGCATTCGACGCCGCCCGGACGCGGTTGGCGAAAGCGGGCAGCCCGGTGATGGTGGAGACTCTGACCGCGTTGGTCGCACGCGGGGAGGCGCTACCGGCCGCACCCCCGTTCGTTCCCGACGTCGATGACGACCCGTTGAGGCTGTTGATCTACACCTCGGGCAGCACCGGCGCGCCCAAAGGCGCCATGTACCCCCAGCGCCTGGTCGCCAACTTCTGGGGGAAGTCGACCCGGTCATGGGGGGAGCCGAGCGCCGAGCCGTCGATCACGCTCAGCTTCATGCCGATGAGCCACGTCATGGGGCGAGGGATCCTCTACGGAACGCTCGGCAACGGAGGCACGGCCTATTTCGCTGGCAGCAGCGACCTTTCGACGCTATTCGAGGACCTCGCACTGGTGCGGCCCACCGAATTGAACTTCGTGCCGCGGATCTGGGACATGCTCTTTCAGGAGTTCCAGAGCGAACTGGACCGCCGGCTGTCCAACGGTGCCGATCGTGCGGCACTCGAAGCGGAGGTGAAGGTGGAACTGCGGGAGAACCTTCTTGGCGGACGGTTCGTCTCGGCCTTGACCGGCTCCGCGCCCATCTCAGCCGAGATGAAGGCGTTCGTCGAGTCCCTCCTGGACCTGCACCTCGTGGAGGGCTACGGCTCAACCGAGGCCGGGATAGTCTTCGTCGACGGACAGGTGCGCCGCCCGTCGACGATCGACTACAAGCTGGTCGACGTTCCTGATCTGGGCTACTTCCGCACCGATCAGCCGTATCCCCGAGGCGAACTCCTCGTCAAAACGGAGAACCTCTTCCCGGGCTACTACAAGCGGCCGGACGTCACTGCGGACGTGTTCGACCCGGACGGCTTCTACCGGACCGGGGATGTCGTGGCCGAGACCGGACCCGATCAGCTCGTGTACCTCGACCGACGCAACAACGTGCTGAAGCTCTCGCAGGGCGAGTTCGTCACCGTCTCGAAGTTGGAGGCGGTGTTCGCCAGCAGCCCGCTGGTCCGGCAGGTCTACGTGTACGGCAACAGCGCACGCGCCTATCTGCTGGCCGTCATCGTGCCGACCGAGGACTCGCTGTCCCATGTCGGCGGCGTCGTCGAAGCGCTGAAGCCGCCCATTAGTGACTCACTGCAGAATGTGGCGAAAGAGGCCGGCCTGCAATCCTACGAGATCCCGCGCGACTTCATCGTCGAGACAACGCCTTTCACGCTGGAGAACGGTCTGCTCACCGGTATCCGTAAGCTGGCGAGGCCGCGGCTCAAGGAGCACTACAGCGAGCGGCTGGAACAGCTGTACGCCGAGCTGGCTGAAGGACAGACCAACGAACTGCGTGCGCTGCGCGAGAGCGGTGCGTGCCGGCCGGTGTTGGAGACCGTCACCCGGGTCGCCAGAGCGCTGCTTGGTGCCGCAGCCGCCGATCTACCACCAGACGCGCAGTTCACCGATCTAGGCGGAGATTCCCTGTCTGCGTTGACGTTTGCAAACCTGCTGCACGAGATCTTCGACGTCGACGTGCCCGTGGGCGTCATCGTGAGCCCGGCCTCCGATCTACAGGCCATCACCGACTACATCGGTGCGGAACGGGCAGCCGGCCCGATCCGGCCTACGTTTGCGACGGTGCACGGTCGGGACGCCATCGAGGTGCACGCCGCCGATCTGACCCTGGACAAGTTCCTCGACGCCACCACTCTGGCCGCCGCCCCGACGCTACCCGGTCCCAGTGCTGAGGTGCGGACCGTCCTGCTGACCGGTGCGACCGGCTTCCTCGGCCGCTACCTGACCTTGGAATGGCTCGAACGGATGGCACTCGTCGGCGGCACGGTGATCTGTCTGGTACGGGCCAAGTCCGACGAAGATGCCCGCGGCCGCCTGGACAAGACCTTCGACAGCGGCGATCCTGAACTGCTCTGGCACTACAGTGAACTCGCCGCCGACCACCTGGAGGTCATCGCCGGCGACAAGGGCGAGGCCAACCTCGGCCTGGACCAGGACACCTGGCAGCGCTTGGCTGACACAGTCGACCTGATCGTCGACCCCGCGGCGCTGGTCAACCACGTCCTGCCCTACAGCCAGCTGTTCGGGCCCAATGCGCTGGGCACCGCCGAGCTGATCCGCATCGCGCTCACCACGAAGCTCAAGCCGTTCAGCTACGTGTCGACCATCGGTGTCGGCGCGGGGATCGAACCCGCGTCGGTGTTCACCGAGGACGCGGACATCCGGGTCATCAGCCCGACACGCACCGTCGACGACAGCTACGCCAACGGCTACGGCAACAGCAAATGGGCGGGCGAGGTGCTGCTGCGGGAGGCTCACGATCTGTGCGGGCTGCCGGTCGCCGTGTTCCGCTGCGACATGATCCTGGCGGACGCCACCTACGTGGGCCAGCTCAACGTCCCGGACATGTTCACCCGGTTGATGCTGAGTCTGGTCGCCATCGGCGTTGCGCCGCAATCGTTCTACGAGCTCGACTCGACAGGCAAGCGGCAGCGTACGCACTATGACGGGCTACCTGTCGATTTCATCGCCGAGGCACTCTCCACCCTGGGCGGACGGGTGGTGGAAGGGTTCGAGACCTACCACGTGATGAACCCCCACGACGATGGGATCGGACTCGACGAATACGTCGACTGGCTCATCGACGCCGGCTATTCGATCCAGCGTGTCGGTGACTACGACGCCTGGCTAAACCGGTTCGAGACAGCCATGCGCGCCCTGCCCGAACAGCAGCGACAGGCCTCGCTGCTGCCACTGCTGCACAACTACACGCGGCCCGAGAAGCCACTCAACGGCGCCATGGCGCCCACCGAGCGATTCCGTACCGCGGTGCAGGACGCGAAAGTCGGCCCGGATAAAGATATTCCGCATGTTTCACCGGCGATGATCGTCAAATACATCACCGATCTGCACCATCTCGGGCTGCTATAACCCAGGAGCCGATCGCAAGCGGGAGGCCTAGCCTGGTGGCGCTGCGATGCGTGGCCGGATCAGGGGTGGGGGTACTTTCGGGCAGCCGGTTCGGCGAACTTGTCCAGCTCGGGAAGGTTGACGACGATCGGATCCGGGTCTGAGCGGGTGACCACCCAGAGGGTCGGGTCGTCGGCGGATGCGTTGATCTCCTGGTGCACAGTGTGTGCCGGAATGAAGACGAAGTCTCCAGGACCCGCCTCGACAGAGTGCTCGAGATGGTCGCCCCACCGGTATCTGGCGATACCTTCCACCACGTAGAAGATTGTCTCCTGATCCCCGTGGTGGTGCGCACCGGTCGCGGCGCCGGGTTGCACGGTGGTGAGGAAGGCGCTCAGTACTTTGGCGTCGGGGTTGCGGCTGTCGAAGGCGACGTGCCGGCGCAGTCCCGAGGTCTGGGGGGTGTCATCGGAGAGTTGGTTGCGCCGAACGACGCGGACCGGAAGGGTTGTACATCGGCGTTTCCGTTCTATCTCTGGCCGACCGGCAGAGCGCTGTCCCCGGTCACATGCAGCCCGAATGGCGGCTGCTCACCGACCCGCCAGGTGCCGTCCACCTGCAGGCGCTGACCTGCTGCGCGGGTCCTCTGCATGGCACGCTGTGCCACCGGCAACTGTTGGGCCTCCCACGCTTTCAGCCGAGGGGGGACGTGGGCCGCAGTGGCGTGCTGCAGCGCATCGCCTAGCTGCCAGGCATCGTCGGCTGCCTTCGCGGTGCCCACACCGATGTGGGGCCGCAGCGCGAACGCTGCGTCGCCGATCAGGCAGGTTCGCCCGAAGGCCATTCGAGGCACCTCCAGGTCGACGATCACCTGGATGAACGGCTCGGCGCTTCGTGAAACGAGCTCGGTGAGCGGCGCCGGAAGTTCGTTCTCCGCCGCCGAATGCAGCTCCGCGAGATGGCGGATCTGGACCGATCCGGGTGGCACGGTCAGCTCAGCCCTCACCCCGTTGCGGTCGGTCAGCAGGTCGGCGAGGTGGTCTCCCGGCGTGACGTTGCGATACCAGAGCCAGTTGCACAGCACAGCGCCGTCCGGGCCCGGAATCGGGTAGGTCAGCAGGTGGCCGTGCGGGAGGATTCGGTAGGTGATGGCGTCGGAAAGGATGCGTGCTGTGTCACCGCTGAGTTCGTCACGGTCGATGGTGCCCCGCCACGCCACGTATCCCGCGTAGTGGGGTTGGGCCTCGGGCACCATGATTCGGCGTCCCGCGGAACGGATGCCGTCGGCGCACACCACGAGGTCGGCCGTCAAAGTTTGACCATCGGCCATGGACAGCATCACTTCGTCGCCCCGATTGTCAAGGTGCGCAAGCTCAGTCG
Organism: Mycobacterium sp.; assembly: GCF_032162605.1. Classification (GTDB taxonomy): domain Bacteria; phylum Actinomycetota; class Actinomycetes; order Mycobacteriales; family Mycobacteriaceae; genus Mycobacterium. The sequence continues at coordinate 18 of NZ_JAVROT010000118.1, read as the reverse complement.
AGAGGTGGTAGTGCTCGG
>NZ_JAVROT010000117.1:0-5081 GCF_032162605.1 Mycobacterium sp. | reverse complement strand
GACGACGCGGCGAGACTTTGGCGTCGCTTGACGTCCACTGGGTTGACCGATACGGCCATCACCCGCACCAAGATGTCGTGTGGCCTCAGTTCGGGTACGTCGATCTCAATGTCTTGTAGTGCCAATGTATCTGATCGGCCGGTGAGTCTCTCGATCCGGCGCAGTCGATGACGCACATCCGGCACGCGTCGGGGCGACGCCGCTGACCGCCAGAGTGACGCTGAGGGCGGCACGGACGGCGACTTGGCTTGACCGACTCGTGAGGGCTGTGCTCATCGCAGGGTCTGCTCCTTCAGTGCGAGGGTCTGCTGGCCCTTGGTGTAGCTGACTTCCCGGATGCCCAGCGCATCTTTCAGTTTCCCGGCGGGCAGGGTCACCGGTTTGGGCGCCGGCCCATCTCCAGGCTTGGGCAGCGGGTAGGCGGTCGTCGTACCGCTGTGGAAGGTGACGTTGCCTTCGGTCTTGCTGAACAGTTGGTGCACATGCCCGTTGAGGCAGGTCACCGAGGAGAACCGCTGCAGATAGCTCAGCGCTTGGGCGGCGTCGTCGGTGCCCCAGCCCCAGCCCGGGTACATCGCGAACAGCGGGATGTGGCTGAACACGACGATCGGGGTGTCGCTGGACAGGGGTGCGACGTCTTTCTGGATGAAGGCGAGTTGGTCGGGACCGAGGTGGCCCAGCTTCTGCAGATTCAGGGTGTTCACCAGGGCGATGACGTGCACCCCGGCGACCTCGAAGCTGTACCAGCCGTCACCGCGGGTGCCGGCGCCGAAGGCCTGCTGGTATTTCGGATAGTCGATGGTGTCGTGTTCCCCGGGGACGGTGAAGATGTGCGGGGTCTTCAGGCCGGTCATCATTTGCTTGACCTGATCGAACTGATCTGCGGTGGCCAGATGAGTCAGATCGCCGGTGTGGATGATGAAGTCCGGTGTGTAGCCCAGACTGTTGACCTGGTTGATCGCCTCGGTGAACGTGTCGGTCACATTGGGGTTGGCTGTTCCGGTGAAACCGATGTGGCTGTCACTGATTTGGGCGAACCGCAGCGTGGGCTGGGGCTGTGATTGTGGCTGCCTAGCGCACCCCGCGACGCTGGAGAGCACTTCGCCGCCGGCCACGGTGAGCACGACCGCCGTCCCGAACCACGCCGAGTGCCGCATCAGCTGGCGGCGGGTCATGCCGTGGGGATCACGGTCGTCGGTGATGGGGTTTTCGGTCATTTGGTCACCACCACGGTGCCGTGCATGTACGGGTGGATCCCGCAGGCGTAGTCGAAGGCCCCGGCGTTGGGGAAGGTGAACGAATAGGTTGCGCCGGTGCCCATTCCGGGAGAGTGGAATGTGGACCCGTCACTGGAGATGACGGTGTGGGGTTCTTCGTCTTTGTTGGTCCAGGTGATCGTGGTGCCGGCAGGGACCGTCAGGGTCGCCGGGACGAACGCGAAGTTACTGATGTTGATCGCGTTGGCAGCCTGCGGTGCGTCCGTCGCCGCCGGCGCGGACGTCGAACCGGAATCGGCGGGCATCGGCATGGGCATGGACGTGGTGCCGGGCAGGGGGCCTGTCGTGCTGGCGCCGACCATTCCCGGTGTGGTGATGGTATCGGGCCCGAAGCTCACCGTGGCGGGCCCCGCCGCCGGTGTGGTCGTTGCTGAGCACCCGGCGACGAGCAGGAGGGCGATGGCGGTCGCCGCAACTGCCGGGGCGGCAGCGGGGATGCGTTGACGTCGTTCGGACACCGTATTGCAGGACAAGGCGAACACCTCCATGATCGGTGACGCACCCAGGGCTGGGGACGCTTCACAAAGAGATAGGCAGGGGGGTTACACGGGCCCACCGGAAACGCTCCGCGCCGTGATCGAATCCACATCGCCTGCCCGACGGGCCACACTGGCTGCCACACGCACCCGGGGGCGTCACGATTAGGTTGGCTCGGTTGGCTCGGTGGCGGTGAACACTTCGATGTCGCCGTTGTTCTCGCGGACCTGCAGTCGGGGCAGTGGGGTCGGGGAAATCGAGAGTTGGTGGCTCAGAACGGCTCCGGCCGGTGAGAACGACGTCGAGTGGCATGGGCAGCGCAGCCGGTCATCGGGTTGGTCGAACCACAGTCGGCAGCCCTGATGGGTGCATATCCCGGACACCGCCTCGGGTCGGCCGTTCACCCGGCGCACGAAGCCGACGACCGAACCGACGTCGAAGGGATGTACGTCCCCGTCGGGCAGGTCGGAGCTCGCGGCGATCCGCTGCCACGTCCCGTCGTCGGGGGTCATCTGCGTGCCCTTTTCGGCGGTGACGGTGGTGTCGCCCGCAGTGCCCTTGGTGTCGACGATGAGGTGGTCGACGGCGACACCAGCCACCGCGATCCCGGCCGCGGCCGAGGTCCCGACGATCACTTGGCGACGGTTCGGGGAGTACCGCTGAACCAACGGGGTGACCGTCCCGTCCCTCCGCGCCGCGAGTGCGCGGTGCAGCTCGGTGAGGAATTCCTCGCGCGGCGCGTCGGCGCCGAGCCGCGCCACGCGCAGGTCGATGGCGGTGCGGATCTGGGCGGCCTCGAAGTCGTTGGCCGGAAACGGCCGGGGGCGCCGTCCGGCGAGCAGATCGTCCACGTATCGCCGCAACCCACGGGCATTCATTGGTCGTCCTTGTCGTTGACCTGAGCTGCCAGGCGCAGAGCGCGGTGCTGCAGCACCTTGGCGTTGGCCAAGCTGACACCCATCACCACGGCGGCGTCCTTGATCGAACGCCCTTGCAGGGATCGTAGATCCAGAATGTGCCGGTACTGTCCGGGAAGCGAGGCCCGGATGACCTCGACGCGTTGTGGTGCGGTGCTGATCGCTTCCTCACTGTCGGCGACCCCGCCGCCACGTCCTCGATCGAGGTGATTTCGCGGCCCAAGGTTGCCCGCCAGTGCGCAGCAGCACGGTCCGCGCGGTGGCCCGCAGATACGTCCAGACCTCGGCCACGGTCGCAGTCAGGCGTAGCGGCCGAAGCGCGGCCAGAAACACTTCCGCGGTCAGGTCCTGCGCGTCGGGTTGGTTGCCGACCCGGGCGAAGATGCTGCGGTACACCCACGTCGCGTTGTCCTCATATACTGCCTTCCAATCGCTATATCGGTCACCGGACACCAAAGCCAGCCGTGGCGGCTGCGCGGGGTCACGCTGCGACATTCGCTGCCTGCCAACTTGTCTGGTCTGAGTGGGTGGTCCGGACCGATGACCGTGCTCCCTGATGAATAGGGCACCGGGTTACACCCGCCCGCGCCGACCCGGCTGGCTCAGGCGTGGGTGGACACGCCCACGCCGCTGCGGGCGGATGGGTCACCGAGGTGCGGCGACGGCCCGGCGAATCAGGGCACGGTGTCGGAACACTTCGACGGCGGTTCGGCGCCCACCTTGTTGAGGAGGACGCGGTATCCGTTGGCCTGCAACGTCTCACGCGGGGACGCTGCAGGGTTTCCGCCGCTCCATCGAGGGTTGTTCTGCGACCGACGGCGCGTACGTCTCCGCCGGGCCGGTCCGGGTCGCGATTAGCCTCCCTTGCAGAGGATGTCGACCCACACGGTAGTTGACTTCGTCCGGTCAATGATGGCCCCAGCGGAATTGATGTTGTCGTTGTTCATTCCCTCGATACCGGTAACCTTGCAGCCCGAGAGTGGGTATACAACCGCCCCATTGATCTGCACGTTGAAGCCTTGGGCCTGAAGCGCATTGATGGTGTCCTGGGCGTTGCCGTACCCTCCAGGACCGCCGATTGCTGCAGCGGTACTTGCCAATCCCAGGGCGGCGGCCGCCAAGGCGCCCGCGATGGTGGCGGCGATGGCGGGGGTGAACTTCTGCATGTCAAAGCCTCCGTGTGCGCGCTTGGTGGTCGCGCTCTTTGCTGTGGCGGAGCCCTGATGGCTCCCGCTCGTAGATAGGGCCACGGGTTACAAGCGAGACACTCGTGCCGTACTCACCGTCCGGAGTGGGACATCCTAAAACGATTGGTTCGCTGCTGGTTTCGACGAGGCGCCCCCGCGGCCCGAAACTGGTGGGGCCCGCCAAGAGGGCCACGGCCTGACGCCGCCAACCGGTTCCGGGGACACCTACAGGGAACGATAGATCTCACCGTCCCCGACCAGTTAACTGTTGCGGGTCATGACGTTGGAGCCCAATGGACAGACGAAACGCAAACCACTGGTGTTGGGCTCATCAAATGATTACGTTGGGGGGCAACAGATTCGCGATGAAGGCTGAGCCAGTTCAGTTTGGGAGTTCGTGATCGACGCGCAGCGCAGCGCCATCGGTGATGCCGAACCGCTGAGCGAGGTAAAGCAGTTGTTTGGCTATCCGCCCGGGAACGTCGGTGTAGATCTGGTCGGACGCGACGTCGTTGGTGCGGCGCAGTCGGCGGGTGAGGAGTCGAAGCAACTGATCCGCGATCTCGGGTCGCTGGGTCATCCATCGCTGCAGGGCGGCACGGGTCATTTCCGCGGCGCACACATCGGTGAGGGTGGTGACCGAGAAGCTGCGTGGCTCCTCGTCGACGACGGCGAGTTCACCGAAGACGTCGGCGGGGCCCTGGACCGCGATCAGCTGTGTCCGCCCGTGCGCAGTCACCCGGTCGACCTTCACCTTGCCCGTCTCGATGATGTAGAGGCACTTCGCGGGTTGGCCTTGGGAGAAGATTGTGTGCCCGCGCGTGAAGGCGACGGTTCGTAGTTGTTGTGTGAGCGCGGCGACGTCGTGGGAGCCAAGGTCGGCGAAGATACCTGCGCGGGATACGTTCTCGTACACACCGCCCCCTTGCGCTCACGGGTGACGGTGCCCGTTGGCCATGCGGCAACAACGCGTTCCGAATGCATCCCCCCGCGACGCGACTTTACATTGCGCGCCGCGTCCGTAACGTGTCGGTCATGCTGGCAGCCCCAGCTGCCCAAGGGCGCCACCGGGAAAATCCTGCGCCGCAAGGTTCGCGTACCCCGGACCGAGACCACATCCTGACGACACTGCACGCAAGCGACCGAGTACCCGGCTGTTGTCGCGCGACGACGACATGACCGAACTCGACCTCCCAGCCACAGTAACTCAAACTTGATGTCCA
>NZ_JAVROT010000116.1:0-9066 GCF_032162605.1 Mycobacterium sp. | reverse complement strand
CGACCATGTGGACGATCTGCTCCTGCGAGAGCGGCGGGAAGACGATGATCTCGTCGACCCGGTTGAGGAACTCCGGCCGGAAGTGCTGCTTGAGCTCCTCCTGCACCTTGTTCTTCATCCGCTCGTACGAGCCGGCCACGTCCCCGGCCTGGGCGAAGCCGAGGTTCTGACCCTTGGCGATGTCCTTGGTGCCGAGGTTGGTGGTCATGATGATCACGGTGTTCTTGAAGTCCACCACCCGGCCCTGGGAGTCGGTCAGGCGACCTTCCTCCAGGATCTGCAGCAGGCTGTTGAAGATGTCGGGGTGCGCCTTCTCGACCTCGTCGAAGAGGACCACCGAGAACGGCTTGCGCCGCACCTTCTCGGTCAGCTGGCCGCCCTCCTCGTAGCCGACGTAGCCAGGAGGCGAGCCGAACAGCCGCGACGCGGTGAAGCGGTCGTGGAACTCGCCCATGTCGATCTGGATCAGAGCGTCGTCGTCGCCGAACAGGAAGTTGGCCAACGCCTTGGAGAGCTCGGTCTTACCGACACCGGACGGGCCGGCGAAGATGAACGAACCCGACGGACGCTTGGGATCCTTCAGCCCGGCACGGGTACGCCGGATCGCCCTGGAGACGGCCTTGACGGCGTCCTCCTGGCCGATGATGCGCTTGTGCAGCTCGTCCTCCATGCGCAGCAGGCGCGTGGTCTCGGCCTCGGTCAGCTTGAACACGGGGATGCCGGTCCAGTTGCCGAGAACCTCGGCGATCTGCTCGTCGTCGACCTCCGCGACGACGTCGAGGTCACCGGAGCGCCACTGCTTCTCACGCTCGGCCCGCTGACCCACCAATGTCTTCTCGCGATCGCGCAGGTTCGCCGCCTTCTCGAAGTCCTGCGCGTCGATCGCAGATTCCTTCTCCCGGCGCGCGTCGGCGATCTTCTCGTCGAACTCGCGCAGGTCTGGCGGTGCAGTCATGCGACGGATGCGCATCCTGGCGCCCGCCTCGTCGATCAGGTCGATCGCCTTGTCGGGCAGGAAGCGGTCGTTGATGTAGCGGTCGGCCAGCGTGGCGGCCGCCACGATCGCGCCGTCGGTGATCGACACCCGGTGGTGAGCCTCGTACCGGTCACGCAGACCCTTGAGGATCTCGATGGTGTGCTCGACCGTCGGCTCGCCGACCTGAACCGGCTGGAAACGACGTTCCAGAGCGGCGTCCTTCTCGATGTACTTGCGGTACTCGTCGAGGGTGGTCGCGCCGATCGTCTGCAGCTCGCCGCGGGCCAGCTTGGGCTTGAGGATGGACGCGGCGTCGATCGCGCCCTCGGCGGCACCCGCGCCGACGAGCGTGTGGAGCTCGTCGATGAACAGGATGATGTCGCCGCGGGTGTTGATCTCCTTGAGGACCTTCTTCAGCCGCTCTTCGAAGTCACCGCGGTAGCGGCTGCCTGCCACGAGAGAACCGAGGTCCAGCGTGTAGAGCTGCTTGTCCTTGAGCGTCTCGGGCACATCGCCGTGCACGATCGCCTGCGCAAGCCCTTCGACGACGGCGGTCTTGCCGACGCCGGGCTCGCCGATCAGTACCGGGTTGTTCTTCGTGCGGCGGCTCAGCACCTGCATGACCCGCTCGATTTCCTTCTCGCGGCCGATGACGGGGTCGAGCTTGCCCTCCATCGCGGCCGCGGTCAGGTTGCGACCGAACTGGTCGAGCACCAGCGACGTCGACGGGTTGCCCGCCTCGCCGCCGCGTCCGCCGGTGCCGGTCTCGGCGGTCTCCTTGCCCTGGTAGCCGCTGAGCAGCTGAATGACCTGCTGACGAACGCGCGTCAGCTCCGCACCCAACTTGACCAGCACCTGGGCGGCGACGCCCTCGCCCTCACGAATCAGGCCGAGCAGAATGTGCTCCGTGCCGATGTAGTTGTGGCCGAGCTGTAGTGCCTCTCGCAGGCTGAGCTCCAGCACCTTCTTGGCGCGCGGCGTGAAGGGGATGTGTCCGGATGGCGCCTGCTGGCCCTGGCCGATGATCTCCTCGACCTGGCTGCGGACACCCTCCAGCGAAATGCCAAGCGACTCGAGCGACTTGGCTGCGACACCTTCACCCTCGTGGATGAGGCCAAGGAGGATGTGCTCGGTGCCGATGTAGTTGTGGTTCAGCATCCGGGCTTCTTCTTGAGCCAGGACGACGACGCGGCGTGCGCGGTCAGTGAAGCGTTCGAACATCGGTGGTTACCTGCCCTCCGTAGTTAGCGCAGCTCTGCGCACGGCGAGCCGTGCTCTGCACCTGCCGTCCACTGTAGTGGGCGGCGGCCCGGGGTGCCCCGCCCTAGTCCTTCTGTAGTGAAGAACTGTAGTGAAGAACCGAGCAGTGACCATTCCCGTGCTGCACAAGCGCAACGCTCGACGGCGTCCGATCGTTTCCAGGAATGGGCCCGCAACGGTTCGCCCCTAGCGAAAGCGTGTTGCCACCCGAACCGCTACGGTGGGGGGCTGGCAACCGCTACCTATGTTGCCGCGTGGAATGCGTCGATGACGTCTGCGGGAATGCGCCCGCGCGTGGAAACACTATGACCATTGCGGCGCGCCCAGTCCCGAATTGCGGCACTCTGCTCACGGTCGATCGACGCGCGGCCACGGCCCGAACCCGTGGCGCCGCCACGGCGGCGGCCCCCCACCCGGCGGCCGGCTTCCACCCATTGCTTCAAGTCTCCCCGAAGTTTTTGGGCGTTCTTCGACGTAAGGTCGATCTCATAGCTCACACCGTCGAGTGAGAATTCGACGGTCTCGTCGGCAGAACCCTCACCGTCGAAATCATCGACTAGGGTGACGGTCACTTTCTTCGCCATTGGCTCACACTGACCCTTCTGTCCGGGGCGCGGAGTCGTACTTCGTCTCGAACCCGGGACAATGCTTGCATATGAACCAGCGCAATTCAACACAAAAGTATGAAAAGCCCTTCAGGCGCCGTGTCTGCGAACATCTCTGCGTACCAGGGGAAACAAAACCGTCTCCCTAATCGACAGCCCCGTCAATGCCATCAACAACCGATCGATGCCCATTCCGGTGCCGGTGGTCGGAGGCATCCCGTACTCGAGGGCGGCGAGGAAATCCTCGTCGAGAAGCATCGCTTCATCGTCGCCCGCGGCCGCCGCCCTGGCTTGGGCCTCGAAGCGCTGTCGTTGCACAACGGGGTCGATGAGTTCTGAGTATCCAGTCGCCAACTCGAAGCGGCGAACGTATAGGTCCCATTTCTCGGTGACGCCGGGAATGCTGCGGTGGGCACGTGTCAGCGGCGTGGTCTCGACGGGGAAGTCACGCACGAAGGTGGGCGCCCACAAGGTGGCCCCCACCGCGTGCTCCCAAAGTTCCTCGACCAGTTTCCCGTGCCCGTAACCGCGATCGAGCGGAATCTCGACACCACGCGCGTCGGCGATGGCCCAAAGGTGTTCGACTCCCGTTTCCGGCGTGATCTCTTCACCAAGGGCTTCCGAGAGCGACGGGTACATTTCCACCGTCGCCCATTCGCCGTCGAGGTCGTAGGTAGTGCCATCGGGCAGGGACACGTTTCGCGTGCCAATCGCTTCGTCGGCGACCTCTTGAATTATCTCACGGGTGACTACGGCCGAATCGTCATACGTGCCGTAGGCCTGATAAGTCTCGAGCATCGCAAATTCTGGTGAATGCGTCGAGTCCGCACCTTCGTTTCGAAACACGCGATTCAACTCGAAGACCTTCTCGAAACCTCCGACCAAGCATCGTTTGAGGAACAACTCCGGTGCGATGCGAAGGAAGAGATCGGTGTCGAGCGCGTTGGAGTGCGTCACGAATGGTCGTGCCGCGGCCCCTCCTGCGAGGGTCTGAAGGATGGGCGTCTCGACTTCGAGAAATCCGCGCCGTTCGTATGCCGACCGCACTGCGCGAACGACCGCAATCCGTTGGCGGGCAATGGTGCGCGCCTCGGGACGCACGATCAGATCGACGTAGCGTTGCCGTACCCGCGACTCCTCGCTGAGCTCCTTGTGCGCGACGGGAAGTGGTCTCAGCGCCTTCGAAATGATTTGCCAGGAATCAGCGAGCACAGACAATTCACCGCGTCGTGAACTGATTACCTCGCCGTGGACGAACACGATGTCGCCAAGATCGACGTCCGACTTCCACGCATCGAGCGACTCCCGACCAACGCCGTCCAGACTGACCATCGCCTGCAGCTGGGTGCCGTCACCCTCCTGGAGCGTTGCGAAGCAGAGCTTCCCGGAGTTCCTGGCGAACACCACCCGCCCCGCGACGCCGACGATCTCCCCGGTGCTCGTATCGACCGCCAACTCGGCATACGCCCGTCGAAGTTCGGCGAGCGTATGGGTGCGGGCCACCTCGGCCGGATAGGGATCGCGGCCCTGGGCAAGCAGCCGTTCGCGCTTCGCCTGACGGATCCGGAACTGTTCGGGTAGATCGTTGGCGTCGTTTTCCTGGCCGGCCTCGGGCACATCAGCAGAGCTCACGACGTGCCAGCTTAAATGAACCCATGCCCGTCACCGTCCACGCGACGCCGTGCTAGCTGCGCGTGGACAGGTCGACCCAGCCGAGCCGCCTACTGACGCTCTCGGCCGCAGCGATGGTCAGCTTCGCGATCGCACCGATCTCGTCCTCGCCGAGCCTGTACGACGGTCCGGACACGCTGAGCGCTGCGACCACCTGGGCGTCGGCGTCGTAGACGGGCGCGGCCACGGCGTTGAGCCCGACCTCGAGTTCCTCGCGGACGCTGGCCCAGCCGTTCTCGCGAACGGATGCCAGCTCGATCTCCAGAGCGGAGCGTGACGTCACCGTGGTGTCGGTAAAGGATTCCAAGCGGGTCGCCAGCCGCTCCCGCAGGTCGCTGCCGCTGAGCCCCGCCAGGAGCACCTTCCCGCTGGAGGTCGCATGGGCTGGGCAACTCTGGCCGACCCAGGTGCGCAGGGCGATGCCTGCCGAGCCGATGGCCTCGGCGATGTTCACGATGCGGTCGTCGTCGAGGACCGCGAGGTTGGTGGTCTCGCCGGATTCCGATGCCAGCGCATCGCAGGCCGCCTGACTCTGCTTGACCAGGTCGAGCTGCCCACTGCTGGCGCGGGCCAGCCGGGCGACCGCGAAGCCGAGGCGATACTTGCCCCGATCGGCGAGCTGCTCCACATAGCCCCTGGCTTCCAACGCCGAAATGAGCCGGGACACCGTCGATTTGTGCACGCCCAGCTCGGCAGCGATCTCGGTGACCCCCGCCTGGCCGAGCGTCGCGAGGATCTCCATCACGGTGAGCGCGCGGTCCACCGACTGCACCGTGGTGGAGCGCCCGCCGTCCTCGCCGTCTCCCTTGACCATCTGGTCCGACCCTATACGGCCGGAATGCCGAAGTTGCCGACACGTCGCTGCACGGCGGCGATCTCGCGGAGCCCGTCGTTGAGCAAGCTCCGGTTCAGCGGCGACAACTCGGACATGGTGATGACGTCGCCGGGGCGGTTGCCAGAAGAGAGTTGCTCGACCTGGTGCGTCATCCGAAGGCGTTGCAGCATGACGAAGACCTCGCCGAGGGTGGCCGCGTCCCGCTCGGAGAGCGCACCACTGGCCGCCGCCGACGCCAGCCGGGCCGGGGTCGACGCCGACACGACGTCCCCGGCGAGCCCACCCCACCTGGCCAGGTTCACGATGGGCGTGACGGCGTGGCTCTTGAGGTCGAACGTGCCGCCGCGTCGTGACACCACGTCGCGAAGGGAACGGGCGCGGACCCGTCCGGACAGCGCATCCAGAAGTTGCAGCCGCAATGCGTTGGGGTGCTCGGCGCGCATCCTGCGGTACGCGGCGGGCACCGTGTGCAGCCCGGTATCGCCCCACACGACCCGGCCGTCGAGCAGCAGCGACGACAGGATCAAGCCTTTGTTGGCCAGCGGGTCGTCGAGCCAGGCCTTGGCCGCCGCGGCCCAATCACTTTGGGAGCGAGCGAAGTTCGGACTTGCGGCGATCGCTCCGTTGCTGTCGGACGGCAACCCGCAGCCGTCGAGGATGGCATGGGTGCGGCGGGCGATCCCACGCAACGGACCACTCGCAGGCGACAACTCGTCGCGCCACGACAGCGCACTGTCGACGTCCGACGATGGCATGGCCTCGCGCCTGGCGATACTCCCGAGCGTGAGCCAGGCGAACCCCGACGTCGGCGTGCCCGGCTCCGGGGAGGCTTCGGCGACCGAGAGCTCGAGCGCCCGGCGCACCACGCTGTCGATGACTATGGAGAGGATGCCGCTGGTGGCGGATGCCGTGGTGCCGCTGCGGAACAGCGCGCTCGCGGTGTGGGTGACGCGCCGCGCGGCGGCCTGCAGCTCGGCGGCATCGGCTGCCAGGCCGATCGAGCGGCGCAGCATGAAGCTCTGTCTTGCCGACGCCGCAAGCAGGTCGGCGTCTTCGAGGACACCGACGACCTCGCCGCGCGCCGAGGTCACCGGCATGTGCCGCAACCCGCTCTCCAGCATCTGCACGAGCACGGTCTCGGCGGTCAGGTCGGCGGTGACCCGGCGAGCGGGCGCGCTCATGACCCGGGTGATCGGCACCTCCACCGAGAGTCCCGCGGCCACGACGCGCGTCCGCAGATCGCGGTCGGTGAAGATGCCGTATTCGCCGTCGGGCAGCGAGATCAACGCGTAGGACACGTGGTGCCCGGTCATCCGGATTACGGCGTCGCGCACCGAGACGTCGGGGGCGACCACGAGCACGTCGCCGTGCACGAGCTCGCCGACCGGTCTGCTGTCGGCGACCTGTACCAGGGCCTTCCGGCTATCCGGCGCCGCACTCCATGCCGACGAGGCCAGGTAGGCCAGCCCGGCGGGTCTGGCGAACAAGGCCCGCAGCTGCTCACCGGGCAATCTGATCAGGGTGCTCGGCTCGGTGGCCCGCGCCACGAACTCCATGCCGCCCCCGGTGAGCAGCGGCGTATATCCGAAGATGCCGCCGGGCTCGATGGTGTCGATGGCAGCACCGTCCGCACCGGCCTGCAGGGCGACGTCCCCCGTGCAGACCATCCAGACGTCGCCGGGCACGTGCATCGAGTAGTCGGCGATCACCGCGTCGGTGGCGAATGCCACCAGCGCTGAGCCCGCCACCAATTCGGCGAGCTCATCGGGCGTCATCGACTGGAACGGCGTGTGCTCCCCGAGGAACTGGCTCAGGTCCCCCGGAGCAGGTCCGCGCATTTCTCGGCCATGGTCATCACGGTGATGTTCGGGTTCACCGCGGGCAGTTTGGGCATCGCCGACGCGTCGACCACGCGCAGCCTTGACACCCCCTTGACCCGAAGCTGCGGGTCAAGGACGGCCATCGGATCGGTCACCGACCCCATCCTGGCGGTGGCCGCCGGGTGGTAGACGGTGTTGTGCGTCTGGTGGACGTAGTCGAGTAGCTCGTCATCGGTCCTAGCTTCCGGTCCCGGTGCCAGTTCGCGCTCGATCCACCCCTTCAGCGGCTCCTGCTCGGCGATGCTGCGGGCGAGTCGCAGACCGGCGAGCATGATCCGCTCGTCGTAGCCCTCGGGATCGGTGAAGTAGCGCGGATCGACCTTGGGTCGGTCCCGGAAGTCCAGGCTGCGCAGCCGGACCGTGCCACGCGACCTGCCCTGAGTGACGTTGGGCGTCAGGCAGAATCCGTTGTCGGTCGTCGGGTAGCCGCGCCGCAGCGTGTTCATGTCGAACGGGACGCTGCCGTAGTGCATCATCAGATCGGGTTGGGGTGTGCCCTCGTCGACCGTGGTGAAAAGGCCAATCTCCCACCACTGCGTGGAGGTGGTGACCATGGGCCGCGAGGCCTCCCAGAACACCAGGCCCTCGACGTGATCGTCGAGATTGGATCCGACGCCCGGCGAGTCGACCCGGACCGGGATCCCGATCTCCCTGAGGTGCTCTGCGGGCCCGATCCCGGAGAGCATCAACAGTTTCGGAGTGTCGATCGAACCCGCGGTGACGATGACCTCACGCCGTGCGGAAACGGTGTCGTACCCCGTCAGGTCGGGGCGTTGAAAGCGCACACCGGTGGCGTTGTTCGCCTGGTCGAACAGGATCTCGGAGACCCAGCAGCCGGTGCGCACCTCGAGGTTCTTGCGGGAGTCCAGAATTGGATGCAGGTACGCGTGCGAGGTCGACATGCGGGTGCCGTCCTCCCCCACGTTGATCTGAAACCAGCCCGCGCCGTTGCGCACCGTCTCGCCGCGGTTGAAGGCCACCGTCGGCAGCCCGGCCAGCGCCGCCGCCTCCAGCACCGCGGTGCCGCATGGGTCGGTCGGTGGGACGTCCTGCAGGCGGACGGGGCCGTCGTGGCCGTGATCGCCCGGTGCGTCGTTGTTCTCCAATCGCTTGACCAGCGGCAGGATCTCGGCGGCGCTCCACCCGGTGGCACCCATCTGGACCCATTCGTCCAGGCACTCCGCGGGTGGCCAGAACGCGATGCAGGAATTGTGGGACGAACATCCGCCGAGCACCTTCGCACGGGCGTGCCGCATGAAGCTGTTACCACGTTCCTGCGGCTCCACCGGGTAGTCCCAGTCGTAGCCGGAGTCCAGCAGGTGCATCCACTCGGACAGCGGGAGGATGTTGGAATCGCCGACGTCCGACGGGCCTGCCTCGACCAGACACACCGTGACGTCCTTGTCCTCGGACAGCCGGGCGGCCAGCACGCAGCCGGCCGTCCCGCCGCCGGCGATCACATAGTCGAATTGGGTGTCAGGCATCGGCTTTGGTGACTGCTGCGTGTGATTCCAGCGTACCGATGTGGTGCCTGCCCTTGACGCCGTACCAGAGCAGGCCGAAGCCGAGGATTACGCCGATGTAGACGAACGCGCCCCAGGTGTTGTACCAGGGATCGCCGTAAACCGCGACGCGCGGCCACGCCAGGTTCAGCGCCATCCCCACGCCCCACACGACTGCGACGATGTTGACCACCATGCCCCACTTGCCCATGGTGAAGTAGCCCTCGGCCTTGAGATCCGGAGGCGGCCACTGGCCCTGGAAACGCTTCTTCAGCATCGGGCCCGTCACCATCAGGTAGGCCAAGTAGATCATGATGATCGCGATCGACGTCAGCAC
>NZ_JAVROT010000115.1:0-23695 GCF_032162605.1 Mycobacterium sp. | reverse complement strand
TGCGGGCACTTCCCGGACGGCGCAGAGAAGTTCACCGTCGAAGAGTTCGACAACGAGACTCCGGACGAGTGGTACCTGCGACAGATGCTCGGCTCCGCCAACTTCCACGCCGGGCCACTCATGGCGTTCATGTCCGGCAACCTCTGCTACCAGATCGAGCACCACCTGTTCCCCGACCTGCCGAGCAACCGATACGCCGAGATCGGCGAGCGGGTCAGAGCGCTGTGCGAGAAGTACGACCTGCCCTACACGACGGGTCCGCTCCTGCGCCAGTACTCGCAGTCGTTCTGGACGATCGCGAAACTTGCGTTGCCGAACCGCTTCCTCAAGGGCACGCCCGATGACGCACCGGAAACCAACTCCGAGTTGAAGTTCCGGATTCGCGACGGAGTCCGCGAGACGTTCGGCGTCGATGCGGAGACCGGCAAGCGGCGCGGGCTGCGCACGGCGCTGCGGGAACTTCACACTGCGGAGGTCGCGGCCTAGTCGCCCCGTCCAACGTGCGGTGAGGGCGGAATTTCAGCCGGTTTTCCACCGTGGCGGCACGCTCGGCGTGAGCGCCGCCCGACGACCGCTTGCCACTCATCGTCAGGCCGCCACTATTTGGCAGCGACGATGCCGATGAGGCGTTCCAGCGCCGTCAGTTGAGCCTCATAGTCACCGTCGAGCTTGGCGAGCAGCGTGGTGATGCCCGCTGCCCGGTACCGGTCTACCCGGTCGGCGATCGCGTCGTCGGTGCCCAGCAGATTGGTGAGCCGGCCGAGGTCGATCGGCACTGCCTGCCGAGCTTCATCGCGCCTGCCCGCCTTCCACAGCTCGGTGACCGTCCGAACGCCGTCGCCGTAGCCCAGCCGGGTGAACGCGTCGCTGTAGAAATTGCGGGCCGAGTAACTTCCCGGGTCGCTGCGCTCCTGCCCTCCGCCTGCGCCCATCGCGCCGATCGTGAACGCGTACCCGTCGGCGTGCCGTCGCGCGGCGGCGTCGCCTTCCTCCCGGCTGTCGGTGAACTCGACGGCGACCGGGGCAACGAGATCGAGGTCGTCAAGCGTGCGGCCCGCGCGTGCGGCTCCCTCGCCGAGCGGGCCGAGGAAGACCTCGGCGGCCTCGGGGACGAAGGCGTTTCCCAGCCAGCCGTCGGCCACCTCGCCCGTCAGGCGCAGGTTCTGCGGCCCCATCGCGGCGACGTAGACGGGCACGTGGTCAGGACGGACCAGCGGACGAAGGACGCTACCGTCGCTGTCCGGCAACGGAAGTGGATAGATCTCTCCGGCGTGCTCGAGCCGCTCACCTCGGCTGACGGTCCGGAGGATCTCGACCGTCTCCCGCGTGGTCTGCACGGGTCGCCGGAACCTGACCCCGTGCCAGCCCTCCATCACGCCGGGCCCCGAGGTGCCGATGCCCAAGACGAACCTGCCGCCGGACAGCTCCTGCAGGCTCAGTGCCGATGTGGCCAGCAGCGCGGGACTACGCGAACCGAGTTGCACCACAAAGGTTCCCAGTCCGATGCTGGTGGTCTTCGCGGCGAGGAACGCGAGTCCGGTGAGCGCGTCGTAGCCCCACACCTCGGGAACCCACAGCGAGGCCACGCCGATCCGTTCGGCGGCGATGGCGAACTCCGCGGCGCCGGGCGCGCGCGGTTCGATGAGGGCTCCGACCAACACGCGCGCTCCTGGGTTCGTTTCTGCCGATGCGTCCCCTGCACTATGGCAGGCTGCGCAGCAGACCTGGACACGATGCGGAGGTGTGACGATGCGCTATAGCGATCAGCCGACGGTGGAAGTCACCCAGCGGGTCAAGTGCGACGTGCCCACGGCCTGGAAGCTGGTCACCGACATCGGGCTTCCGGCGCGGTGCTCGCCGGAGCTGCAGAGCGTCGAATGGCTGGGCGACGCCGACGGCGTCCAGGTGGGGGCCCGGTTTCGCGGCACCAATCGGCACGACGCCATGGGCACCTGGCAGACCGAGTGCGAGGTCGTCGAGGTCGAGGACGGTCGCCGTTGGGTGTGGAATGCGATCGGCCCGGGCGGACCCACTGCGACGTGGGCCTTCGAGGTCGAGCCCACAAGCGACGGCGCGCTGATTCGGCAGTGGGCCCGGATGGGTCCGGGACCGTCGGGCCTGACGCTCGCGATCAACGCCAGGCCCGAGCTCGAAGGTCGCATCGTTGCGAAGCGGTTGGCCGAGTGGCAGCAGAACATGCAGACCAACTTGGACCGCATACGGGATCAGTTCGCTCGGTGATGTCGCGGGGACGAGGTACGTCAGCGATATCACCGAGCTGCGGTGGTGAACCTCGCGACGATGCTTACGTGATGGTGACGCCGCCGTCCACGGCGATGGTCTGGCCCGTGACGTAACCGGCGGCGGGCGAGGCCAGCCAGACCAGCGACGCGGCGAGCTCGCCCGGGTCGCCCATTCTGGGCAGGATGAACCGGGCGCTCAACGACTCGAGGTAGTCGGGCTTGTACTGATCGGTCATCTCGGACTTGAAGAAGCCCGGCGCGATCGCGTTCACGCGGATTCCCTTGCGGGAACCCCACTGCTGCGCCA
This sequence comes from Mycobacterium sp., assembly GCF_032162605.1. Taxonomy (GTDB): domain Bacteria; phylum Actinomycetota; class Actinomycetes; order Mycobacteriales; family Mycobacteriaceae; genus Mycobacterium. The sequence goes on along the minus strand of NZ_JAVROT010000115.1, from coordinate 21,145 downwards.
GATCTCGAGTCAGGCCCACGATGGCAGCCTTGCTGGCGCTGTAGGCGGCCTGGGGGAGTCCGGCCGTGGTGAGCCCGAGGATGCTCGAGATGTTGACGATCGAACTGCCCGGCTTCATCACCCGCGCGCACGCCTGCGCCGCCCAGTAGGAGCCGTGCAGGTTGATGTCGACGACCGAGCGGAACTCCTCGGGCGTCTCGTGGGTGGCAGGCACGGCGGTTCCAACCCCGGCGTTGTTGACCAGGACGTCGACGTGGCCGAACTCGGCCACCGCCGCGTCGACCATCGACTGGCACTGGTCGGGGTCGGTCACGTCGGTCCGTACGACGAGCGCCCGCCGTCCGGCAGCCCTCACCAAGTCGGCGGTGTCGCTGAGTTTCTCGGTGCGCCGGGCCGCGAGCACGACGTCGGCACCGGCTTGCGCGCACGCCTGTGCGAACGCCACCCCCAGTCCCGACGAGGCGCCGGTGACGATGACGACCTTGTCGTCGAGACGGAACATGTCCAGCACGCTCATGTCCAGAGCCTAATGTGGCCGCCATGGCAGAGGCCCGGCCGGCCGGCGCCGCGCCAGCACGATGGTGGCGCATCCGACGATCACGAAGAGCGTGGGATGTACGGCAACGACGAGAACCTCGTCCAACCTCGTCATCTCGTCGATGGCGGCGCCCATCGCCGCGGCGTGAGTCGGATGGTGAGCTTCGAGGCTCTGCGCTTCGCGGTATACCCAGGCGGTGAACCACATGAATACCAGCAGGTAGACGGTCGTGGCGCCCGCAGCCCAGGCCCGGCGAACACGGCCGGAGGTGCGAGCGACCCGATCGAGCATGACCGCCAAGAGGGGCACGACCCACACCCAGTGATGTCCCCACGCCAGTGGCGGCACCGTGCAGGAGAGTAGGCCGACGATGGTGATGGCCATAAGCCGATGTCCGACGCGTTCAGCCCGATGCGCCGCGTAGAGACCAAGCACCCCCACGAGGCTGACGCCGACGAACCACCACCCGGTGGGCATCGGAGCGGGGGCTGACAGGATGGCCAGGACCCCGCCGACGGAGTAATTGCCGATGTGCGCCAGCGGACCGATGCGGTCGGTCTGGACGACGGCGTGCAACCAGTAGTCAGCCGCATCCGCTGGCAGGATCAGCCAGCTCAGCGCTACCGTGAGCGCGGCGGCCCCAACGGCGGTGGCCGCGGCGCGCCATTGCCGCGTGAGCAGCAGATACGGCACGAACACGATGGCGGTCAGCTTCACCCCCGCCGCGACACCGACGGACCAGCCCCGCAAACGCGAGTCGCTGGGGCGCGTCAGATCCCAAACCACGAGCGCCATCAGGACCAGGTTGACCTGCCCCTGCCACAGGGTTCCACGCACCGCCTGGACATCGAGCGCCACGAAGGCCAGCGCCACACTGAGCAGGGCCAGCCGTCGGTCGGGCCGCCAGCCGAGCGTGGTGGCGCAGCGCCAGATCGTCGCCACCAGCGCGGCGAAGGACACCAGCATCCACAGTCCCTTGGCCACGGTGAAGTTCAGGATCGCCAGCGGAACGAAGGTGAGCGCCGCGAAGGGTGGGTAGGTGAACCAGCCGCCCGGCGGCACCTTCGCGGCGTAGAGCGGTTGGCCATGAAGCAGCTGCAGCGCGCTGTGGCGATAGATGTCCAAATCCCCGCCATTGGTGAGCAGTCCCATGTGCGACTCCGCGCCGAAGGGCACCAGGACGTGCTGAGCGAGCACCGCTACCACCGCGGCTAGGTATCCGGCGCCGACGACCGTCCACGACACCGGCCGGCGGGAGTCTGGCACGAACGTCGGCTCAACGTCACTCGTCACACCGGCACCGCCCGCCACATGCCCCGGAAACGCGATATCACCGGTGGTATCAAGTTCTTACAGCACTCATGCCATGGATCGGCGACGCAGGCCGATTGCAGGTCCCCTACAGCGGAATGACGGTCTCGCTGTTGAGCGTCTTCCACAGCCGGCGGCACGATGCGCCGAAGCGCCGCCACATCGGGCTGTGCGACATCGCGTCGATCAATTCCTGATCGACGATCACGTAGCCGCCGTCGAGTCGGCGCCACCATCCGGCCAGCGACAGTTCGATCGCCGCCATCGTGGTGACCCGGCCGGGGGCCAGCCCGTCCAGTCCGCCGTCGGCGATGAAGTTCGAGCGCGTCGTATGGGCGAGGTGGTCGACGACGCGGACGTGAATCTCCAGCGACGCCGGCGACAGGACCGGACGCGACCTATCGGCGCGCAGAGCCTCGACTTCGAAGAACACCAACCTGTCGTCCATGGCCACACTCTATCCGTTACATCGACGTAACAGAGAATTTACAACCGCCGGTTTCCTGCGGATATGCGGTGCAAGCGCGCTAGGTTCCGTTGATCCGGTCGACGATCAGACGGTGGAGCAGATCTGGTTGTTCCTCGGGGATCCAGTGCGAGCCATCGACGACCTCGAACCGGTAGGGGCCCGTGACGAACCGTGCGCTGAGTGTCGCTCCGCGTCGGCTCAGTGCCGCGTCGTCGGTGCTCCACACGTACGTCGTCGGCGCAGAGACCTTTCTGGCGTACTTGGGGCTCGCGAACGGCATCGCGCGGTACCAGTTGATGCTCGGCGTCAGCGCTCCGCCCTCGATGACGTCGGTGTGCACCTGAGTGATCTGCTCGGGTGTCATCCCCGTTCCGCCCAGCATGCGGTCGAGGAGGCTCGGGTGGCGGCAGAAGAACTCGGGCAGCCACGGGAGCTGGAACAGTCCGATGTAGTAGGAGCGCAGGAACTGGCTGCTGATGAGCATCGAGCCCAGGAACGCCGAAGGGTGGGGCACCGAGACGGCCGTCAGAGTGCGGACGAGCGCGGGGAATCGGGCCGCCGTCGACCACGCGACACCAGCGCCCCAGTCGTGGCCGACCAGGTGCACCGGCGCTCCGGCGACGCCGATGAGCGCCGCTACGTCCGACACCAGTTGGCTCATCCGATAGGCGAAGCGGCGCTTGGGGCGGGCCGTCGGCGCGTAGCCGCGTTGATCGAACACGAGTGTCCGGTAGCCGCTCGCGTGCAGCCGCTCGCAAACCGGGTTCCAGGACTTGGAAGTCTGCGGAAACCCGTGCAGCAGAACGACTATCTCCCCGTCGATCGGGCCGCCGTCGGTGACGGGGAACACGAAGCCTGCGTTGGTGAACTCGCGAATCCGATCAGCCATCGGTGCTCTGTCCTCCTTGGGACAGCAGTGCCATGAGCAGTGGGATGCGTCCCGCCTCGATCTCGGGTTGCGCAAACACAGGGCGCACGATGGCGGCGCCGTCGAACGTGTTGGTCACCAACGCCACGACGGCGGCGAGCGTCCCCTCGGGATACTGGTCGGCCGTCGGAAGCGCCCGCGCGGTGTCGAGGATCCGCGCGCTGTACTCCTGGAGCACGTCCTGCAAAGTGACCCTGAGCCTTTCATCGGTGCGGGCCGCAATCAGGAGTTCGTACATCACCACGTTGGTCTCGTTGCCGGTGATGTCCCTCATGGTGTTGAGCACGCCCTCGAGGGCAGGCTGGTTGGGTGGAATCTCGGCGACCTGTTTTCCGAAGGCGTCCAGCTGGCGGCGCATCACCTCGTATGCCGTCGCCGCCATGAAGTCGCCCATCGTCTCGAAGTGCCTGAACAGCGCGCCTCCGGACAGCCCCGCGCGTCGCGTGATCAGCGCGGCCGAGGCCCTGGCATAGCCGACGTCGATGATCGTGGCGATGCTCGCGTCGAGCAGTCGGGCGACTGTTTCCTCACGGCGCTCCTGCTGGGTTCTGGCCAACCCTCACACCGCCCTGGAGGAAGCGGTGACGTGGGTCGTCCCCCGGGTAGCAGCCGCCGCCCGCAGGAACCTGCCGGATCTGGCGGTCTGCCCGTATCCGTCCCGGAATTGGCCACTGCGGTAGACCACTTGGCCGTTCACGGCGGTCGCGACCACGGCTGCATCGTTGCGGTTGACCATGCGGCTCAGTCCGCCGTAGAACGGGACCCGCTCCTCGTGGTAGCCATCGACGGCGTCGTCGAGGCCGGCGGGGTCGATCACGACGAAGTCGGCGCTGTCCCCCTTGCGAAGGGTTCCGGCGTCGAGGCCGAACCAGTCGGCCACCTCGGCGGTCAGCCGGTGTACCGCGTGCTCGATGGTGATGAACGGGTGCCCGGCCCGCTCGGCGACGAGCGCGCGCTTGAGCAGTCGCAACGCGTAGTTGTAGAACGCCATGTTGCGAAGATGGGCGCCCGCGTCGGAGAACCCCATGTGGACGGCCGGTTCTACGGCGAGCTTGTCGAGCTGGCGCCGACGGTGGTTGGCGACGGTGGTCGTCCAGCGGACGTTGCGTTCACCGTTCTCGACGAGGACGTCGAGGAAGGCGTCAAGTGGGTGCAGGCCGCGGTCGTCGGCGATGCGCCCGAAGCTCTTGCCGATCAGGGTCTGATCGGGGCACTCCACGATGATCGCGTCATGGAAGTCGCGGTGCCACAGCGTCGGTCCGAGTTTCCTGCGGTCGAACTCGCGCCGGAACTCGCGGCGGTACTCGATATCGGCCAGAAGCTCGTTTCGCTCCAGTTGGTCGCGCAGGTGCAGCGCGGCGGTGCCCGCGCCGAACTCCTCGAAGACCGGCAGATCGATGCCGTCGGAGTACAACTCGAACGGGACGGGAAGATGCTGGAACCGGATGCTGGCGCCCAGCGCTGCGTTGAGCAGACGGGTGCCCCGGCCGAAGACGCCGACGGCACCGGGCGCCGCCTTGGAATCCGCGGAGACCAGCAGACTCATCCGGACCCCGTGTCGGCGGCCGAGCATCCGGCTGCTCGAGAGGAAGAACAGCAGTGCGGTCCACGGTCGGGCGACGTCGGGCGCGCTTTGCAGTATCCGGCGGCGTTTGCGAAGTACCGCAATCAGTTTGCGTCGCTCGCGCCAGGTCGCAAAGGTCGATGGCAGGCCGCGCGAGCGGTAGCGGTCACCGTCGAGCTTGTCGATCGCCGAGTCCATGCCGGACATGCCCAGCAGGCCCGCATCGAGCGCTTCGTCGAGCCTTGCGGCCATCGAGTCGAGCTCCGCGGGTGTCGGCCTGGTGGTCTCGTCGGTCGCGCGGCCGAGGCCGAGCACCGAGGTGCGCAGGTCCGAATGTCCGAGCAGCGAACTGACGTTGGGCCCAAGGGGCAGGGCGTCGAGGGCCGCGACGTACTCGGCGGCGGTCGCCCAGGTCTTCTTGTCGTTCAGCGCGCCCAGCACGAACTCACGCGGCACGGCCTCCACGCGGCTGAACAGGTCGGCGGCGTCCTCGTTGTCGGCGTAGATCGCGGACAGCGAGCAGTTGCCGAGCAGGACCGTCGTGACGCCGTGTCGGACCGACTCCCGCAAGCCCGGATCGAGAAGGACCTCCGCGTCGTAGTGGGTGTGGACGTCGATGAAGCCGGGCACGATCCACTTGCCGTCCGCGTCGATGACGTCGGGGCAGCCGGTCTCGTCGAGTGGCTCGGCGGACACCGCTGCGACCGTGCCGTCGCGCACTCCGAGTGTCCGGACCAGCGGCGCGGCGCCGGTCCCGTCGAACCACAGGCCGTTTCGCACGATCACGTCGTAGGGCATGTCCCGAAGCTAGCATAAGATTGCGAGTGCTCGCTATCTTTTAGTGCAAATTTCCACGATTTCGGCGCGCTGACCCGTGGTGACCGCGGATTGACGCGCCGAAACCGGGCGAAAGTGGACGCTATGCGGCTTCGTCGTCGACCTCGGATGGCGTCGGCTTGCCGAAGACCGCGTGCGTGACGGCGGCGGGGGCGACCGCGGAGGTGGCCTTGCGCGCGAAATCGGAGAGCTTGAAGTCGTTCGGCAGCGACAGCTTGAAGACCTTCTTCCACGCCGATGCCACCTGCTTGGGCAGCGACCCGGTGGTGTAGGTCAGGCCGTAGCGTTCGAACAGGTCCTGCACCTTGGGGGCAATCTCCTGGTAGCGGTTGCTGGGTAGATCGGGGAACAGGTGGTGCTCGATCTGGAACGACAGATTGCCAGACATGAAGTGCAGCAGCGGACTTCCCGAGATGTTGGCGGAGCCGAGCATCTGGCGCAGGTACCACTCGCCGCGGGTCTCACCGTCGATCGAGGTCTTCTCGAAGGTCTGCACGCCCTCGGGGAAGTGGCCGCACATGATGACCGAGTGCGTCCACAGGTTGCGCACCAGGTTCGCCGTCAGATTGGCGGTCAGGGTGCTCACGGCCGATGGGCCCGACAGCAGCGGATGCAGCACGTAGTCGCGCGTCGCGTGCTTGCGGACCTTGGCGAGCACCTTCTTGGCCTGGGCGCGGAACTCGTCCTTGTCGGTGCGGCCCTTGAGGTACTTGCCGATTTCGAGGTCGTATGCCGCGATGCCGTATTGGAACATGCAGGCGTTGACGAAGTTCCACAGCGGCTGGGCCAGGTAGAAGGGCATCCACCTCTGATTCTCGTCGACTCGCATGATGCCGTAGCCCAGGTCGTGATCCTTGCCGCGGACATTGGTATAGGTGTGGTGAACTTCGTTGTGGGAGTGCTTCCACATGTCCGAGGGTGAGGCGTTGTCCCACTCCCAGGTGGTCGAGTGGATCTTGGAGTCGCGCATCCAGTCCCACTGGCCGTGCATGACGTTGTGGCCGATCTCCATGTTCTCGACGATCTTCGAGATCGACAGTCCGATGGTGCCTGCGATCCAGGCAGGCGGGAACAGTGAGAAGAGCAGTACGCCACGGCTGGTGAGTTCCAGCTTGCGCTGCCCGTCGATGACCTTGCGGATGTAGGCCGCGTCGCGCTCGCCGCGGCTGGCGATGATCTGCTCGCGGATGGCGTCGAGCTCGCGACCTAGGTTCTCGACGTCCTCGGCGGTGAGGTGCGCCGTGGTGGCGTTGGTGCTGAGTTGAGCAGTAGTCATGTCGAATCTCCTTGAGAACTAAAGGTCGATGTCGCAAGAGCCCGCGGCGGCGGAGACGCAGGTCTGGATCTGGACGTTGTCACCGGCGGATGCCGTGGTGACGTCGCCGGTGCGCAGATCGCGCACGGCGCCCTGTCGGAGCGGCACCACGCAGCCGAAGCAGATGCCCATCCGGCATCCCGATGGCATCAGGACGCCTGCGGCTTCACCAGCGTCGAGCAGTGTTTCGGCGCCACCGGCATCGACGACGGTGCTGGACTTCGAGAACGTGACTTGACCGCCGTCGCCTGCGGTGATGATCGTCGGCCGGAAGCGCTCGGTGTGGAGTCGATCGGCGATGTCGTCGCCTGCCCAGCGGGTCTCGAGGGCGTCGAGCATGCCGGCGGGACCACAGGCCCAGGTCTGCCTCTCGGCGAAATCGTCCACCAACTCGTCGAGCTTGGCAACGTCGAGCATTCCGTCGGTGTCGGTGTGCTTCTCCACCAACCGGATTCGCCCCTGGCGGGCCATCATGCGGAGCTCCCCGCCGAAGATCACGTCGTCGGCGGTCGGCGCCGAGTGCACGACGACTATGTCGCAGTGCAGCTCGGTCAAGTTGCGCAGCATCCCCATGACGGGAGTGACCCCGCTGCCCGCGGTGAGGAAGAGGATCTTCGACGGGGCCTGCTCGCCGAGGGTGAAATCGCCTGCGGCCTGGTCGAGTTGGACGATGGTGCCGACGGCGGTCCGGCGGACCAGGTGGTTGCTGACCTTGCCGTCCGGGATGGCCTTCACGGTGATCGCGATGCAGCCGTCGAGACTGGATTGATTCCCCGGTCGCTGCGCTCCTGCCCGCCGAAAGGTCTCCGAGGTCAAGGAGTACGCCCGCCACTGGCGGACACCGTCGACGTCGATCCCGATGCGGACGTACTGGCCGGGAGTGTGGCCGCGCCAGCCGCGTCCGGGCTTGATCACCACGCTGACGGCATCGCGGGTCTCGGGATGGATCGCGACGATGCGGCCACGGAGGTCGGCGCTGGAGCGCAAGGGGTCGATGACGTCGAGGTAGTCGGCAGGGACCAAGGGGGTGGTGACCCGTTCGGCGAACTTCATGACGCGCTCCCTTAGCGCGCCCACGGAGGTCGGGCGGGGTGCTGTCGTCGTCATGAGTTCACTCTGGCTGAGGTCGAGGTATAAACTCTTGACTGGCTGGCGTGAATATCTCGCTATAAATTGTTCGCAAGGAATAGTTTTGTCTGAACCTGCGCTCCGCTTCACCGGTGTGGAGCTCTCCGACGAGGTCGTCGCCGAGTTGCAGGCCGTGCTGCCGAGGATGGCCGAACGCACCGTGACCGCGGTGACGGTCGAGGTGCCGAGTTATGCCCGCGCGTTCAGCGGCCGGATGGGCCAGAACATCGAGAACGCGGTTCAGATGGCGCTCGGCGCGTTCCTGCGCCTGGCGGCACGCGCGCATGACTCAGATCCCGCTGCCACCCTGTCGCCTGCCCTCGACGGGGCCTACGAGTTGGGTCGCGGCGAGGCACGCCAGGGCCGCTCGATGGACGCGCTGCTGTCGGCGTACCGCGTCGGAGCCCGGGTCGCGTGGCGCGAACTGTCGGCCACCGCCGTCGCGGCCGGACTCGGCGCCGAGACCGTGGCACGATTCGCCGAGCTGGTGTTCGCGTTCATCGACGAACTGTCGGCATCCAGCGTCGCCGGGCATGCCGACGAACTCGCCACCACGGGACGGGTGCGGCAGCGCTATCTCGAGCGACTGGCCAGACAGCTGCTCGCCGGTGAGCCCGCCGACACCTTGCGGGCGAGCGCCGAGAAGGCGGACTGGCAGCCGCCCGGCACGCTGACCGCGGTTCTGGTCGCCGAGGCCCAAACTCGCGGTCTGACAGCACGATTCGGTCAGTCGACGTTGCAGCTCAGCGAGGACTTGCCAGGAGTCGAATCCGTGGAGTCGTTGGCGGTGTTGTTGGTTCCCGATCTGGACGGCCGCCACCGAGCTCAGCTGCGGTCGGCGCTACAGGGCAGGCGGGCGTTGGTGGGGCCAGCGCGGCCGTGGTTGTTCGCCGAATCGTCGTATCGGCGGGCGCTGCGGGCACGCGATCTGAGCGGCGCCGACGCCGAGGACGTCATCGACACGGACGATCACCTCGTCGAGCTGGTCCTCACCGCCGATCGCGAGGCCGCCGACGATCTGCGTCGCCATGCCTTGGCGCCGTTGGCGGAGTTGCGGCCCACCACCGCGGAGCGGCTGGCCGAGACCCTGAGATCGTGGCTGCTTCATCAGGGTCGACGCGATGCCGTCGCCGCTGACCTCTTCGTGCACTCGCAGACGGTGCGTTACCGCATGACTCAGCTGCGCGAGCTGTACGGTGACCGGCTCAACGATCCGACGACGATTCTGGAACTCACGGTGGCACTGGGTGTTTCGCCTCGATCGCTCAAGGTTCCAAGCTGAGCACCAGAAGCGCGGCGGCGTGCTGGCTGGCCGCGGGGATCGTGTATCCCAGCCTTGAGGCCGTTGCCGCCGCTGCCGTGCCGGGTTACCGCTACGCCCACGACTACATCAGCGATCTCGGGCGGCCCGACTCACCGCTGGGCCCGCTGATGAACACCGCGTTCGTCGTGCAGGGATTGCTGTTTCTGGCAGGCGCAGTGCTGCTGGCGCGGGCCGCGCCCATCAATGGCAGCGGGATCCTCTTCGTGGGCTGCGCCGGCGCCAACGCGGTCGGCAACATCGTGGTCGCGATCGTGCCGAGTGGACCGGCGGGCATCCCGTGGTTGCACGTCGCGGCGGCAGTCCTAGCCATCGTCGGCGGCAACCTCGCGATCCTCGCAGGACCGCCGTTCGTGACCGCCGCGGGCGCTTCGCGCTACTACCGCGCCGCCTCGATCGGGCTGGCCACGCTCGGCCTGCTGAGCTTCGTCCTGTTGGCCATCGCGTCGACGACGTCGGTGACGACCGTCCTGCCGGGCGGGGTGTGGGAGCGGACCAGCGTCTACACGATCATCGCGTGGCAGGTTCTCTCGTCGCTTCAGCTCCTGGTCCGGCCTACTGAATGAGTGCGTTTTCGTTCCCCGTCCCCTGCTCGAGGACCGCGTCGGACAGCTGTCGGTCGCTCAACGCCCTTGCCAGTTGCATGGTCCCCACCATCGACGCGAAGACGCTGAGTGCCTGCACCCCTGGTCGTGGCGGGTAGCGCTCCCGGCGGTGTGGTGCCGGGGATGCCCGACATGAGCGAAGAGGTCCTACGGATCATGGCCAAGGCGAATGCGGACGCCGACGATGTTCTGTACCTCTTCTACCCGCAGACCGACGCGGCGAGAGCTTCGGGTTTCGAACACCTCGCCAATGTGTCGACACGTCTTGCCAAGCGGGGCCCGTCGGTGTCGGAGGCGGCGGCGATGGGCCAGCTGGCGGCGGTCGGGCAGATTCTCTCAGTACCCTTCGAGCAGGTGCGGTCGAATTTGCAGCGGATCAAACAACCGGTGCTCTACGCCAACGGCGTCCACGACGTGATGATCCCAGCGCTGGCGTCGAATGTCGCCGTCCAACACCTGGATTCGGCGACCGTCGTCCTCTATAGCGATGCCGGGCATGCGTTTCTGTTCCAGCACGCCCGAGCCTTCGCCACGGAGGTCACCAACTTTCTCGCGGCCTGAGCGAGTGCGGTCACTGACCGCCGTTGGGCGGTGCGGGCGCAGGCGCGGGTGCAGGCGCGGGTGCAGGCGCAGGTGCAGGTGCGGGCACAGGCGAGGGTGCGGGTGCAGACGCAGGCGCAGGCGCAGGTGCAGGCGTGGATGCGGGTGCGGGTGCATTGCTCGGCGTCGTCGGCCTCGTCTCGGGCCCGAGCTTGCTCACCGCGAAGTCCGCGGCCTGGTCCGCCGTCCCATCTGGGATGTACTGCTCGTGCAGGGCGAAGTCTCCGCCGTCGGAACAGATCGGATCGCCGGGCACGCACGACTTGAGCGTCTTCGCCGAGTACAGCGGACCGATCACGACATCGGGCTGGCCGATCATGCCCATGAAGCGGCTTGCCGGCGTGCCGAACAAGGTGACGGCGGCGACGTGATCGGCGACGGCGGGCGGCATTGGGCCGGTCACGCCGGAGTCGACCGCGCCCGGAGGAACGACGTCGGAGGTGACGAACCCTGCGACCGCAGCGCCCTGCGAGTAGCCACCCAACACGATCTTGGTCTTCGGACAGTTCGCCACCGTGGCCTCGATGTGGGCGGCCGCGTCGTTGATGCCGTCGACCGCACGGGGGAAGTCGGTGTTGGCGGGATAGTTGACCGCGTACACGTCAACTGACTTCGCGCCGACCTTCGAGCGCAGCGAGTCGACGAACGCCTGTCCGACTTCGCCGACGCCGGGCGGCTCACCAGTGCCGCGGGCGAAGACCACCTCGACGTCGGAGCAGGGCTCGGCCAGTGCACTCGGAGCCGGGGAGCTCAACACCGCACAGACAGCAGCGGCGGCAACGCTCATGGCGCCAGCGACGTGGCGTGTCATCATGCGATGTAGTTGCTCCCTCGCAGGCGACGAGAAACCTTTGAGTAGTATGACGCGTCCCTCAGCCGGGCGGGGACCGAACGTGGGGCCCATCACGTCCCGCAGAACGTCTGATATGGGCCGAAGTCTCCTGGGGCGGGCGCGGCGAACCGTTCCAGCCCGGGTTGCGCGTCGTAGGGGGAGATCACCGCAGCCAGCAATTGCCCAAACGGATCGAGGTCACCGGTGGTCGCCGCGGACAGCGCTTCCTCGACGACGTGGTTGCGCGGGATGTAGACGGGATTGACCCGGTCCATTGCGTCGGCGTCGGGATGCAGGATCCGCCAGCGCGTCAGCCAGTCGCCGAAGGCAGCGAGGTCGACGAACGAACCGCGGGCGGGTTCGGTGTCACCACGGGCAGCCAGGGCGAGGTCGCGAAAGAACGAGATGTAGTCGACACGGTTCTGCTCGAGTTGTGCGAGAAGCTCCGCGGCCAGCGGTTGGACGACGTCGCCGCCGGTCGCCTCCGGCAACCCCAGCTTCGCCCGCATGCCAGCGGTCCGCGCCTCGTCGTAGTGCCGGCTGAAGGCCCCGAGTGACTCGACCGCCAGGTCGACCGCCTGCTGCTGGTCGTCGGCGAAGAGGGGAAGCAGGGCCTCGGCGAAGCGGGCCAGATTCCACTGGGCCACCGCCGGCTGATTGGCGTAGGCGTAGCGCCCGGCATGGTCGATCGAGCTGTACACCGTGGCCGGGTCGTAGGCCTCCATGAAGGCGCACGGCCCATAGTCGATCGTCTCGCCCGAGATGGTCATGTTGTCGGTGTTCATCACCCCGTGGATGAATCCCACCAGCATCCACCGGGCCACCAAAGACGCCTGGGCGGCCACGACCGAGTCGAACAGTGCGCGGTAGGGGTTCTCGGCTGCCGCTGCGTCGGGGTAGTGCCTGGCGACGGCGTGGTCGGCGAGGCGCCGTACCAGGTCGGCGTCGCCGGTCGCGGCCGCGTACTGGAAGCTCCCGACCCGCAGATGGCTGCTGGCGACCCGGGCGAGCACGGCGCCGGGCAGGACCGTGTCGCGCCGCACGGGTTGCCCCGTCGCGACCACGGCCAGGGAGCGGGTGGTCGGGATGCCCATTGCGTGCATCGACTCGCTGATGATGTACTCGCGCAGCATCGGGCCCACGGCCGCCAGACCGTCGCCGCCCCTGGCGAACGGCGTGCGCCCCGAGCCCTTGAGATGAAGATCTCGAACATGCCCGTCGGCGTCGACGAGCTCGCCGAGGAGGAGGGCGCGCCCGTCACCGAGACGCGGGACGAACCCGCCGAACTGATGTCCGGAGTAGGCCTGCGCCACCGGGGCAGCTCCGTCCGGGACCGCGGCACCGACCAGGAGACGCAGCCCGTCTGGGCTTCGAAGCCAATCCGCGTCGAGGCCCAGTTCACCGGCGAGCGGTTCGTTGAGCGCGAGCAGCCGCGGATCCGGAGCCGCCACGGCCTGCCATCGCACGGCCATCTCCGGCAGTTCGCGGGAGAAGCGGTCGTCCAGGAGGACGGTCGTGGCGGGTGCAGCGCTCATCGATCCCAGACTACGGAGCATCGTCACTGCCGCCTAGGTCCAGTCGCGTCTCGGTTGGGGTGAGCGTGTCACCGGCCGTCCGCGGACCTTCACTGTTCCCGCCTGGCGAGCGGACACCGGCAGCGTCGCAACACCGGCCGAGTCCGTGCGTGCGGTGACGTAACCCTTCGCGATGACGTCAAGTAGACGTCCCCGGTGAACACCTCGGCAGGCCCCTTGGCCGACGGCGGCTTTGGTAGGACTTCCACGATTGTTCCCTTCAGAGACCGATCATCTTCATCTGCGCTTCGTTGTGGTGTTCGCCCGCAGCAGGCGGCAGCTTCGTCAACTTGTCGACCTGTTCGGAGGTCAGCACGACGGCGTCCGCGGCGGTGTTCTCCTCCACGCGGGCAACGCGCTTGGTACCGGGGATGGGGGCGATGTCATCGCCCTGAGCGAGCAGCCACGCGATCGCCACCTGGGCGGGGGTTGCGCCGACCTCCGCGGCGATGGCCTCGACCTCGTCGACGATCGCGAGGTTGTGCTCGAAGTTGCCCCCGGTGAAGCGCGGGTTGGACGCGCGGAAGTCGCTTGCGTCGAACTGTTCGGTGGAGCGGATCGCTCCCGTCAGGAAGCCCTTGCCCAGCGGCGAGTACGGAACGAAGCCGATGCCGAGCTCCCGCAGTAGCGGCAGGGCCGCCGCCTCGGGATCCCGCGTCCACAGGGAGTATTCGGACTGCAACGCGGTGATCGGATGCACGGCGTGGGCCCGGCGGATGGTGTCGATGCCCGCCTCGGAGAGCCCGAGGTGGCGAATCTTTCCTTCGGTTACCAGTTCCGCCAACGCGCCGACGGTGTCCTCGATGGGGGTGTTCGGATCGACCCGGTGCTGGTAGTAGAGGTCGATGCGGTCGGTGCCGAGTCGTCTCAGCGAACCTTCGACCGCCGTGCGGACGTTCGCCGGGCTGCTGTCGGGGTTCCACGCGCCGCCACCGGCGTGAGACACGAGCCCGAACTTCGTCGCGAGCACCACCTCGTCGCGGCGGTCCTTCAGCGCCTGACCCACGAGTTCCTCGTTGGTGTACGGACCGTAGATCTCAGCGGTGTCGATGAACGTGACACCCAGGTCGATGGCGCGATGGATGGTGCGGATGGATTCGGCGTCGTCGCTTCCCGCCCCGGTGAACCCATGGGACATTCCCATGGCGCCGAGGCCGATCCGCGAGACGTCGAGGTCTCCGAGTTTGGCGTGCTTCATGCGATTCTCCTTCTCTCGCCCCGGTTGTCCATGCAGTCGACGGTACGGCGGCTTCACCGCGCCAGGGAGGGCCTGTCATTACCTGTTCGACACCCGGTTCGACGTCCCGGCTCGACGCACGGGCGCTGCCGGTAGCGTCTGCCGGATGCACAACGTCGTGATCACCGGTCCGGGCGCCGTCGAGATACGCGAGGCACCTGATCCGACCCCGCCCGGTCCGGACGGAGCTGTCGTCGAGGTCTCCTCGACCGCGATCTGCGGGTCCGATCTGCACTTCTACGACGGGGACCTGCCGGTCGGTGATGGCGTCGCCGTCGGTCACGAGTTCATCGGCACCGTCATCGACGTCGGTCCCGAGGTGACCAGAGTCGGGTTTGGTGATCGCGTGCTCGCAGCTTCGGTGACCGGCTGCGGGCGGTGCGCTGGGTGTGCGACGGGCAACCCGATCACGTGCGTACGGGGCATGCAGGTTTTCGGGTCCGGAGTGCTCGGGGGCGGTCAGGCCACCGCGGTTGCCGTGCCGGCAGCCGACTTTCAGCTGCTGCGCATACCGGACGGTGTCGACGACGAGGCGGCGCTGTTGCTGACCGACAACCTGTCGACCGGCTGGATCGGTGCGAAGAAGGCCGACATCCCGCAGGGCGGGACGGTCGTCGTCATCGGTCTGGGTGCAGTTGGGCTGTGCGCCGTGCGGGCTGCCTTCGCCCAGGGGGCGGGCACCGTTCTCGCGGCCGACCCCGTTGCCGGTCGCCGCGCTAGGGCCATCGACTCCGGTGCGACCGCCATCGAGGCTCCGACGGTGGCTGCCGTCCTCGAGCGCACCGGCGGTCGCGGCGCCGACAGCGTCATCGACACCGTCGCGCTGGACGTCACGTTGAACGACGCGTTGGCCTGTGTGCGGGCCGACGGCACCGTGTCGGTCCTCGGCGTGCACGACCTCAACCCCTATCCGCTGCCGATCCTGATGGCTCTGATACGAAATCTCACCCTGCGGATGACCACCGCGCCGATCCAGCAGACGTGGACCGACCTGCTGCCGCTGGTGACCAGCGGATCGCTGCGCACCGACGGGATCTTCACGCACCGATTCCCGTTGTCCGCGGCGGCCGATGCGTACGCCGCGGTGGCAGCGCGAAGTCCGGAGTGCGTGAAGGTGATCCTGAATCCGGCCTGAGTATCCCCCGTCGCTTCGCTCGCCCGCTCAGCCCGCGTAGATGACCTCGTCGAACGGCCAGCTCTGCGCGAGCCATTCGCGAACGGCTTGCCGCAGAACGACGTCGAGGTCGGCGACGTCTGCGCGGACCCACGACCGCACGTCGACCGCGCCAGGCCGTTGCCCGGGATCCAGGTACAGGCAGCCGATCACGTCGTCCACCTCGGGCCGCAGGACGGTGTATGCGAACGCGACCCGTTGCTCGAACTCCTCGGCGTGCTGCACCAGGTCGGCGAGGTTCGCCTCGGCCGAGTACCCCCCGTCCGGCGGCCAGTTCCGCTCCTCGAATCCCGGTGTGGACTGAATGTGGGAGATGCTCGACATCCACGCGGCAAGGTCTGCGGCGTTGTGCTGCGGGCCGAGTGGTTCCAGTCGGAACCGGGCCGTGCGCAGCTCGCGAGGCACTTCGAAATCGCCTGGCACCAAAGGTTCTTGACTCATCGGCTCACTTTCTGCGTCATACCAGGCGTGGGCTGCTGGCCGTCAACATGGCGGCCAGCATGTGCACGATCTCTTCGGGGTCTCCGGTGCCTCCGTCATCCCCCCAGCCGTCTTGAGCCGACCGCTCGTACTGTGCGGCCATGGCGAACATCGCCGTCGCGACCGCGGCGACGCGACGGCGTCGGATTCCGCGGTCGGCGACTGGCACGGCATGGGACAGCGCGTCCAGAACGCGCGGCCACGCGGTCTCGGCCGCATCGTGCGGCTCGGTTCGCAGGCGCGGGCCGACGACTTGAAGGAACCGCAAGTAGTGCGTGCTCTCGAGCCGCAGCAGCGGAAGGACGAGGATGCGCATCAGGGCATGAACGTCACCGTCGTCGCCGCCATTCTGGTCGAGCTCGCCGAGCATGCGTTCCCGCTCGACCTCCATGGGCAGGAGCCTGCGATTGACCACGGCGTCGAGAAGGTCCTGTCGACTGCGGAAGTGGTAGTTGACGGCGGAGTTGTTCCGTTGGCCTGCCGCGAGGGCGATGTCGCGCAACGGCACTTCGAAGCCGCGTTCGGCGATGAGCCGCTCCGCCGCATCGAGCAGGGCGTCCTTCGATCGGGAACCACGGTCCACCGCTGCATCATAGGAGTTTCGCTTCCGCCGATTAAGCATATGTGCTTAACTCGGTGATCGGCCCCAGTGGGAAGGACGTCACGATGACAGCTGCCGAGCAGGTTCGCGAGATCGATTCGGGCTCTCCGATGACGCGGTTCGCCAGGGGCTGGCACTGCCTGGGCCTCGCCGAGGCGTTCCGGGACCGGGAACCACACGGCATCGACGCCTTTGGCACCAGGCTGGTGGTGTTCTGCGATCCGGACGGCGAGATCCACGTCCTCGACGGGTACTGCAGGCACATGGGCGGCGACCTGTCGATGGGGACGGTGAAGGGCGACACCCTTGCGTGCCCCTTTCACGACTGGCGCTGGCAGGGCTCGACCGGTCGCTGCGTCGAGGTGCCCTACGCTCGCCGCACGCCGAGGCTGGCCCGCACGCGGCGCTGGCTTTGTCAGGAGGTCAACGGCCAACTGCTGGTGTGGCACGATCCCGAGGGCTCGACGCCTCCTCCGGAGCTGACGCCACCGACCATCGAGGGCATGGACCGGGGCCTATGGTCACCGTGGACGTGGAACTCGATCCTGATCGAGGGCTCGCACTGCCGTGAGATCGTCGACAACAACGTCGACATGGCGCACTTCTTCTACATCCACCGCGCCTATCCGACGTACTTCAAGAACGTGATCGAGGGCCAGGCCGCCAGTCAGTTCATGGAGTCCAAGGCGCGGCCCGACACCACGGCGAACTTCGAAAACCTCTGGGAGGGAACTAATCTCCGGTCAGAGGCAACCTACTTCGGTCCCGCCTACATGATCAACTGGCTGCACAACGACGTCGCGCCAGACTTCACGCTGGAAGTGGCACTCATCAACTGCCACTATCCGGTCACGCAGAACTCGTTCGTCCTGCAGTGGGGCGTTGCCGTCCAGAAGATCCAGGGCCTACCCGAGGAGAAGGCCACGAGGCTGGCCGCCACCTTGACCAAGAACTTCGGCGAGGGCTTCCTCGACGACGTCGAGGTGTGGAAGCACAAGACTCGGATCGACAACCCGCTGCTGACCGAAGAGGACGGCGCGGTCTACCAACACCGCCGGTGGTACGAGCAGTTCTACGTCGACGTCGCCGATGTCACCGACGACATGGTGAACCGGTTCGAGCTCGAGGTGGACACCACCCACGCGTACGGCGTGTGGCAGCAGGAAGTGAACGAGAACCTCAGGCGCAGAGAGTCGGCGCAGATGAGTGCGTCGACCTGAGCTGTCGGGCCCGCTCGAGCACCACGACCGGGATTACTCGGTCCGTCTTCTTCTGGTAGTCGTCGTAGTCGGGCCACGCCTCGGTCATGTCGGACCCGTATGTCAGCGACGGGTCTTGCTGCTGCGGCGTCCGGTGATGCCGAGGTATCCGGCGATGAGCACGACGGCGAAGATGATGCCCACCAGGAACGGGATGATCTCGAAGCCGCCGTTCTGGTTGGAATAGCCCAGTTGGTAGGACACCCACGTGCCCAGGAACGACCCGATGGCGCCCAGCAGGATCGTCACGATCAAACCGATGTTCTGCTTGCCGGGCATGACGAGTCGCGCAAGTGCACCGACGATGAGACCGACGACGATGGCACCGATGATGGTTCCGATCATGTTCTACTCCTTGAGTTCGATTCCCTACCCGACTCGCGGATACCCAGTCGCACGGGCTTGAACCGATCTCGGATACGCCATCAGAGGTGGGTATGTGCATCGACGACGCGTTTGACCGTCGTCAGCGCGTCACGCAGGGTGTCCGGATCGGTCGAGCCGAGCGCCAGCCGGATCGCGTGCGGTACGTGTCCGCCAGCGGCGAACGGTTCTGCGGTGGAGACCGACACGCGTTCGGCGAGGAGCGATGACGCGATGCGATCGGCTCTGACGTCGCCGGGGAGCGGGAGCCAGATGAAGTACGACGTCGGATGACCGACCTGGGGGAGCCCCGCCAACACGTCGCGGGCGATCGCCTGCCTGGCTCGCGCATCATCGCGCTTCTGCGCCTCCAACCGGTCGACCGTGCCGTCCTCGAGCCACTGGCACGCGATCGCGGTCATGACCGAAGGCGTGTTCCAGGTTGTGGTGCGGATCGCGCGTTCGAGCGCGGGAACCAATTCTATTGGTGCTGAGACGAATCCGACGCGCAGACCTGTCGCGACGCTCTTCGAGAGACCCGAGACGTAGACGGTCAGTTCCGGTGCCAGCGCGGCCAGTGGGGTAGGTGGCCGTTCGGCGAGATAGGCGTACGCGGCGTCCTCGACGATGAGGAGCCCGTAGCGGCGCGCGATGTCGACCAGCCGTTCGCGATGGCCAGCGGTCGTGACCCATCCCAGCGGGTTGTGCAACGTGGGCATCGCGTAGACCGCACGGATCCGCCGTGTCCTGCACAGCCGCTCGAGCGCGTCGAGATCGCTCGCATCGCCTGCGGCGGGCAGCGGTGCCAGCTCCAGGTGGAGTGTCTGCCCGAGCACCTTGAACCCCGGGTAGGTCAGAGCGTCGACGGCGACGACGTCGCCCGGCTGGAGTAACGCCATCGCGGAGACGGCCAACCCGTGCTGGGCGCCGTCGACCAGCAGAACCCGATCGTCGCCCACCCGTAGCCCGCGTCTCGTCAGGTGGCGGGCCACCACGGCCCGCTCGTGCGGACGGCCCGCATGGGGCTGGTAGCGCAACAGCGACTCGAGGTCGCCCGCAGATGCCAGTTCGCGCAGCGCCTGACGCAGCATGTCGGCCTGGCCGGGCAGCGACGGGTAGTTGAAGTTGAGATCGATCACGTCGGCGGCGACCGCCTGCTGGTCGATGCCGTGGCCAGGCGCCAGTGCGGTCTCGCGCACGAAGGTGCCCCGGCCCGGTTCGCCGGACACCAGTCCCATTCCCTCGAGCTCGGCATAGACCCGTGACGCGGTCACGACGGCAAGGCCCGAGGTGGCGGCGAGCCGACGATGCGTGGGCAGCCGTGTCCCGGACGGCAAGCGTCCCGACCGGATCTCGGAGGCCAATTGGTCCACGACGGCCTTGTATCGCGGTATCGCCACTTGCCGATTGTATGCATGACAATTCTTTGATTGTCACGGATCGATGAACGTACGATGCCGTCATGCACATCGCCATCCTGACCTTCGAGGGCTACAACGAACTCGATTCGCTCATCGCGCTCGGCGTCCTCAACCGGGTCAGGAAGGCGGATTGGCGCGTGTCGATTGCGAGCCCCACACCGCGGGTCCGATCGATGAACGGCGTGGTCATCGAGTCCATGGCCACTCTCGAAGAGGCAAGCGCGGCCGACGCGGTAATCGTGGGCAGCGGCATGCAGACCCGCGAGGTCGTCGCCGACGAAGCAATGATGGCTCAGCTGCGGCTCGACCCGTCCCGGCAGCTACTCGCGGCCCAGTGCTCGGGGACGTTGATACTGGCCAAGCTTGGACTGCTCGACGGGGTTCCCGCGTGCACGGATCTGACGACGAAACCCTGGGTTCAGGCAGCGGGCGTCGACGTACTCAACCAGCCGTTCTTCTCCAAGGACAACGTCGCCACCGCGGGCGGCTGTCTCGCTTCGCCGTACCTCGCGGCCTGGCTGATCGCCCGCCTGGAGGGTGTCGAAGCAGCCGAGAGCGCGCTGCACCACGTGGCTCCGGTCGGGGAGAAGGACGAGTACGTGGCACGCGCCATGCGAAACATCGGCCCGTACCTGGGGCGGGAGGTGGCTTCCGCCTGATCGCCGATCACCGTGTGAGTGCGAAGATCTTCGACGTGCTCAGAGTCTCTGACATGGCCGCCCTTCGCGCTGGACTAGCCATTGTGCTCTGCCTCGTCATCACGATCGTCGGCGCGGGCGTCGGCCACGCTACTTCCGACCCCAACGCCTTGTGGCGGATAGTCGATACTCAGTGCGTCCCCGATCAGCTGGAGCACGGTGACCCGGCGCCCTGCGCGAGGGTCGATCTCGGCGACGGTTCGGCGGTACTGAAGGACCTCGTTGGGGCGACGCAGTTCCTGCTCATCCCGACGACGCGTGTCACGGGCGTCGAGAGCCCGTCCCTCCTGGCTTCAGGGGCGCCGAATTACTTCGAAGACGCCTGGCGGGCAAGATCGTTCGTCGACGAGCGGGCCGGGTGGAAGGTGCCGCGGGACTGGGTGGGTCTGGCGATCAACTCCGTCTTCGCGCGCTCACAGAACCAGCTGCACATCCACGTCGACTGCGTCAGTGCGGACGTGCACACCGCGCTGAGCGAGCATGCCGCCGACGTCGGCCCCGCCTGGGCTCCGTTCCCGGTACCGCTCGCCGCACACCGGTACGACGCGATCGCGGTCGACGGTGAAGGTCTCGATGCCGTCAACCCGTTCGTGTTGCTCGCGGACGGCGTCGCGGGTGCTCGCGACGACATGGCGGCTCGAACGCTGGTCGTGGTGGGCTCGGTCGATGCCGACGGTCGGCCCGGATTCATCGTCCTCACCGACCGCGCGGATGCCGCGACCGGGGACCAGGCAGAAGGAGAGCAGTTGCAGGATCACGACTCCTGTCAGCGGCTGGCCGCGGCGTCACCCGGCAAGTGAGCTGCATCCAGCAGCATGGCCGCCAGGCGGTCGGCTGCGGGACTCGTGTTCTGCGGCAGAGGTCTTGCCAGATAGATCTGCCAGGTGATC
>NZ_JAVROT010000114.1:0-31592 GCF_032162605.1 Mycobacterium sp. | reverse complement strand
CCCCAAAACCCCAGACCGTGGATGAATCGGCGACTGTGGACAACCCCACCGCCAGACACCGAAAACGTCGGCACCACCTGCTAACCGGACACCGAAGCGCCAACCACCGCATCCGAAGAAACGACTCAGGACACTAAAGCTTCTGAAGCGGCGCGTGGTTGTGCATCAGCTTGACCCGGCCCGCGCTGCCGAAGTCGATGAGCGACATCGCGGATTCGCCCACCCCGGACACCTCCTCGACACGGCCGAGCCCGTACTTGTCGTGGTTGACGCGGTCGCCCGGCTCCAGCGTGATCATCGGACGGTTGCGGGCACCCGACGTGCGCGCCGGTGACGGTCGGGGCGCACCGAACCGTCCCGCGCCGCTCACGGGCGCGCTAAACGAGGACTGCGGCGCTTCGACCCGGCGCCAGTCGATGAGCTCCTGCGGGATCTCGCGCAGAAACCGGGATTCGGGATTGAGCATCGGCTGTCCCCACGACGACCGCACCTTCGCCCGGCTCAGATACAGCCGCTGCCGGGCCCGGGTGATGCCGACGTAGGCCAGCCGCCGCTCCTCGGACAGTTCGAGGGGATCGCCGAGAGCTCGCATGTGCGGGAACATGCCGTCCTCCCACCCCGTGACGAACACGGTGGGGAACTCCAGGCCCTTGGCCGTGTGCAGCGTCATCATCGTCACCACGCCTGCCCCGTGCTCGGGTATCCCGTCGGCGTCGGCCACCAAGGAAACCCGCTCCAGGAACTGGGCGAGCACACCGGTGTCGGGAACGTCCTCGTCCTCAAGTTCGGGTGACTCCTCACGAAGAGCAGCCGCGTTGGCCAGATCGATGCTGAATTCGTGTGCGACGCTGACCAATTCGTTGAGGTTGTCCAAGCGGGCCAAATCCTGCGGATCGCTGGAGGCTTCGAGGTCGCGGCGGTAACCCGTGCGGTCGAGAACCGCCTCCACCAGCTCGCCGAGCTCGTCGCCGAGCAGGCCGCGCAACCCGTCGAGCAACGCCACGAATCCGGCGATGGCCTTCTCGGAGCGCGTGTTCAGCATCGGGACCCTGCCCTCGGCAGCGGCCTGCAGGCTGTCGTTGAAGTTACCGCCGGTGTTCTCGGCGTGCACCGCGACGCATGCCTCGGCGCGGTCGCCGATGCCGCGCCGCGGCGTGTTCAGAATGCGGCGCATGCTCACCGAGTCACCGGGATTGTCCAGCACGCGGAGGTAGGCGACGATGTCGCGGATCTCCTTGCGCTCGTAGAACCTGACGCCGCCGACCACCTTGTACGGGATACCGGCCCTGATGAAGACGTCCTCGACGGCGCGTGACGAGTTGTTGGTGCGGTAGAACACGGCGACGTCGTTGTACGTGATCTCGCCGCTGTCGGCGAGCGCGTCGATCTCCTCGGCGATGAACCGGGCCTCGTCGTGCTCGTTGTCGGCGACGTAGCCGACGATCAGCTCGCCCTCGCCTGCATCGGTCCACAACCGCTTCTCACGACGACCCGCGTTGCGGGAGATTACGGCGTTGGCCGCGGACAGGATGTTCTGCGTCGACCGGTAGTTCTGTTCCAGCAGGATCGTCGTGGCGTTCGGGTAGTCGCGCTCGAAGTCCTCGATGTTGCGGATCGTGGCGCCGCGGAACGCGTAGATCGACTGGTCGGCATCACCGACGACACATAGCTCACCGGGTGGGACGTCACCGTCCTCCAGATCGTGACCGACGAGTTCACGCACCAGCATGTACTGCGCATGGTTGGTGTCCTGATACTCGTCGACCAGGATGTGCCGGAACCGCCGCCGGTAGTATTGCGCGATCTGCGGAAAGGCCTGCAGCACTGCGACTGTCTCGCCAATGAGGTCGTCGAAGTCCAACGCGTTGGCCGAACGCAGGCGGCGCTGATATTCGGCGTACGCCTCGGCGACGATGCGTGCCAGGTCGTCACCCTCGCCGTCGGACCCGCCCAGGTTGCCCCTGGCCTTGTCGGGATCGATCAGCTCGTTCTTGAGATTGGAGATCGAGTTGGCGAGCAGCCGCGGGGTGTAGCGCTTGGTGTCGAGCCCCATGTCCTTGGCGATCATCATCAGCAGGCGGCGCGAGTCGTCGGCGTCGTAGATCGAGAAGTTGGAGTTCAGGCCGGGCAGCAGCGACGCCTGGTTGCGCAGGATCCGCACACACGTGGAGTGGAACGTCGACACCCACATGGACCGTGCCCGCGGGCCGATCAGGTCGACGACCCGCTCGCGCATCTCGGCGGCGGCCTTGTTGGTGAACGTGATGGCGAGTACCTGCCCGACGCCGACGTCGCGGGCAGCCAACAGGTAGGCGATGCGGCGGGTCAGCACCGCCGTCTTGCCCGAACCCGCGCCCGCGACGATCAGCAGCGGCGAGCCTTCGTGGCGCACCGCCTTGCGCTGCTCTGGGTTGAGCCCCTCGAGGAGCTGATCAGTTTCGGTCGCGATCGTCATATCGGCCTTAAACCTACCGCCGAACTGCGACACCTTTGCGCCGACGCCGAGGTTGGTGGCACACTCAATCCGTGCTCAATAAGCAGCAACGATTTTTTTACGGGTACCGGCCTGCGGTGCTCGTGGTCTAGCTGCTTCCCCAGAGCCCCGCGGTCCGCTTCGGATCCGGGGCTCGTTTCTTGTGTGAGGCCCGAATTCGGATGAGACCAGATCAGCCACACAGTCACACACGAGATGAGAATGCGGAGTCAGCCATGAGCGTCGAAACCGAACCCACCCCTGACATCGAAGACCTGCGCCAGGAGATCGACCGGCTCGACGCCACGATCCTGACCGCCGTTCAACGTCGTACCGAGGTTTCCAAGCTGATCGGCAAGGCCAGGATGGCCTCCGGCGGCACGCGCCTCGTGCACAGCCGCGAGATGAAGGTCATCGACCGCTTCATCGCCGCGATCGGCCCCGAGGGCAAGGATCTGGCGCTGGTCCTGCTCCGGCTGGGCCGCGGCCGCATGGGCCACTGAGTTTTCGTTCCAACGCCGAAGCTAGCCGGTCAGCGCGATGTACTTGGTGTCGAGGTATTCCTCGATGCCCTCGGTCCCACCCTCGCGACCGAAACCCGACTCCTTCACACCACCGAACGGCGCAGCGGGGTCGGAGATGACGCCGCGGTTGACCCCGACCATCCCGGCCTCGATGGCCTCGGCCACGCGCAGCGCACGATCCAGACCCTGGGTGTAGATGTAGGCGGCGAGCCCGTACTCGGTGGCGTTGGCGGCGGCGATGCCCTCGTCCTCCGTGTCGAAGCCGATGACGGGCGCGACGGGACCGAAGACCTCCTCCTTGAGGATGCGCGAGTCGGCGGGCAGGTCGGCCAGCACGGTCGCGGGATAGAAGTGACCCGGGCCCTCCGGCGCCACGCCGCCGACCGCCACGGTGGCGCCCTTCGACACGGCGTCCGACACCAGATCCTCGACCGTCGCGATCTGCTTGGCGCTGATCAACGGACCGAGGGTCGCGGACTCGTCCAGCCCGTTGCCGAGGGTGAACTCGCTCATCCGCTTGACCAGCTTCTCGACGAACTCCCCGCGCACAGCGTTGGCCACGTGAAATCTGTTCGACGCCGTGCACGCTTCGCCGCCGTTGCGCATCTTGGCCAGGATCGCCCCGTCGACGGCCGCATCGACGTCGGCGTCGTCGAACACGATGAAGGGTGCATTGCCGCCGAGTTCCATCGACAGCCGCAGCAGTTTGTCGCTGCTCTGCTTGACCAGCGCCTTGCCCACGCCGGTCGAACCGGTGAAGGTCAGCTTGCGCAGCCGGCCGTCGTCGATCAGCGCGGTCGTCAGATCGCCGGGCTTCGAGGTCGGCAGGACTGACAGCACGCCCTTGGGCAGACCGGCGTCGTCCATCAGCTTGGCCAGCAGCAGCATGGTCAGCGGTGTTTCCTGGGCGGGCTTGACGATCATCGTGCAGCCCGCGGCCATCGCCGGTCCGATCTTGCGGGTGCCCATCGCCAGCGGGAAGTTCCACGGCGTGATCGCCAGACAGGGGCCGACGGCCTGCTTGGTGACGATGATGCGACCGGTGCCCGCCGGGGCCTTGGTGTAGCGGCCGCTGATACGGACGGCTTCTTCGGAGAACCACCGGAAGAACTCCGAGCCGTACTTCACCTCACCCATGCTCTCGGGCAGCACCTTGCCCATCTCGAGGGTCATCAGCGTGGCGAACTCCTCGGCGCGGGCAGTGATCGCCTCGAACACCGAGCGCAGGATCTCGCCTCGCTCGCGCGGGGGGGTCGCGGCCCAGTCCGCCTGCACGGCGGCGGCCGCGTCCAGCGCCGCGATGCCGTCCGCAGCCGTGGCGTTGCCGACGCTGAGCAGAACCTCGTCAGTGGCTGGATTGAGCACGTCGAAAGTCGAGGACGCGTCGCGCTCCTCACCTCCGATCCACAGACCGGTGGGGACTGATGACAGGAGCTTGGCGGTGTCCATACATCCATCATTTACTCCTTCGAAAGCCGTGCCGCACTAGGGTCGAGATATGTCTGCCCATCCCGTTGAGATTCCCGACATCACCGCGACTCCCGCGTGGAACGCCTTGCTCAGCCACCACGATGAGATCAGCGGCAAGCACCTCCGCGAGCTCTTTGCCGAGGACCCCGCACGCGGTCGCGAACTCACGCTGACGGTCGGCGATCTGTACATCGACTACAGCAAGCATCGGGTGACGCGCGAGACGCTGAAGCTGCTGATCGATCTGGCCAAGGCCGCCGACCTCGAGGCCCGCCGCGACGCCATGTTCTCCGGCGAACACATCAATACCTCCGAGGACCGGGCGGTACTCCACACGGCACTGCGCCTGCCGAAGGGCGCCGAGTTGACCGTCGACGGCCAGGACGTCGTCGCCGACGTGCACGGGGTGCTGGACTCGATGGGCGAGTTCACCGACCGGCTGCGCAGCGGTGAATGGACGGGTGCGACGGGCGAGCGCATCACGACCGTCGTCAACATCGGCATCGGCGGCTCCGACCTGGGGCCCGTGATGGTGTATCAGGCGCTGCGGCATTACGCCGATGCGGACATCTCGGCCCGGTTCGTCTCGAACGTCGACCCCGCCGACCTGGTGGCCAAACTCGACGGACTCGACCCCGCCGCAACGCTTTTCATCGTCGCCTCCAAGACGTTCTCCACTCTGGAGACGCTGACCAACGCCACCGCTGCCCGACGCTGGCTCACCGGTGCACTCGGCGACGACGCGGTGTCCAAGCACTTCGTCGCGGTGTCCACCAACAAGAAGCTCGTCGACGGCTTCGGCATCGACACCGACAACATGTTCGGCTTCTGGGACTGGGTCGGTGGCCGCTACTCGGTGGACTCGGCGATCGGGCTGTCGGTGATGGCGGTGATCGGCAAGGAGCGGTTCGCCGAGTTCCTCGCCGGGTTCCACGTCGTCGACGAGCACTTCCGCACCACGCCGCTGGAGGCCAATGCGCCTGTGCTGCTTGGCCTCATCGGCCTCTGGTACAACGACTTCTTCGGTGCGCAGTCCCGCGTCGTGCTGCCGTACTCCAACGACCTCTCGCGCTTCGCGGCATATCTGCAGCAGCTGACGATGGAGTCCAACGGCAAGTCGGTACGACGCGACGGCACCCCGGTGACGACCTCGACCGGTGAAATCTATTGGGGCGAACCGGGAACCAACGGACAACACGCCTTCTACCAGCTGCTGCACCAGGGCACCCGGTTGATCCCCGCAGACTTCATCGGGTTCTCCCAGCCCACCGACGACCTGCCCACGCGCGACGGCACCGGCAGCATGCACGACCTGCTGATGAGCAACTTCTTCGCTCAGACCAAGGTGCTGGCGTTCGGGAAGACCGCCGACGAGATCGCGGGCGAGGGCACCAAGGCCGACGTCGTCCCGCACAAGGTGATGCCCGGAAACCGGCCCAGCACTTCGATTTTGGCGACCACGCTGACGCCATCGGTGGTCGGCCAGCTGATCGCGCTCTACGAGCACCAGGTCTTCACCGAGGGAGTGATCTGGGGCATCGACTCCTTCGATCAGTGGGGCGTGGAGCTGGGCAAGACGCAGGCGAACTCGCTGCTGCCGGTGCTCACCGACGACGCCGCGCCTGCCGAGCAGTCCGACAGCTCGACCGACGCGCTGGTGCGCCACTACCGCGAGGAGCGCGGCCGCAGCGCCTAACCCCTCCTAGCGATTTCGGCGCGCTCAGTTGCGTTCAGCGCAACCCGGCGCGCCGAAATCGTGGGTTAAAACTCGCGGAGGTGGTCACGCAGCATGGTGGTGGTGTACTCCCTGCGGGCGAGGCCACGCCGCTGAAGTTCCGGCACCAGTCCGTCGGTGATCTCGGTGACGTAGCGGCGGTTGAGCCGCATCACCGGACTCGTGATCAGGAACCCGTCGCCGCCGACCTGCGCCATCACCTCGGCCATCTCCTCCGCGACCTCGGCGGGGGTGCCGACGAACGGGATGTTGCCGGACATGCCGCTGCCGGTGACCAGTTCGCGCAGCGTCTTGTCCCTGCCGCCGGACAGGAAGCTCTCCAGGGCGCCGCGCTCGCCGTTGGTCCACACCTCCGGCACCGGCTCGTCCAGGTCGAACTGGGCGAAGTCGATCTCGGTGATGGACGAGATCTCGGCCAGCATGTACTCGATGTAGAGCGGATCGGTGAACCACCGCTCCCGCTTGGCCAACGCCTCGTCGTGCGTGTCGGCGACGATCGGCGAGACCAGATACAGCACCTTGCAGTCCGCTGGATCGCGGCCGTTGGCCTTCATCCTGGCGTGGGTGTCGTCACGGTAGGCGCGCATCGCCTCGACGCCGTTGGCCGGGGTGACGATGGTGTCGGCGTGCTGGGCGGCCAGTTCGCGCCCAGGTGGCGACGCGCCCGCCTGGGCGATCGTCGGGCGGTACTGCGGTGACGGGGCAGTGTTCAGCGGCCCGCGGGACTTGAAGTACTTGCCTTCGAAGTCGATCGTGTGGACCTTCTTGAAGTTCGCGTACGTCCCCGTCATGTGGTCACGTTCGATCGCGTCGGGTTCCCACGACTCCCAGAGTTTGGTCACCAGTTCGAGGTATTCGGCGGCGCGTACGTACCGCTCGTCGTGTTCGTAGTGCCTGTCCAGTCCGAAGTTCTGCGCCGATCGATCTTCGGCGGAGGTGACGACATTCCAGCCGAACCTGCCGCGGGCGATGTGGTCGATCGTGCTGCACAGCCGGGCCAGCAGGAAGGGCGGGTAGAAGCTGGTCGACATCGTCGGGACGACGCCGAGCCGCGTGGTGGCGTTGGCCATCAGCACGGCCAGCGGAACCGGGTCGTGCTTCGGGTTCACGCCGTGCTTGAGATCGTGCTCCATCGTGCCGCCGAAGGCCGTCGACACCATCAGCTTGTCCTCGATCAGGACGTAGTCGAACTTGGCGCGCTCGAGATCACGCGCCACCTCGACGTAGAAGTCGCCGGTGAAGTCACGGCCGCCGTCGCCCCAGTTGCCATTCCATTCGTCGGCGACGAAGTTGAGGAACCATCCCAGATGAAACATGGCTCAAGACAAGCCGCGACCTGTTACCCAGCCGTGTCGTGCCGGTACCAGGTACATCAACCTCCATGCGCGACGGAAGGTCAGGAGCCGTCGGTGTCCGGATCGGCTCTCGTCCAGCCGAGGATCATCGCGGGTGTGCACCCCCCGATGAGCAGCACCGTCAGGGCCATGAGCCCGCCGGCGTAGGCCATGTCGACGTCGGTGCCGCGTGTGATCACGGATCCGAAGATCAGGTAGCCGATGGGCAGCATCATGAGGTTCTGCGTCACGGTCAGGCCGATCGAGCGTGCGCTGTTGCGCTGGGCGATCTCGTACTCGTCGAGCGCGGCCTCCGGCGCATCTCCACGGCGGCCGGACACGATCTGCAACGCAATCCACATCGGGAAGAACACGACGCAGGCCGGAAGCCACAGCAGCGGAGCCCATTTCACACCAAGCGCGCACAACACGCCGACGAACGCCATGAACGTGAAGGTGGTGGCCAACCCGACGACCAGCATCCGGCGCCTGCGTCGGTTCCGCCAGCCCGGTAGCGACGTGGCGTAGGTGCGCTCGTGCTTGAGGAACCGACGGATGCGGTAGTGCTGGTACCTGTCGAGGAGTGTCAGTTCAGTCTGCGAGGTGGAGTTGGACATTTGTATCGCTCCCTTCCGTCCGACTTCTTCTTCCGTAGAGCTCGGCCGACAGTGGGGTGAACGTCTCGCGCGCGAACACCGCCTCGACCGGCAGGTCGAAGACATCGCAAATCCGAAACGCCAGATCGAGGCTCGGATAGTGATCGCCCCGCTCCAGCGCACCCACGGTCTGCGGGTTGACGTTGATCAACGCCGCGAGCGCCGCCCGCGTCATCCGTCGCTCGGCACGCAGCACGCCGATGCGGTTGTGGATGGGGAGATTTTCTCCACGTCTCACCGGACTCATACAACTAATTATTGGGAAAACCCAACGATGTGTCACCCGTTGTGGCGGACCTGTGTGTTGTCGACGCAGATCGGGGCACCTTCACTTCGCTGTGCCGCGTCCTACCGTCAGTAGGACGCGGCGGTAGGCGTAGCCGCCCGAGAATAGAGGCAACAGTGGCATCCTCGGCGACGATAACGGTGGTCGGTGACGGCTCGGCTGGAAGCAGTGTTCGATCTGGCATACCCCGAGTGGCGCCAGCGCCTGACCTGGCGCCGCGAACACTCCGCCAACAACCGCACCGGAGCCCTGGACCTGCCCGGCCAAACCTGGCGCGACAGGCCGGCAATCAATCAAGGCCACGGCCGCTACCTGATCGGCGATGCCGTCGCCGCTACCGGCCTGCTTGCCAAGGTCTCGATCAACAGCGCTCTCAACGCGAGCCAACTGGCCCTGGCGTAGGCATCGGGATGCACACGAATCGCCAGGGGCGCGTCATGCGAAGTACTTGGTGAAGCGGGGCGGGAGCACCTTCATCAACTCCGCCAGCGGCCACCACGGCCAAGCGGGGACGACGGCGTGACCCTTCTCCCTCTCGATCGCCTCGACCATGGCCTTCACGCCGGTCTCGTTGTCGACCATGAGCAACGTGGAGTTCGACTTGGCGGTCATCTCCGATTCGATGTAGCCGGGCTCCAGCACGGTGACCTTGATGGGCCCAGACGGGTATTCGGCGCGCAGCGACTCACCGAGTGACGTCACGCCCGCCTTGCTCGCCGCGTAGGCAGCCTTGTGTCCCGGCACGCCCTTGTTGCCGAGCACCGAGGACACCAGGACCAGATGCCCAGCGCCCGCCCTCTTGAACATCTCGAGCGCCGTCTCGATCTGCACCAGCGCCGCAACGAGATTGGTCTCGATGGTGGCCTTGTTCGCCCAGGGTTTGCCACCGCCGAGCGGGTAGCCCTTGCCGATGCCCGCGTTCACGATGACGCAATCGACGACGCCGAGCTCGTCGCTCAGCTCGGCGAACACCTTCGGCACGGCCTCGTGGTCGTTGACGTCGAGCGCGGCCACGGCGACGGTGATACCGGGGTGCCTGGCGGTCAGTTCGGCCTTGAGCACCTCGAGGTTGTCGGTTCGGCGAGCACACAGAGCGAGGTCGCGTCCCTTGGCGGCGAACCGACGGGCCATGCCCGCACCGAGGCCCGAGCTGGCGCCGGTGATCAGGATCTTCTGCCGAGTCATCGGTGCAGCGTAGCCAAACTCGACAGACGTCAACCAACCGGTCGGATGTTCAACGAGGTCCCCCGGGACCACCTCGCATGATCGCGACCAGCTCCGCACGCGACCCAGCTCCGACCCGATTGCACGCGCGAAGCAGATGCCCCTCCACGGTGCGCACCGACATCTTCAGTCGGTCGCCGATGTCCCGGTTGGACAACCCTGCGGCGACCAACTCGGCGATCTCACGCTGGCGACCCGTCAACGGCGACGCCGTCACCGGCGTGCGAAGTGCGGGCGTGCACAGCCCGCCGCACTGGTCGGCCAGTTCCTGCGCCAGGGCTGCCGCGTAGCGCCCGCGTTTGCCCTGCAACCCCGAAGCGAACGCGACTGCTGCCTGGGCAGCAGCGTCCGCGGCTGTCGCCCGGTCACCGATCGCCCGATACCTGGCCGCCGCGTCGAGCAACCCGTCGCCGTCACCGGCCAGCAATGACTCCGCGTGGCCGGCGACGGCATCGGCCAGAGGTAGCGCCAGGGCGTCGGCCAGTTCACGCGCCCGCGCCGCGCCGGATGCGTCACCCCATTGAACCGCCGCCTGGAGCAGGGCGAGCTCGTGCGTCGGCTGACCGCGGTCGCGCGCTTCCACCGCACCCTCGTGCACGGCCGCGACGGCTTCGGCCAGCGACCCACTGGCCGCCAGCGCCCACCCCGTCGCCTGACACAGCCCGGTCTGCATGAACAGGTAGTCCGAGGGCACGCACTGCCGCGCCTCCGACAGCGCCGACATCGCCTCGACCGGTTGTCCCAGCTTTGCATGTGCCTCGGCCAGCGCGAAGCAACTCGCGGGATGCAAACCCGTTGTGACGCCGTGCTTCTCGACTCCTGCAAGCGCCTCGTGCAGGATCTTGACCGCGCTGAGGAGATCGCCACCAACCAGTTCGGCATGGCCCAGCAGGAACGACAGATTGGCGTACGCAAGACCGGGCACATCGCGTGCCGAGTCGGCCAACTGCTTCGCCGATTCCACGCAGTCGTCAAGACGGCCGGTCAACCGGCATGCCCTGGCGTAGACGCTGCCCAGCCAGAACCTCATGTGCGACGCCTGGAAGGAGTTGGTGGCCATCTCCAGTGCGCGGTAGAAGACGTCGGACACCCCATCGACCTCACCGAGCGCGCCCTCGGCCATCACCAGCGCCAGGGACGCCATCATCGCGTGAAAGTCCGGCAGCATCTCGAACTGCAACGCGGCCCGCGCCTTCACGGCCGCGGCTTCACAGCGCGCGGACACCGCGTCGACACAGGCTTCGACCGCCGACCGCTCAGCCCACTCCGCCGGCGACTCGTCCTGAGCGCTGAGCTCGTCGAGGATTGCCGAGGCCTCGCCAGGTCTGCCAAGCATCCAGATCAGGTTGGCCGCCCGAACCGTGGCCCATCCGTGGCTGTCCGGACCGTCCTCACTCATCTCGCGCAGCAGCGTCTCGGCCTGCTCACCGCGTCCTAGGAGAACCATGTTCATCGCCCGGACGGAAGCGGCCTCGGCGAACCCACATTTCGCAGCGGCGGCGGCGAAGCGCTCGGCCAACTGCAGATCGAGCAGGGTCATCGCGAACCGGGCCGATTCCAAGTACAACCCTGGGTCGGGGGCGAGATCCGATTCCAGTGCCAGCAGTGCTCTTCGCACCGTCGCCTGCATGTCGCGGTCGTCATCCCTCGCCAGCCGCTGTGCCAACCTCCCTCGGATCCGGGATAGGTACATTTCACCGGCGGTCGCCCGCCGAATCTCACCGAACAGCGGGTGCGCCAGCCGAGCCGACACGGTCCCGCCCGTCCGCTCGACGGTGACCAGATGCATCCGCTCGGCGACCTCGAGATCGCGGCGGGACGCGAGATCGCACAACAGCTCAACGTCGAGCGGCTCGCACTGCGACAGTGTGTCGACGACGAGCGACAGTTCCGGCGTCAGCAGGCTCAGCTGGCCGCCCACCATGTCGCCGATGTTGGGTGACACCGCGACGTCCTCGTCCCACATCCACACGCCTGCTGCCCGTTGCAGGCGTCCCGCCGCAACCTGGTCCTTCAGCAGCTGTCTCAGGAACAGCGCATTGCCGCCGGTGAGCTTCCAAAATCGTTGGGCACTATGGGAATCCACCGGCCCACCAACGGTTGCCTCGATTACGATGCGGGTGGCGCCCAGAGACAGCGGCTCGAGGTCGAGCCTGGCGAGCAACCCGTCCTTGCACAGCGCGGTCACCGCGTCCGGCTCCGTTCCACCCGTCCGCAGCGTGACCACCAGTCGCGCGGCCCGCGACTGAGCCAGTTGATGCACGACATGGGCGGACAGCCCATCGAGGAGGTGAGCATCGTCGACGCCGATCAGAACCCGGCCCTTTCGCTGCTGCGCAACAAAGGAATTGATGATGCGCCGCACGTTTGACAGCGGATCGGATATGCCCTCGCCCATCGACGAGGTGAAGGCGCCGAACGGAATCTGCCGCGCAGAGTTGGTGCCGACGATCCACTTCGTACGTTCGCCGGCAGCGGCGGCACTACCGACGACTTCACGGGCGAGCCGGGTCTTGCCAACTCCCGCGGCTCCGACGATCGCGACACCGGAGTAGCCCCCGATGCCGCCCAGCGCGCGGCGAATCAATGCCAGCTCACCGTCGCGTCCAGTCAAGGGATCCCCACCGCCCACCGGCGGACTATAACTCTCTCCGAGCCCCTCGCGTGCTAGATCCGTTGTCGAACTCGCGCCCAGATCGGGCCGGCGGCGACAGCGGTGAATGGCACCTCGGTTGCGAAATCACCGCCCAGCGAATGAATGTCGACCTGCCGAACGATGGTGGCGAGTGCGAGCGTGGCCTCCAGCATGGCGAAGTGATCACCGATGCACGAGCGTGGTCCGCCACCGAATGGCAGGTATTGCCAACGGCTTCTGCCCTTGGCCTGCTGCGGGCTGAAGCGATCGGGGTCGAACTCGAGCGGGTCGTCCCACAATGCGGGGTCGCGGTGCATGGCGTAGACCCCGATGACGGCCAGCGTGCCCGCCGTCACTTGGAAGCCGTCGACCTCGATGTCGCGCATCACCATCCTCGACATGCTGGACGCAGGTGGGCAGAGGCGCAGAGCCTCGTGGAGCACCTGAACGGTGAACCCGAGCCGCGCCACGTCATCCGTCGTCAGCGGGCGGTCGCCGAGTTCGGCAACCTCGACGAATACCCGGTCCTGTAGCTCGCGGTGGTGACCCAATGCCCACAGCGCGTACGTGATGGTCGTCGAGGTGGTGTCGTGTCCGGCGAGCATGAATAGGACCAGCTCGTCGCATATCTCCCCGTCGGACAGCGGCAAACCGGTCCGAGGGTCCGTCGCCTCGATCAGAGCGCGCACCAACGGCGCGTCCACGGTCGGATCGGCGCGGCAGTTATCGAGGATCTCCTCGGCGAGCTCGTGCAGGGCTCGGTTGGCGGCTCGGGCGCGTCGCTGCGCCGGGGTCGGAAGCCAACGCGGAGCTCGCACCGGCCGTGACGAGCGGTCGGTCAGCCACCCGAGCGCGGTACGCAGCGGCGGGCCCACCGCGTCGGCCCGCTGGTCGAGGTCGAGGCCGAGCACCGAACGGCCCAGTGCGCGCAGAGTCAAGCTTCGGCAATGCCAGTCGAGGTCGACGTCATCGTCTCCCCAGCCACGGCAGACCTGTTCGGCGGCCTCGGCCATATGGCCTGCGAACCGCGGAACGTGTTGCTTGGTGAACATCGGTTGCAGAGCGCGCCGACGCGGCAACCATTCATCGTGCGGCAGGACCAGTAGGTTGCCGCCAAGCAGGCGCCGAAACTCCTTGGCGAGAGGCACCTCTCCGCGGTCTGCGAGCGCGTCGGTGCGACCGAGAACGTCATGGGCGCCCTGCGGTGAGGTGACGAAGACCAGCGGCGGCACGAGCTGCCTCGGCCCCAGAACGCTTCTCGTCACCGGACCGCCTGCATCGCGAAGCGTCTCCGGACCGCTGTCAAAGGCACGCGCAGCCAGGAGCCTCTCCCTATAGGACAGTGGATTCTTGGGCGGCAATGGCAGAGCTCCGACATCGGTACGCATCAGTGTGTTGGTCATGGCTCGATTGTTCGGCCGGCTCGCTGCGCACCCCTGAGTAGTCGACTACTCCACTTCGTCGACGAGGTTGCCTTGGCGCGTGCCAGACGGTGAGCTGAGCAGAGCCGCCCGTCGTGGGCGTTGACATTGCACACCTAGGAGGACGAAATGAGCGTCTATCGGACTGTAGTGGTTGGCACCGATGGCTCGGCCTCGTCGCTGCGCGCCGTGGATCGAGCAGGGGCGATCGCCGCGGCCGCCAACGCGAATTTGATTGTGGCGAGTGCGTATTTCCCCCATGCGGTCGACGCGCACGGCGCCGAGGCCCTCAAGGACGAGGGCTACAAGCTGGTGGGCAACGCGCCGGTCTATGCGCTCTTGCGTGATGCTCGCGACCGGGCGAAGGAGGCGGGCGCGGCAGACATCAAGGAGCGCGCAATCCTCGGCGCACCCGTCGAGGCGCTGGTGGACCTGGCCGACGAAGTTCATGCGGACCTGTTGGTGGTGGGCAGCGTCGGACTGGGCACGATCACCGGGCGTCTGCTCGGATCGGTGCCCGCCAACATCTCGCGAAGGGCGAAGGTCGACGTGCTGATCGTGCACACCACGTGATGCGGATGCGCCGAGAGGCCACCCCCGGCGACTGCCATGGGGGAATGGTGACCGCCGCGGGGGCGCGGTCGCCACATCGCAGTCGCCGGGGGTTTCACACGATCCGCTGCAGAAGTCGCGATCGGGACGGCCTGCGGCCAGCCGAAGCTACTTGAGCAGCTTGGACATTCGCCTGTCGGCCAGGATCTTGCCGCCGGTCTGGCAGGTCGGGCAGTACTGGAACGACTTGTCGACGAACGAGACCTCGCGCACGGTGTCGCCACACACCGGGCACGGCAGACCGGTGCGGGCGTGCACCCGCAGCCCAGAGCGCTTCTCCCCCTTGAGCGTCGCGGCACCCTGACCGACCGACCGTGTGACCGCGTCGCTGAGCACGGTGATCATCGCGTCGTGCAGCATGCCCAGCTGCGCATCGGTGAGCTTGCCCGCGGTCGCGAACGGCGAGAGCTTCGCGACGTGCAGGATCTCGTCGCTGTAGGCGTTGCCGATTCCGGCGATCACCTTCTGATCGGTGATCACGCCCTTGATGCGTCCGGCATTGCCCCTGAGCACGGCGGCCAGCTCGTCGGGGCCCAGCGACAACGCGTCGGGTCCGAGGCTCACGATCTGCGGCACCTTGAGCGGATCGTCGACCAGCCAGACGGCGAGCCGCTTCTGGGTGCCCGCCTCGGTCAGATCGAACCCGGCCGCATCCCCCGGCTTGCC
Source organism: Mycobacterium sp. (assembly GCF_032162605.1). Classification (GTDB taxonomy): domain Bacteria; phylum Actinomycetota; class Actinomycetes; order Mycobacteriales; family Mycobacteriaceae; genus Mycobacterium. Next base: position 16,556 of record NZ_JAVROT010000114.1, on the reverse strand, counting down.
GAGGTGCACGCGCAAGGCGATGGGGCTCTTGCCGCCCGGCCGCAGCGGCGTCGCCGACAACGCGTCCGACCACCGCAGCCAACCGGCACGCGAGAGATGCGTGATGAGGTGCAGATCGCCCACCTGCAGCCCCAGGTACTTGCCCCACCTGTTGGCGCCGGTGACGGTCTGACCGTGGAGAGCGGTGATCGGCGGGTCGAACGTCTTGAGCACGGACAGGGCTGCGACGTCGACGCGTCCGACGGTCAGCCCGACGGCGCGACGGCGGAGGTGATCGGCAAGGGCTTCGACCTCGGGCAGTTCCGGCACGCCTACCAGGTTAGAGGAGATTCTCCAAGCGGATCGGTAGGTTCGTCACGCGCTTGCCGGTCGCGTTGAACACGGCGTTCGCGATCGCGGCGGGGACGCCGACGATGACGATCTCGCCGAGGCCCTTCACGCCGATGGGATTCGCGACGGTGTCACGAGCCGTCAGGAAGGTGGCGTCCAGCGCGGGCACGTCCGCGTTGACCGGCACCAGGTAGTCGGACATGTTCGCGTTCACGATGCGGCCATCGCGGTGGTCGAGCTCCGTGCCCTCCAACAGAGCCATGCCGATCCCGCCGACCATGCCACCGATGGCCTGGCTGTGCGCCAGTCTCGGGTTGACCACCCGGCCCGCGTCGTAGCAGGCGTGGATGCGCCGCACGCGTACGAAACCCAGCGAATCGTCAACGGCCACTTCGGCGAACACGGCGCCGTATGCGTACATCGAGAACCGCGTGTCGGCGTCGTCGGGCGACCAGTTGCCGCGGCTGTCGATGCTGGGCCAGCCGCGCCGACGCAGAAGGTCCCGGTAGCCCTCGCCCCTGGCCGGGTCCGCGGTGACGAACATCCGCCCGTCGGCAACCGTGACGGCCTCCGGCGGGACGCCGTGCAACGGCGAGCCCGGATCCACGACCGCAGTGCGAACGACCTTGTCGCGCAGCGTGTTCCCGACGGTGAACACCGCGGATCCGACACTGGCCATCGTTCTCGAGCCCGAGTGCGACGGAGCCTTCGGGTAGGTGCTGTCGCCTAGCGCGAACCGGACGCGGTCGGCGGGAAGGCACAGCGCGTCGGCCGCGACCTGGGTCATCGAGGTGTAGGTCCCGGGACCCATGTCGCTGGTGGCGGTCTGCACGTCCGCGGTGCCGTCGGCGTTGATCCTGGCCATCGCGTCCGATTCGCTGCGGCTGGTGTGATAGCCCGCGGCGGCCATCCCGATACCGATCAGGCGGTCACCGTCGCGCACCGCGCGCGGCGTCGGATTGCGGCGCGCCCAGCTGAATTCGTCGGCGCCGCGCCGCAGGCACTCGTCGAGCCGCCTGGTGGAGAACGGCAGCCCGTCGGTCTGGTCGTGGTCGGGCTCATTGCGCAACCGCAGCTCAATCGGGTCGACGCCCACGCGGTACGCGAGGTCGTCCATCGCCGACTCGAGTGCGAACGTTCCCGTCGTGGCTCCCGGTCCGCGCATGAATGTGGGCAGGTTGACGTCCAACGGCACCACCCGGTAGGTGGAGCGCATGTTCGGGCTGGTGTACATGAACTTCGGCGAGGCGGTCAGGCCGTCCTCGTACGTGGCGTAGCGCGCGGTCTCGGTACGACCTTCGTGCACGATCGTGCTGATCCGGCCGGTCGAGTCGGCACCGATCGCGAGGCGCTGCCTGCTGGTCGGCCGGTAACCGATCCCGGCGTAGGTCTGCTGTCGGGTGAGCACCAGCTTGACCGGCCTGCCGACCTTCCTCGCCGCGAACGACGTCAGGAGTTGGTGCGGCCAGGTCTGGCCTGCGCTGCCGAACGCTCCCCCGACGAACGGCGAGATCACCCGCACGTCGCCGACGGGGACGCCGTGCGCCTCGGCGTGCGCCTCCTGCGCCCCGACGATGGACTGCACCTTGTCCCACACCGTCAACCGGTTGCCGTCCCAATGCGCCACGGTCGACGGCAGCTCCATCGGATTGTGGTTGTTGCGCGCGATTTCGTACAAGCCGTCGGTGACGACGGCCGCATTGCGCAGCCCGGCTTCCGGGTTGCCGCGCGAGTAGTCGACCTGGTTGTGACCGGGTTGCGGGATCGCTTGCGGCGCATCGATGTCCGTGTTCTGGTCGTGGCCGGTGTAGCGGACGTCGACGAGCGCGGCACCGTGGCTGGCTGCCTCCAACGTCTCGGCCACGACCACCGCGACCGGTTGGCCGAAGAATGCGACGCGACCGATGTCGTAGGGCAGCTTCACGCCGTCGAAGTCCACCAGGACCCGCAGTACGCCCGCGGACCTCGAGGCGGCGGCGGAGTCGATGCGGTCGACCGACCCGGACGCCACGGTGCTGCACACCAGGACTGCGTGCGCGAAGTCGGGTACGGGGTTGTCGGCGGCGTAGTGGGCGCCGCCGGTCACCTTGAGGGAGCCGTCCACCCGGGCCATGGGGTTGCCGACGGCCGCGTCGGGGATGCGCAGCGGGTATGTCAAGGCAGCCCTGCCACCGTACTCAGCTGGCGCTCGACGACGCGTTGCACAAGTTGCACCTTGAAGCCATTGTCGGACAATGGCTTCGCGCCGTCCGCCGCGTGGGATGCCGCGTCACGCCAGAGCTGCGGCGTCACCGGCCGTCCGATGAGAGCCTGCTCGACGGCGGGCAGGCGCCACGGCACGGTCGCCACCCCGCCGACCGCCACCCGCGCGGCCCTGACCTTCCCGCCGCCGACGTCGAGGGCGACCGCTGCCGATGTCAGGGCGAACTCATAGGACTGCCGGTCGCGGACCTTGAGGTAGCCCGACCGGCGCATCTCCGGCCCGGTCGGGACCTCGATGCCGACGATGAGCTCACCTGCGCGCAGGTCGTGTTCCCGATCCGGGGTGGCACCGGGTTGGCGGAAGAACCGGGCGATCGGAATGCGCCTGTCCCCGGAGGCGTCGCGGGTCAGAACGACCGCGTCGAGGGCGACCAGCGCGACCGCCAGATCGGAGGGATGGGTGGCCACGCACTGGTCGCTGGCGCCGAGGATGGCGTGGGTGCGGTTGAGTCCGCCCACCGCCGAGCACCCGGTGCCGGGGGCGCGCCGGTTGCAGTTCGCCGACACGTCGCGGAAGTAGAGACACCGTGGACGCTGCATGAGGTTGCCACCGATCGAAGCCATGTTGCGCAGTTGGGCCGATGCGCTGAGCTCCAATGCCTGTGAGATGACCGGGAATTCGAGCCGTACCCGCGGGTCGCTGGCCACGTCGGCCATCCGGACCAACGACCCGATCCGCAGGCCGTTGGCGTCGAGCTCGACGTTGCGGTAGGGAAGTGCGTTGATGTCCACGACGGCGTCGGGCCGCTCGACGGTCACGCGCATAAGGTCGACGAGCGTGGTGCCGCCCGCGATGTAGCGGGCGCCCGACCCGCCTGCGGCAAGCGCCGACTTCTCGTCGACGGCCGTGGTGAAGGAGAACGGGAACACCGGCGTCAGGCCTTCTTGGCCGCCGTCGCCACGGCGGCGACGATGTTGGTGTAGGCGCCGCAGCGACATATGTTGCCGCTCATCCACTCCCGGATCTCCTCGTCGGACCCGGTGTGCCCCTCGTCGATGCAACCGAGTCCGGACATGATCTGGCCGGACGTGCAGTAGCCGCACTGAAAGGCGTCGGTGTCGATGAACGACTGCTGAAGGGGGTGCAGTCCGCCGTTGTCCGCGACCCCTTCGATGGTGCGGACCTCGGCGCCGTCGTGCATGACCGCAAGGGTCAGGCAGGAGTTCACCCGCTTGCCGTCGAGCAGGATCGTGCAGGCTCCGCAGGCGCCCTGATCGCAGCCCTTCTTGGTGCCGGTCAGGCCGACGCGCTCGCGCAGCATGTCCAGCAGCGACGTCCTGGTGTCGACGTCAACGTCCTTGGCCTCGCCGTTGATCCGCATGTGCACCTGGACGGTCTGGCCTTCGGCGGGCACGGTGTCCGCCTCGCAACCCGACGCCAGGGACGCGGCGGCGACTACTCCACTGACGGTGATCGAGGCGCCGACGAAGGTGCGGCGGTTCATCTCCGGAGCCACGGATGCGACGATACCCCGCCTCGCTGGCAGCACAATCTGAGCGCTAGGCGTGGTCGTTAGTCGGGAACCACGAGCGACAGCAGCCAGCTGACGATCGACAGCACGATGGACGCCCAGATGGCCGTCCACCAGAAGTCGTCGATGTAGAGGCCCCAGTGCGTGGTGTTCTCGGTGATCCGCGAGGTGATCCACAACATGAGGGCGTTGATGACGACGTGGATGAGGCCGAGGGTCACGATGTACAGCGGGATCGAGATGAGTTGCACGATCGGCTTGATGATCGCGTTGACCAGCCCGAAGATCACCGCGACGACGAAGACGATGCCGACCCTCTGCAGCGTCGAGTCACCGCCGACGAATTCGATTCCGGCAACGAACTTGGTGACGACCCACAGGGCGACGCCCGTGACGGCCGCGCGAAGAAGGAACCGAAGCACGGACAGATCCTGCCACGGCCGGCCGATTGACGGAGCGACGCCGAGAGGACAACCGGGGACGCCCCACGCGGGCGATGCCACTCAGCCCGGCCGAAGCAGGTAGGTGTCCATGATCCAGCCGTGGCGCTCCCTGGCATCGGCCCGCACCTGTGCGATGCGCTCGCCCACCTCGCCCACCGTGCCGTCGACGAGGAGTTCGTCCGGCGTGCCGAGGTAGGCACCCCACCAGATCTGGGTCGCAGGCGGGCATCCGAGGAACGCGCAGTCGCCGTCGAGCATCACCACGGCCGAACCCGGCAGCCCCTCCTCGCGAAGCCTTCGGCCGGTGGTGATGAGGACCGGCTCGCCGACGTCGTTGAGCGGGACGCGATGTCGGGCCGTGAGTGCCTGGATCGCGGTGATGCCGGGGATGACGTCATAGGTGAAGTCCAGGCGTTGAGCCACGATGTCCAGGATGCGCAACGTGCTGTCGTACAACGACGGGTCACCCCACGCGAGGAAGGCGCCGACACCGTCGTCGGACAACTCCTCGAGCAGTGCCTGCGCCCACACGTCGGCGCGGGCGGCGTGCCAGTCGGCCACCCGCTGCCGGTAGTTCGGACCATCCGGCGCTGCTCTGCGCCGTTGAGGGTCGGGCAGCTCGACGAACCGGTAGCCGGGTTCGCGGATGAAGCGCTGGCAGATCTCGCGCCGGAAAAACACGAGGTCGTCCTTCACTCCGCCCTTCTTGGCACCCTTGTCCATCGCAAAGAAGACGTCGACGTCGTTGAGCGCTTCGATGGCCTGCACCGTCACGTACTGAGGGTCGCCCGCTCCGATGCCGATGACGTGGATGCGGCGCGTCACGGAACCTCCAGTACCCGGTACCCGGGGTATTGACATCTCGAGCCCGGCGTCGTTAGGTTTCCAAGCATATCGACGCACAATGTCAGCCGACGGGATGGCAACGATGACTCTTTCCTCTGACGCGGTCCGACGTACCAACGCCCCCACCCGCGAAGAGTTCTCCGAACGTCTGCTTCGGGGTGCCGTCAAGAAGTCCTACGAGCCGATCGTCGACATCGACTGGGACGCGCCGCTGGACCCCGACAAGTACTTCCTGCCGCCGAAGTCGGTGTCGATCTACGGAACGCCGTTGTGGGACGCCATGACCCGTGAGCAACAGATCGAATTGTCCCGCCAGGAACTGGTCAACACGCTGTCGGCGGGCATCTGGTTCGAGAACATCCTCAACCAGGCGCTGCTGCGCGACCTGATGCACCAGGACCCGACCGCTCGCGCCACGCACTACGCCCTGACGGAGATGGGCGACGAGACGCGCCACATGGTGATGTTCGGCCACGCGATCGAGAAGCTCGGCGCCAAGGCCATGCGACCCAAGCTCTACCAGCGGATGATCATCAATACGCTGCCGCTGACCTTCCGCGGCTCGATGCTGTGGGTGGCCGCGCTGATCGGCGAGGAGATCTTCGACTCGCTACAACGGCAGATGATGGACGATGCCGACCTCCAGCCAGTGATCCAGCGGCTGATGCGGATCCACGTCACCGAGGAGGCGCGACACATCCAGTTCGCCCGCGACGGGTTGCGCAGGCACGTCGGCGGCATGCGGCGTCTCAACCGGATGTGGGTGGCCAACCTCAACGGTGTCGGCGGGTTGTTCTTTCAATTCCTGTTCACCAACCCCGCGCAGTACCGTCGCGTCGGCATGCCCGGCCGGGAGACCCGACGAATCGCGAGGCAGAGCCCGCACCGCCACGACGTTCAGATCCTCGGGTTCGCGCCGCTGGCCGCCTTCCTGGACGAGGTCGGTCTGATGGGTCCGATCGCACGCAGGCTCTGGCGTCGCACCCACTTCCTGCCCCAGAACGCGTCCAACGCGACTCGCGCGGACGGCGTCGCCGAACCCGAAGGCCACGCCGATGACGTGTACGACGGACCCGCCGTACTGCGGGTCGCGGACGCCGACCACCCCGTGCGGGTCCGACTTACCGGACACCTCGACCCCATCGACGGCCGATATCACTGGCGCGGAACGATTTTCGAGTCGGTTCCCGACGACGTACTCACGACGCCACGCGTGTCGCTGACCATCGGCGACCGCTGCGCGGATGGGCGCATCACGGAGCGGACGCCATGGGGCACCTACTCGGTGGCCGGCGAGGGCGCTCCGCCATTCCACTGACGATGAACTAGAACACGTTCTAGTATTGGCTCATGCGGTTCACCTATGCGGAAGCCATGACCGACCCCCAGTACTACATCCCGTTGGCCAAGGCCGCCGATGAGGCCGGGTACCACGCGATGACCATTCCGGACAGCATCGCCTACCCGTACGAGTCCGACTCGAAGTATCCGTACACCGAGGACGGCAACCGCGAATTCCTGGACGGCAAGCCGTTCATCGAGTCATTCGCACTGATCGGCGCGCTATCCGCGGTGACGACGAAGCTGCACTTCAACATCTTCGTGCTCAAACTGCCCATCCGACCGCCGGCGCTGGTGGCCAAGCAGGCCGGCTCCTTGGCCGCGCTGTTCGACAACCGCCTCGGCCTCGGCGTCGGCACCAGCCCGTGGCCGGAGGACTACGAAGTCATGGGCGTACCGTTCGCCAAGCGCGGCAAGCGGATGGACGAGTGCATCGCCGTCATCAAGGGCCTCACCACCGGTGAGTACTTCGAATATCGCGGCGAGTTCTACGACATCCCCAAGACCAAGATGACGCCAGCGCCCACCAAGCCGGTGCCGATCTTGATCGGCGGGCACGCCGAGGCCGCACTCAAGCGCGCCGCCCGCAACGACGGCTGGATGCACGGCGGCGGTGACCCCGAGGAGCTCGACCCACTCATCAAGCGGGTCAAGCAACTCCGCGACGACGAAGGCCGCGCCGACGAGCCGTTCGAGATCCACGTCATCTCGATCGACGGCTTCACTCTCGACGGGGTCAAGCGACTCGAGGACAAGGGCGTCACCGACGTCATCGTCGGCTTCCGGATCCCCTACATCAAGGGCGACGACACCGAGCCGCTCGACGACAAGATCCGCAACCTCGAGTGGTTCGCCGAGAACGTCATCGCGAAAACGTGAATGCCGATTCTGGCCGGAACACCGGGAGCGCCGTGCCGGTGAGTTGCTCGGCCACCGACCACAGCGACGCCGCAAGGTCGACGCCGCGCGCCGACCGCGGCAAGGTCACGTTCATGGTCGGCCCGACGAGGCCGCCGAATCGACTCGGACCGTAGTACGCGCCCTGCCGGACGTCTGGGTCGGTAGCGGCGAAGAGCAACGGTTCGGTGCCTGGCACCACGTCCTGCGACGGCAACAGCGGCAGATCGAAGAGCGGGTTGAACCGCTTCTTCACCCGGCCGAGGTTGGGTCCAGCCGACTGCAGGTTGGTCCTGGTGTAACCCGGATGCGCAACGGTGCTCAACAGCTTCCAGCCACGCTCCTCGGCGACACGCGCCAGGTGGATGCCCAGCAGGAGGTCCGCTAGTTTCGACTGCGCATAGGCTCCGATCGAACCGTACGACTCGGCGGACTGCAGATCACGGAAGTTGATGCGACCGATGTTCGCCGCCCCGCTGGCCATCGTCGTCACACGCGGCGCTTCGGACGAGAGTAGCAGCGGCAGAAGCAGATTCGTGAGCGCGAACGGGCCGATGAAGTTGCTGCCGAACTGGAGCTCGAAGCCGTCGGCGGTCGTCATGCGCTGCGGCACGGCCATCACGCCCGCATTGTTGATGAGGACGTCGAGGGGCTCACCGTCCGCGCGGATGCCTTCGGCGAAGGCGTGCACGCTGGCAAGGTCGGCGAGGTCGACGCGGCGCACCTCGAGCGACGCTTCCGGTACGTCCTTGCGAATCTCGGCAGCGGCCGCGTGACCCTTCTCCTCGGTGCGCACTGCCATCACGACGTGCCCGCCCGCTGCGGCGATCCTGCGCGCAGCCTCCTTGCCCGTCCCGCTGTTGGCTCCGGTGATTACGAAGCGTCGACCGGACTGATCGTCGACCTGATACATGACTTCCCTCTCGAAGGGCCGCTTAGCGACCGGTGGTCTCTAACTGGTCAGGACGCTAACAGACCGCCGGTCGCTAGGCAAGAGACCGACGGTACCTTATGCTGACCGGATGATGTCCTTCGTCCGCGCCCACAGCCCTGAGCAGCGAGAAGTGCGCCGCACGACGATCCTGGACACAGCAAGGGCGATGCTCGACGAGATGCCGGTAGCGGAGGTCACGCTCAACGGCTTGGGCCGCAAGTCGTGCATGGCCAAGTCGAACGTGCTGCGCTACTTCGAGTCGCGCGAGGCCGTGCTGCTCGAGTTGTGTGCCGAGGCACTCACCGAATGGGTGGCCGACGTGGAGCTGCGGTTGGCCGCTGCTGCGCTCCCGAGCCAGAGCGCATCGGAGCGAGCCGACGGAGTCGCCGCCGTCATCGCCTCGTCACTGGCCGAGCGACCGGTGCTGTGTGACCTGATGAGTGCGCAGGCCGCCGTGCTGGAACACAACATCTCGACCGACACCGTGCTGCAGTACAAGCACTCCACCTCCGCCGACGTCGACCAGCTCGCTGAATCAGTGGCCGATCAGCTGCCCGAACTCGGCACTGAGGACGCCACCAGGTTCATTACCCTCGCCGCCCTGATGGCCACCTCCGTGTGGACGCACTCCCGTCCGCCGCAAGCGGTGGTCGCTGCCTACGAGGCGGACGCGTCACTACAGCCCTTCTGCATGGAGTTCGAGACCACGCTCCGCGAAGCGCTCGAGACAATCCTGGCGGGCCTGCTCAGTCAACGAGGGCGTCGACGGCCGTCGGGCTGAGCACTTCGTCGAGCACCATGATGGCGCTGCCGACGATTCCCGACCGGCTACCGTGCGCAGCGGACACCACCTCGAGGGCACGCGTCGCCTGCGCAGTAGCGTTGCCGTACAACGTCTCCCGCAGTCCGGCGACGAAAATCTCGTAGGCGCCGGCCATGTCTCCGGCCACCACGACGACGGCCGGGTTCAACAGGTTCACCGCCGCAGCGAGGACTTCACCGACGTACCTGCCGCTGTCCCGGATCATGCGTCGCGCCTCCGCGTCACCCTCGTGCGCCAGTTCGACGACGTCGCGAAGGTGCCGGACCGAGTGACCCTGTTGCTGCAACGCGCGCACCACCGCCCACCCGCCTGCGATGGCCTCCACACAGCCGGTGTCACCGCAGCGGCACGGAAGTCCAAGTGCGGCAGCGATTTTGTTGTGCCCGAACTCACCCGCGGCCTGTACGGCGCCGCGCTGCAGCACCCCGCCCGCGACGATGCCCGCACCGAGGCCGCTGGAGGCCTTGATCACCAGTACGTCGTCGTAGCCTTGACGCTCGACGGCGGCAATCGCGTTGACGTCGTTGTCCAGCACCACCGGAACGCCCGAGAGTCGTTGCAGCTCGCTGAAATACGGTCGCAGCTCGACACCATCCCAGCCGCGCAGGATCGGCGAATCCCGGCTGCAGCCCCGGTCGCGGTCGACGGTTCCCGGCAGGCTCAGCCCGACCCCATAGACCGGAACGGCCGGGTACCCCTGGAGCATCACGTCGAGCCGTTTGACGATGTCGGGCATCAGGTCGTCCGGGCCGAGCGCGACCTCCTGATCGATGTCGGTGATCGAGAGCACCTCGCCTGCCAGGTTGCACACCGCCAGCCGGGTGCGGCTGATGCCGACCGCGACCGAGAGCACCACGCCTGCCCCGGCGTCGAAGGACAGCAGCGTCGGCGGGCGGCCGCCGGTCGACGGCGCCTGCTCGCGTTCGGCGACCAGGCCCAGCGTCGTCAGAGCGGCGATCCGCGAAGCGACGGCGGTGCGGGACAGACCGGTCAAGTGACCGATCTCCGTGCGGGTGACGTCGCGATGATGCCGGATGAGAGCGAAGACATCGCCGACGGAAACCCTCCCGTCGCTTCGCTCGCCCCTGACGGCCATGTCTTCGATTGAACCCGAGAAACGTAAGCCATGCCACTTTTGTGTCGAAAAAGACAAAAGTCGAGTTGAAGAACGGCATAAGTGCGGCTACCGTTAGCCCGGTGACCAGATCACTGGAACGACCCCCCACACCGCAGTCCGTCGTGTCGCCGCCACCATCCGTGCGGTGGCTGGCGGTATTCGCCCTCGCCGTCGGCGGCTTCGGCATCGGCACCACCGAGTTCGTGGCGATGGGCCTACTGCCCGACATCGCCTCGAGCCTGAACATCACCGAACCGATCGCCGGACACGTGATCTCCGCCTACGCCCTCGGCGTGGTCGTCGGCGCCCCCGTCATCGCCTCCCTCACCGCGCGCCTGCCCCGCAAGGCCCTGTTGCTCGGGCTGATCGCGGTCTTCACCCTCGGCAACCTGGCCAGCGTCCTGGCGCCGACGTACGGCACGTTGATGGCCGCGCGGTTCGTCTCGGGCATCCCCCACGGCGCGTTCTTCGGCGTCGCCGCACTGGTCGCCGGGCACCTGATGGGCCCGAAGAACCGCGCGAAGGCCGTCGCGCACGTGATGACGGGCCTGACCGTCGCGACCGTCCTCGGCGTCCCCATCGCCTCCTGGCTGGGTCAAGGACTCGGCTGGCGCAGCGCGTTCGGACTCGTCGTCGTCATCGGCGTCATCACCCTGACCGCCCTCTGGCACTGGCTGCCCGATCTGAGCGCGATGCACGTCACCAGTCCCCTGACCGAACTCAGCGCGCTCCGTCGGCCGCAGGTGTGGCTGGCGCTGCTGATCGGCATGGTCGGGTTCGGCGGCATGTTCGCTGTCTACACCTACGTCAGCACGACGCTGACCGACGTCTCCGGTCTTGCGCTCGGACTGGTTCCGTTGGCGCTCATGGTCTTCGGCCTCGGAATGGTGGTCGGCAACCTGGTCGGCGGGAAGATGGCCGACATCTCGGTGATCGGCGGCCTCTACGCATCGATCACCACACTCGGCGTCGTCCTGGCACTGTTCGTCGTCGCCGCGCGCAACCCGTGGACGGCGATGCTCGGGCTGTTCCTCATCGGAGCGGCAGGCGCGGCGATCGGCCCTGCACTGCAGACCCGTCTGATGGACGTCGCCCACGGCGCGAAGACCCTCGCTGCCGCGCTGAACCATTCGGCCCTGAACATCGCCAATGCGACGGGCGCCTGGATCGGCGGGGTGGTGATCGCGGCCGGATACGGCTACACCGCGCCCGCTGCGACCGGCGCACTGCTTGCCGCGGCAGGGCTCGTGATCCTGACGATCTCGGTGCTGCTGCAGCGGTGGACGGCCAAGCGCTGATGCCGCCCACCGAGAGTCATCCCACCGAGGACCACAACGCGCAGTGGGGCGTCAGCATCCACCTTCTGGGCCTGCACAAAGATCTGGTTCTGCGGCCCCCGATGACACCGACGTGGCGGCCCAGTTGGCGCCGCGCGGTGCCGACGGCCGCCTGACTAGCTCTCGTCCTCGTCGGCGATGACGTGGACCGCGGCCTCCTCGGCTGAGGCGGCTGCACCGTCGATGCCGACCTCACTGCCGATCAAGTCCTTTTCGGTGTCCTCGCCGAACCCTTCGTCGGGGGCGACGAGCCGGCCGGCGCGGAGGTCGCCAACCTCGTCGTTTCCGGACTGCTCGTCGGGCTCGTCGGGATCATCGAGTTGCATCGCCGGGTCGGGCTCCTCCTCGGACAGCAGCTCGTCGAGAGTCTCGTTGTCCCGGGGTTCCTTCCACCTGTCCGGAGGCGAGTAGCCCTCGTCGAGCAGGTCATCGACGCCCCTGTCGATCAGGGTGTCCTCCTGGGTGAGTTGGTCGTCGTCATCGAGGCTGTACTCGCCTGCGCGCTCTTCGGGAGTCTCTGGGCCGCTCATGGCACCAACATGCCACACCTCGACGACTGCCAAACCACGTCGCCCCCTCAGCCGACCAGAGCGGCGAGGAGCGCGGGCAGCGCGACGGTGGCGATGCCGATCGCGCCGTCACTGATCCCGTACGGAAGCACCAGAGTGTCACCGTGCGCGAGCGCGCCGCACGAGTACACGACATTGGGGACGTAGCCGTCCTGTTCGTCCCGGGTAGGACTGAGCAGCGGCCGTCGGAGATGGCCAAGGATCTGCGCCGGGTCGTCGAGATCGAGCAGGATCGCGCCGATGCTGTAGGTGCGCATCGGGCCGACGCCATGGGTGAGCACCAGCCACCCGGCGTCGGTTTCGATTGGCGAGCCGCAGTTTCCGAGCTGGAGGGCTTCCCACGCCTCGGTCGGCTGCTGGCACGGAACGGCGTTCGGCCACACGGTGAGTTCGTCGGAGTACGCAATCATGTTCGTCTCACGGTCCGACCTCGACAGGGCGACGAAGCGGCCACCGATCCGGCGCGGGAACAGCGCGAGGCCCTTGTTGGCTGCCGCGCGCCCGACGAGCGGCACGGAGGTGAACAGCCGGAAGTCGTCGGTCGCCAGGAGTTGTTGGCTGATCACCGATCCGCTGTACGCCGTGTACGTCGCGTAGAACACCACCGAGCCGTCGTCGTCGCGGAACCGAACGAAACGCGCGTCCTCCATTCCGGCTCCCTCGGCCTCGATCGCCGGCCACAGGACACACTCGGAAAGAGGAACGTCGGTGGGGAATCTGATGGAGTACGTCCGGTCCGCGATGCCGCGGATCAATGCGATCGTCTCCTCGGCGTGCCCGCGGGTGCTCAGAACCGTCCGAAGGTTGGCCAGTCGACGGTCAAGGGCGTCTCGCGTGAAGACCCCGCCGAGGGCGTCCAGTACGTAGTCAGCGGCCTCCCCCGCATCGTCGAGCCGCGCGAGTTCACTGCGGAACCCGGCCGCGCCCAGCACGGCAGGCTCGGTTGCTCCGACCGTCGCGAAGGGTGCGGGGTCGTCCATCGCGACGTCGCCGCCTGCGTCCACCGTGCCGGTGCGGAATCCGATGGAGGAGATGTGTCCCTCGCCGATGCCACGGACGCTCATCACGAATCGCAGATTGCCCGAGGCGGTTCCAGATTGGTCCGGGTCAGCGATCACGCTCGGATTGCACAGCGCCGCACCTTCGATGGCGTACTCGCTGGTGAACGCGGCCCCCAGCAATAAGGCGCGCGACTTGGTGAGTTCCCGATCGGGATTCAGCCGATCAGCGAGCTCGCTGGCGTGCGCACGGAACGTGCCGCCCAGGTCGCGGTGACGGCCATCGAAGCGGGAGACGACGTCGTCCAGCGCCGACTCCACGTCTGACTCGTCGAGGGCCAGGATGCGCGCGAGCACGGCCCCCGCCCTGGAATCCTGGAGTTCGAAACCCTCTTGGCCGGGGACGAACAGGCGGTTGATCACCCGGGACGGGTCCGCCACGAGCCGCACCGGGGTCCGCGTGACGAACTCGGACTGGACGGAAGTCATTGCGATACTGGCGAAAGGCGATGGGCGTGCTGCATGGTGGAGAGCACGGCGAGCGTCGACTCCGCACCCTGGTTGCGGTTCACCCGGTCGGCGTGCAGGCCGTCGAACCCGCCGCCGGTCTCGGGGTCCCACATCAGCTGCCCGAGGTCGTTGGCGCCCTCGAACCACGCCGCGGCGGTCATCAATCCGGTGTTCCAGATCGACCGGGGGTCCACTTCCGCGGCACGCGCGCACGCGTCGGCGAGGGTGGACGCCTCGATCGGCTGCTGGTCGTAGGCCGGGCGCGCATCGCCGGGTCCCCTACCCGCGGCAGGACTTGGAGACAGGTGGCCCTCTGGCGTCTGCTCGTCGATCAGCCACTCCAGCATCTGCAGTCCGTGGCGCAGCAGCGCGGCGTTGCCGAGTGCGTGGCCTGCGGCGATCCTGGCTTCCGCCAGAACGGCGTTGGCGTATCGGAGCCGCTGCTCGGGCCACGGCCATTCGACGCCCACGTTCGACTCGGTGGCAATGTCGGCGTAGTCGACGAGAAGGTCGTGTGCGGCCCGATGCCGGGGCAGGACGCTGAGAAGCTCGGCGGCTCCGACCGCCGCGAAGGCCATCGCCCGGGGATACGGCGACCGTCGCTGGGCCGCGCACTCGAACTGTGCCACCGCCGAATCGCGAACGCCGGTCAGCTCGCTGTGGGCGGCGGTACCGAGTCCCCAGACGCTGCGTCCCCAGCAGTCCTCCACGGTCGGCTCGTCCGTCCACCGGCCTGCGGCGTCCATTCGGTTGCGAAAGCTGCCGTCGGGAGCCTGCGCCTCGCCCAGGAACCGCAATGAGAGACGGACGAGCCACTGCACCGCGGGCGCCGGTTCCCGTTCGCGACTCGCGACGACGAGAACCCTGGCCATGTCGTCGGTGCAGTAGCCGTGTTCCTGGCGTGGCTCGGTGAAGCAGGCGTGCTCGAAAGTGCCGCGCTCGTCGGTCATTCGCAGCAGGTGGTCGAAGCGAGGGACCGACGCGGTGATCACACCATCGCCGGGCGCTCGGACAACCGCGAGCGCGCCAACCCCAGATAGGCGTTGGCCACCACCGGCCAGGCCATGGCCGGAGCGAGCCGCGCCGCTTCCGCGGCCATGGCCCCAGCTACGTGTGGCTGCGTCAAGATCCGGTGCAGGGCCGCCGCCAACGCATCGGGATCGTCGTGATCGACGACGACCCCCGCGCCACTGGCGAGGAGTTCGACGGCGTGCGGGAAGGCGGTAGCCACCACTGGGCGCCCGCTGGCGATCGCGTCGACCAGAACACCAGAGGTGACCTGATCAGTGGAGTCGTACGGAAGGACGACGACTGCGGAGGACTGGGCCAGCCTGTTCAACGAGGCGACGTCGCGGTAGTCGGAGTCGAAGGAGACCGAAGCATCCACTCCCCTTCGGCGGGCCTGGCCGATACGGGCGTCGCGGTATGCCTCACCCTCTGCGGCAAGGACTTTGGGATGCGTTTTGCCGGCGACCAGGTAGTGCGGCCGCGCGGGCAGGTCGTGCAACGACACCATGGCGTCGATGACCCGCTCGATGCCCTTTCCCGGCCCGATCAGGCCCCACGTCAGCAAGGTGGGTCGCCCCGTGTGCGCAGAACCCGCGAGCTGTGTCGGTACGGTGGCGCCGTGGGGGATCGTCGCGACCTTGCGCGGATCGACGTCGAAACCGCGGCACAGACGCTCACTCGCGGCCTCGGACATCACCACGATCTGATCAGCCATGGCCGCGATGGCCTCGAGAACCGAACGTTGATGCGGCGTTGGATCTTTCAGTACGGTGTGGGCGACCACGATGGACGGAATCCGCAGCCCGCCGATGACGCCAACCACGTCGTCGCCGTCGGTGCCGCCGTAGACGCCGTACTCGTGCTGAACGATCGCCACGTCGCTACGGTTCAGCAACTCCGAGGCGGCCGCCACCGAGGCCGGTGAATCGTTGACCAATTCTCCGATGACTCTCGCACTGGACGATGACGATCCGTCCGCCACCCGGACGACGCTGACCTCGGCGCCGTGCACGGACAACCCATCGGCCAATGCCGCGCTGAAGGTCGCCAGGCCGCAACGGGTTGGGGGGTAGGTGCCGAGAATGCCGAAGCTCGGGGACGTGATAGCACCCAGGCTCGAATTGCTGGAACAGGTGAATGCGGAAGGAGTGATCAATACGGTGTTCCCAACGGGTATGTGCACGGATGTCGCATGGCTCGAGCGAATGCTCGGCGAGGCCACAGCTGACGCCGTCCTCATCCCGGACTGGCTGGGTACCAACGTGCTCAACGCTACACCCACCAGGGAAATCAGTCCTGGTGAGCGAAAGCCAGGCCGTCCGGGTGCGCACACCAGCTATACGAAGATCGGATTGACCGACCAGGCCGCTGCGTTCGTCGCCGGGAGGGTGTGAGACCGCGTCGGCGCTGAGACGTCAGTCGGGCAGTAGCGGGGTCCGCCACGTTCTCTGCCGTCATCGAGGTTGTCCGATCGTGCGTGACGGGTGTTGCACGGAACACTAAGTGACAGGACGTAGCGAGAATTTGCTATTTGCGTTAAATTGGGCTCTTCAGTTCGGCATCAGGCGATGGGTCTGATGCCGAGTTCTTCGAGCAGTCGACGGACGCGCTCTTCGATGTCGTCGCGGACCAACCGCATGCGTTCGATGCCGTCGATGCCTCGTTCGGA
>NZ_JAVROT010000113.1:0-7871 GCF_032162605.1 Mycobacterium sp. | reverse complement strand
CAAACAGCGAGCTGTCGGGGGGGAAGCCGGCGCACACCATTGCCGTGCCGTCGAGCTCGTATCGCGCGACGAACGAGAACGGGACGTCCACGACGCGGGCGACCTCCTCGGCGACCACGGCGAACAGGCCCGACGGCGCCACGCCCTCCGCTGCCAGGGTGGCCACGCGGCGCAGAGCGTTCAACTCGGTATCGGCCATCCGGCGGTCCGTGACGTCGCGCGCCACCCCGTACACGATGCCCGCTTCAGGCCGGCTGCTCGTACTCCACTCGAACCAGCGCACCGATCCGTCGGCGCACACTTCGCGACACTCGAACCCGACGATGTCCTTACCGGCGGCCAGTTCGGCCAGCACCGCCTCCACCGACTCGACGTCATCGGGATAGACGTTATCCATGAACGGCCGAGCCAAAAGCTCCTCGTGGGTGTACCCCAGGCTGCAGGCGAACGCCGGATTGGCGCGCCTCAGGTAGCCGTCGAACCCCGCGATGCAGAACGCATCATGCGAAAGATCGAAGAGCCCGACCAGCTCCTCGTCGAACGACCCGCCCCGCTGAGCCATAACAACCCAGTCTGGCCCCGTTGATCGCGAAAGGCCACTTGTAACCGCCACCTCATTCCGCACAGTGTGACTTCCCGATCGGATGAGGAACTTGCGTCTTCGACGTCACTACGTGATGGCTTCGCCGCCGTTGACACATCGACCGTCAGCGCAGGATCACCGGGTATCAGGAAGCGGAGGTGCCGCTGTTTCGCCCCGTGAGCTGACGACGGTTGTGACGACAACGATGACGACAGTCGGGCTTGCCGACACGTCTACCTACACGACAACAGGACTCGTATCGCGCCTGGTCGCAAGATCGGCCTGTGCCTACCGATCAGAAGGTTGGGGAGCCTGGAAGCGACGGCTTCATTTGGATCGACGTCGTAGTGGATGGTGACGGTCCGGTTCTTGAACTGCAGCTCGGCGGCATGCACGATATCGCCACAAAGGAGCAGACTCTCGCCGCGGCTGTCGATCAGGTCCC
The DNA here is from genome assembly GCF_032162605.1 of Mycobacterium sp. Lineage (GTDB taxonomy): Bacteria > Actinomycetota > Actinomycetes > Mycobacteriales > Mycobacteriaceae > Mycobacterium. Next base: position 6,843 of record NZ_JAVROT010000113.1, on the reverse strand, counting down.
CCGTAAGCCCCGGTGTATGACCATGTTCGGGCATGGCCCGGACGCCCGGAAACAGCTGTGTTGCGTCTAAGGAGGGCGACGACGGCCCTAGGCCGGCTGCGTGCTCCGCGCTCCCAATGCAACTCGGATATCACTGACTGTTAAAGGGAGAACGGCTCATTGTTTCTGAAGCGCGTCACGGAAACATCCAGCGTGACCTATGCCAACGGCCAGTGCCGTGAGAATCGGCTGCGCCTCAAACATGGAACGCAGCACGTGTCAGGCGAGCAGCCTATCGGCGTTCCTGGTCGTCAGCTCTCGCCAGCTGGTGGCGCCGGGCGGCGGTGGCGGCGTCGATTGATGCCAATTGCGCATCAACGCCAGTGGCGGTCGCAAGGCCACAGCGGCAGGCGACGCCACCCTCACCGCGTTCCAGCCGGAACTGGGTCATGGCCGGTAAACATGACGTACCGGGACCGTGCGTTCGAACTGAAGCTTCAAGTGCTAGGCGAGCACATGGCCTTCAATGCGCTCGGCGCGTTCCTGGCCGGTGTGGCGGTGGGAGCCTCGCCCGACGACGTAGTTCGGCGGCGATTCGAACTGAAGGGCCGGTTTGGCGGCGTTTCGGTGTACGACGATTATGCGCACCACCCAGTGAAGGTGGCCGCGCAGCTGAGGGCGGCACGTCAGCTGACAGCGGCTCGCGGCCGACTCATCGTCGCCTTCCAGCCACACCTCTACTCACGGACGCTCGAGTTCACCAGAGAGTTCGGCACCGCGTTGGCTCTTGCCGATGAAGTGGTGGTGTTGGACATTTACGGCGCGAGAGAAGACCCGATCCCGGGTATCAACGGTGGCCTGATCGCCAGAGCGGTGCCGCTACCACCGGAGCGGGCGCATTACGTGCCCGAGCGGAGCGAGGTGCCGCCCGTGCTTGCGGGGCTCGCCAGTTCAGGCGACATCATCATCACTATGGCGGCAGGGGGACATCACGGCGCTGGGATCGGAGTTGCTGGATCAGCTGGCACGCAAGGGGCGGCCGTCTTGAGTAGTGCTTCAGCCGATCAGGGTGCCGCCGTTCAGGCTGATGACTTGACCGCTGATCCATACCTCGAGGGATTCGTCTATCGGGTCACCGTTTGCGTATGTGCTGGCGACCAGTACACGGTGCCGGTGGCCATCAGAGAGCGTCCAGCCGTTGAAGACACTGTCGACAGGTGGTCTCAGTCCGATGTCGTCGAGTCCCAAGAACACTGTCGAAGTCTCAACTGCGCTGTCATCCGACAACCATGGCGAGGTCGTCTTGATTCATCAGATGAACATGGAGTACTTTAGTTGACATAATGTGGCTTATCGGCAAAACGGTGACCTGGGCGGGGCCTGGACCACACCAAATACGGGCGACATGGACATACCGTCATCGAACCCGCGCCTCTACTGAGCCCGGCACCCGTTCGCCTGAGCCCCCCGTTACATCACGCGCGCCCGAATGAACTACTCGAGACCCGACTAAGGTGCACGGCGTCGGCTCGACGGCAGGCAGTCCGGATGCCGCACGACGGGGCGACAGACCTTTGGCCGCCGGCCGTTAGTACCCGCCCTCGTTCCCTGCTCAGTCGTCATAATTACGTCACAGTGACGGATTGACCTGACCCACTCGGATGCCCGAACTGGTTGGCGCACAGTCCTTCCCGACGTTGCACGACCCATCTTTGGCCTGATGCCGGCTAGTTCCTCGTCGGGCTCGCTGCGATGGTCAAAGCGCGTTGGCACGTTCACCCTCATGCAACGTGCGACCACCGGCGCCGCGTAGTTGGTTACGATCGGCACCGACTGCGTCCCCGATCTCAACACCCCCGGACCTCGAGCACTCCATTTCAGCGACGCGATGCTCCACAATACGTCACAGTGACGAATTTGGCGTGCTCAGCGTGATCGCGGAACTTACTGGTACACAACATCTCTCGACGGATCTGCGGCGTTTGCACCCTGTGACACACCTATACCTGAAAGACGTTGTGTTGCAGTGGTCTATGGGCTGGATCCACAGCGTTGCGAACTTCGAGGCGCTCGCCATCGCAATGCGCGAAAGTGCTGCTCAAGTGCCCCGGTGACAACGGCACCCTGCGTCGGTGGGATTCGACCCGCTTCACCTGGCAGGAGAAGGACATGGATTTCGTTCTGGAGCTGGCCCAGGATGGTGGGCTGGTGCTTCCGCTTACCGGACAGGTGGATCAGATCATCAAGACGATGACCGCCGCCGACGTCGCGGCACTGCTCTACGAGCCGGAGTGCAACTACCTGGGCCGCAAGATCGCGCCACTGACCAAGGCCGACGGCGGGCTGTGATGCGTTGGCCTACACCGGCGGCCGCGACGTCGAGCCTACCGGTGTAGGCCGCCAGCGCGACAGGTCATTGAACGACGAGCCCAACTCGGACGGTCTCCTGGGTCCTCGTCGGGCACCGGGCTGCGGGCGCCCCGCCCACAAGCCACCTCGCTACCCTCGGCATGACACTGCCCAGGTAGCCCTTGCCGGCGTCGGGAGTGCCGGATACTGGACCTGCCCGTGACCGCACCCAATCGTGGCAAGGGCCGATCCAAGGCACCTGCCACGGTGGCATGTTGCGGTGGTGCGCCTCCGCGGGTAAGTTCCCCCGATCGCCCATTACGTCACGGTGACGTTTTGTGGCGACGCGGTGGGTCAAGGGATATCCCCTGTTACGCAACGTCCTTCGTCCGCTGACGGATAGCAGGGCCTGCCCGGTGTGGCGAACACCTCCGCCATACTCAAAGCGTGGTCAGTAGCTCCACATCGCGTCCCTGCGCGAGAGAAACGATCGCAGCGTCGAACGTAACGAGGCGAACTCCCCTACGGCGGGCGAGCGTGAGCAGATGTGCGTCTGTCACTTGCCGGTGACCGACGATGGTCGGAACGTCGTCATCAACGAGTGACACGTCGTCGGATAGGAACCGGTGGCCATCAGCCCCGCGCAGGGAAGCAAGGACATGCCGCGCGTCGGCCATCCCGATTGGGCTCGGAAGCACCTTTGGGTTCGTCGACACGCGAACGAACCCACTTTCTGTAATGGGGCAGGTCGCCCAGCCCTGCGACGCATTGGCGGCAAACCACTCGCGCATACGGACGTGGTGGATGTGAGAGTCCCACGCCAAAGCGACCAGCGTGTTGACGTCGAGCAGCGCCATCGGCGGTAGTCAGTCCTCGTCGAGCGCACGCCGGACGGTTTCCGGTGTGATCGGTGGCGTGCCGGACGGCACACGGATAACCGGCAACCCATCGGCGGCCTCGACGCGCGCCGGCGTGAGGCCGCGGCGCGCCAACTCGGAGATCACCGCGCCCAGGGACCGCCGCTCGCCGGCGGCGAGTTCGCGTGCCGCGACGACCACGTCCTCATCGATGTCCAGTGTTGTTCGCATATCCTGATGCTACCGCATCAACGCATCAGATGTGCAGCACCTTTGTCACGCTGTCCCCGGTTCGCATCCCGATCGGACCCGGCCGAGCGCGCCCCCGGGCGGGTAGCGTTGACCACTACGACTCGCACGCCCACTGGTTCGCCGGAGGTCAACCAACTCGCGCCTCTTGAACGCGCACCGTTACCAGCTCAATACGGCAAGTTGCACTGTGGCCCAAAGGATTTGAGTCAGATTGTCCGCTACGGCAAGATTCGGGCGGAGCATCAGTAGCGCGTCAGTAGCGATCGAGCTCGATCAACCGCTCGTCGCTGATCCCGAAGTGATGCGCAATCTCATGGAGCACGACGTGTCTGACCTCGCGGCGTAGGCGATCCGCGTCGCCGGCAGCGAGTCGCGTGATCGGCCCGCCGAAGATACTGATCTTGTCGGGAAGCATTCCGCTGTACGCGCTGTTCCTTCGCGGCAGCGGTACGCCGCGGTACAGGCCGAGCAGCGGCTGGCCGTCGGGAGGCTCGTCCTCGACGACGATCTCGACGTTGCTCATCGCCGCACGGAGATTGGCCGGCAGGGACCTCAGCGCGTCGTCAATCGCCTCATCGAACGGATCATTGAGACCCGGCCCCGAACGCGCATCCATGTCCGCAATGGTGCCAGATCGGTGCCGGGTGGTTTGAACGGCAGCTGCGGCGTCGTTCGTGCGTGGATGTGGACGTCGGGCGTCCAGGCGCGATCTCGCACCTCTCGAACACGCACCGTTACCAGCTTTACTGAGATGACCTGACCTGCTGATTCACTGATCAGCGCTTGCATGGGGTGCCAGACGAGACCCTGTTCGCATCTGAACCACCTGCGACAATGTCCATTTCGTTCGATTAGTGAATGCAGCGCTCACGGCCGCGCCCCGATCGGCCGGCTCGACCATAGAAGGTCTGTGATTGAGAATCCCCTATCCCGATGGCTGACCCTCATTTGTCGCTGTGACGTAATATGTTGTGGCGCTGTGACATTGGGAACCCGCATTAGGTTCCGTCATCTGCTGTGTGCCGACCCGGCTGGGTGGACGTGACGGAGTCCTTGGCGCGGCGACTCGAAGCCGGGCATGCCCATCACCGAGTCGAACATCGGCGTTTCGATGAAACCCGGGCAGATGAGGTTGACCCGGATCCCACTCGGCCCGTAGTCGATGGCGGTGCTCTTGGTGAGCAGCACCACGCCGCCCTTCGACGCGTTGTAGACGCTGCCACCGGACGGTGCCCTCGATTCCCTCGATGCTGGCCAGATTCACGATGGCACCGCGCTCACCGTTGACCCGCTCCTGCTGCACCATCTGGGCAAGCGCGGCACGCGACACCACGAAGGTGCCCTTCAGGTTGATGCCCACCACCCTGTCCCACTCTTCGTGGGGCAGCAGGTGAACCGGGCCGCCACCGGCCACGCCGGCCGCGTGCACCACGCCGTCGAGCCGACCGGCCCCGGATACGACCGCGGCCACCGCGGTACGCACTGCATCCGCATCGAGAACGTCGACCTCTTGGTAGGTAAAGCGTTCTCCAGCAAGTTCTTTCGGTGCTTCGGGTGCCAGGTCGACGCCGACCACGATGGCGCCCTCAGCGAGAAGACGCTCGGCCGTGGCCCTTCCGATGCCGGACGCCGCGCCGGTGACCAGCACACCCCTACCTTCGAACCTCTTCATCATTCGTCCCCTCGGTTGCGACCGAACATCACCCTAGGTAAGCCCTACCTCTTGCCGCTCGGCATGTGAGTAGACGACATAATTAGCCATGCGAAAAGGTGGCCCGAGTCGTGAGCCACGCCCGGCGGAAGCACCGGCGCCTCACCCGCGGCCCCGGGCGCTGATCGCCGCCCTGAGCCTGGTGGCGTTGACCGTGGCGGTGCTCCAAACCGCGGTGGTCCCGATTCTCGGCATCATCGCCCAACAACTGAACGCATCGTCGGTGGCCGTCAGTTGGGCGGTGACCGCCAACCTGTTGGCGGCCGCCGCGTCGACACCGCTCATCGGACGACTCGCCGATCTGCACAACAAGAAGCGCGTCCTGCTCGGAGTGCTCCTCATCGTCCTCGTCGGCTCGGTGATGGCGGCAACGACGTCCTCGCTTGCCCTGCTGATCATCGCCCGCGTGCTACAGGGCGTGTCGTATTCGTTGTATCCCATCTGCGTCGCGATCCTTCGCGACGAACTCCCCGCGGGCAGCGTCGTCGGGGCACTCGCGGTGTTGTCCGGCACGTTGGGCTTCGGCGGCGGCATGGGGCTCGTCGTGACGGGGCTCCTGATGGACGGCGCCGCCGGTTACCACCGGGTGTTCTGGCTGACGACGGGGTTCGTCGTCGTGGTGATCGCCGTAGCGGTCACGGCCATCCCGTCGAGGCCGGGAGGTGCCGACGGAACCATCGACTGGTTGGGGGCAGCCGGCCTGGCGGCAGGCCTGTCTGCGGCGCTGCTCACCATCACCCAAGGAAACTCGTGGGGCTGGTCGTCCCCTGCCACCCTTGGATCCGCGGGCTTCGCTGTGACCGTGTTGGTCGCCTGGTGGATGTGGGAGAAACGACTCGACTACCCGTTGATGTCCACGGAGATGTTGACTCGTCGGCCGGTGCTGTTGACCAATCTCGCGACGATATTCGTCGGCATGGGGTTGTACTTCGGCTTCCTGGGCCTCACCCAGTTCGTCCAGGTTGACCGTGCAGTCGCCGGATACGGATTCAGCGCGACGGTTCTGCACGCCAGCCTGGTGTATCTCCTGCCCGGCGCACTGACTGGCTTCGTCACCGCCACTCTCAGCGGCAGATTCATCGACCGCTTCGGCGCCCGCCCGGTTCTCGTCTGCGGGACGTTGACGGGCGTCGTCGGATTCCTGTGGTTGGCCCTGGCGCACTCGGCTCCCTGGCAGGTGATCGTTGCGGGCATCTGGACCAACGCCTACATCAGCCTCGCCTACGGTGCCCTGCCCGCACTGGTGGTCAGCGAGGTCGACGGCGGCGAGACCGGTGTGGCGACCGGCGTCAACGCGATCGCTCGCACCGTCGGCAGCGCGATCGCCGCCGCGGTGGTGGCCGTGCTTCTGGGTCGAACCGTGGCTGGGATGGGCCTGCCGCCCGAGCACGGCTTCGTGACGATCTTCATCGCGGGCGCGGTGACCGCCGGACTGGCGATGGTGCTGATAGCGGTGTCACGCAGCGGCCGACGCAACGTGGTCACCGTGGAGGCTACAGTCGATTCCCGCGCCATGAACCACGAGTGGGGTTGAGCGCGAACGTAGGGGTTTCTTCGATTCTTGGCCTTTGGTAGACGACCGCCGTTACGACGACTGAATCCACGTCGCCAGACGAGCCCGAGGCGACGGCGGCGACCCCGTCGGTCACTGCGACGCCGAGTGCAGCCGGCTGACGGGACCCCCGTGTTCGCCGG
>NZ_JAVROT010000112.1:0-16422 GCF_032162605.1 Mycobacterium sp. | reverse complement strand
TTCCGTGGCTCGCGCTCTCTGCGATGGAGGCTCTGTTCCCCGGCGTCTTCGGCCTTCTCGCCGTAGTCGTACGGCGGCTACCCGGTTGGCCGGTGTGGTTCGCCTGCCTATGGGTGCTGGCCGAGTGGCTCAAGTCCACCATCCCGTTCGGCGGATTTCCCTGGGGTGTCGTCGGATTCACCCAGGGCAACAGCCCCTTGCTGGCGATCGCACATTTCGGCGGCGTGCCGCTGGTGTCGTTCGCCGTCGCGCTCGTCGGCGTCAGCCTTGCCGCCATCGGCATCGAAGCCCACCTGTGGTGGCGCAAGCAACATCACAGCGGCCACCTTCCGCCCTCGGTGGTGCTCCCTGGCGTCAGTGTGGCTCTCGTGCTTCTCACCGTCGCGCTCGCCACCCCGTACGTGCGTCAGTCCGGAGCGGGCGCGGGGGACGACCCGACGACGACCGTGGCCGCCGTTCAGGGCAACGTCCCCAGGCTCGGGCTCGAGTTCAACGCGCAACGGCGGGCGGTGCTCGACTACCACGTACGCGAGACCCTGCGGCTCGCCGAGGACGTCCGAGCGGGGCGCGCACCTCAGCCCGCCGTCGTCATCTGGCCGGAGAACTCGTCGGACATAGACCCGATCGCCAATCGCGACGCCGCCGAACAGATCGCGGTCGCGACCGACGCCATCCGCGCACCGATCCTCGTCGGCGCCGTCATTGCCGCGCCCGGTTACACCCGGGAGGACCCGCAGGCGACGAACACCGTCATCGTGTGGGATCCGGCCGACGGCCCAGGGGAGCGCCACGACAAGAAGATCGTGCAGCCGTTCGGTGAGTACCTGCCGTGGCGCGGCTTCTTCCGCCTGCTGTCGTCGTTCGCCGACCGAGCCGGCTACTTCGTGCCGGGCACCGGAAACGGCGTCGTCCACGCCGCGGGCATCCCGATCGGCGTGACCACGTGCTGGGAGGTCATCTTCGACCGCGCTGCCAGGGAAGCCGTGCTGAACGGGGCGCAGTTCATCGCCGTCCCGACGAACAACGCGACGTTCGACGAGGTGATGAGCGCGCAGCAGCTCTCGTTCGCCAGGCTGCGGGCCGTCGAACACGACCGGTACGTCGTGGTGGCGGGCACCACCGGCATCAGCGCGGTGATCGGACCGGACGGGCGCGAGTTGGCACGCACCGCCTTCTACGAGCCTGCCTATCTCGACGCACAGATCCGGCTGAAGACCGACCTCACACCGGCCACGCGGTGGGGTCCGGTGATCCAGGGACTGCTCGTCTTCGCTGGTGCCGCCGCTGTCGCTGGAGCAATGCTGCACAATGGGGAGTTCGTGCGTCGCCTCCGCAGGGTGACCAATCGCCGATGAGTCGAAGCACACGAGACAGACGACGAAGGAGTGACATGACCGACGAGCGATCGCGCATGATCGAGGGTGGCGATCGCCCCAGTCAGCGCACGCTGGTCATCATTCCTACCTACAACGAGCGGGAGAACCTGCCGTTGATCGTCGGTCGGGTCCATGCGGCGCGTCCCGAGGTCCACGTGCTCGTCGTCGACGACGGCAGCCCGGACGGCACCGGGGAATTGGCCGACGACCTGTCGCTCGCCGATCCGGATCGCATCCACGTCATGCACCGCGCCAGCAAGGCCGGTCTCGGCGCGGCGTACCTCGCGGGTTTCGCCTGGGGCCTCGGCAGGGGTTACGCGGTGCTGGTCGAGATGGACGCCGACGGATCGCACGCGCCCGAGGAGCTGTACCGCCTGCTCGACGCCGTGGACCGGGGCGCCGATCTGGCGATCGGCTCGCGCTACGTCGACGGCGGCACCGTGCGGAACTGGCCGCGGCGGCGGATGGTGTTGTCGCGCACGGCTAACGGCTACTCCCGCATCTCGCTGGGGGTCGACGTCAACGACATCACCGCCGGCTACCGCGCCTATCGGCGCGAGGTGCTGGAGAAGATCGACCTCAACGCCGTGGACTCGAAGGGCTACTGCTTCCAGGTCGACCTGACGTGGCGCACCATCAGCGCGGGCTTCGTGGTCAAGGAAGTCCCGATCACCTTCACCGAGCGCGAACTCGGCAAGTCCAAGATGAGCGGCTCCAACATCCGCGAGGCCGTCTTCAAGATTGCCGAGTGGGGTATTCGCGGCCGGCTCGACCGCGCTCGCGGCGTGGTGCGCTGACGGTCGGTCAGCTGCCGCGGCGCTTCGTCTTGATGATGTCGAGCCGCTCCTTGAGAAGCTCGTCCAATTCCTCCACCGAGCGTCGCTCGAGCAGCATGTCCCAGTGGGTCCTGGGCGGCTTGACCTTCTTGGGTTCGGGGACGTCGCCGTCGATCAGCGTGCCCTCCATGCCGTTTCGGCAGGGCCAGGTACCGGGGATCTCGGCTTCGTCGGCGAACGGAACCTCGAACTCCTCGCCGTTGTCGGTCCGGTAACGCGCCACCTGACGGGGCGCCAGGTCATGGTTTCGGTCGGTCTCGTAGCTCACGGCTCCGAGGCGACTACCTCGCAGGACACGATCAGCCATCGTCACTACTCCTCATCCGACATCTTCTTCCGCATGCATCCGCGGGTATCAACGCAGCCAATTGGCGCGAAGTTCCCGACGCGACTGTCCATGCTACCGGGATCGACGACGTAGGCCGTTTACAGTCGAGTCCCGTGGCGCCCGAAACTCGACGACGGTCCCGAGTGCAACCATGCCGTTGGTGCGGTCGTGAGGTCGCCGACGCGGGAATGGGCCGGCGTCGGCAGTACTGCAGGCAGTCCTGCCGACAGCGCGCCTACGAGCAGCGTGCGATGGTCAAGGGCACGTCGCTGGCCTCCGATTCGGTGGTGCTGACCGCAGACGAAGCGGCCCAGCTGTCCGACCGGGTCTACCAGGTACGGTGCGCCGCTGAGGACGTCGCCACGGCCATCGAAGAGGGAGCCGAGGGGGCTGAACTGCGCGATCTTTGCGACGCGCTGATGCGCGCGGCGAAGGCGGCCGACGGCTGGCGCTGAACGAGGTCTCCGATCACCGACGGTGAATGAATCCGGCGGCAAAGGCGTTCACGTCTTGCAGGCGATTCACAGCTACGATGACCATCAGCGACCACCAGCATCGCTCGAACCAGATCGGAACCGAGTGTCCATGTCGTCCACGGACCCAGCCGCCGAGTCGGTGTCGTCGGGTCGGGCGTGGCGTTTCGACGACTTCGTGCTCGACACGGCCCGCTACGAACTGCGTCGCGGCGGTGACGTGATCCGCGTCGAGCCGCAGGTGTTCGACGTCATGACGCAGTTGGTCAGCAACCACCACCGCTTCGTGACCAAGGAGGAGCTGTTCGACACCGTCTGGGGTGGTCGCTTCGTCGGTGAGGCGGCGCTGACCAGCCGCATCAAGGCGGCCCGCCGCGCGCTCGGTGACGACGGCGAGTTTCAGCGCTATATCCGTACCGTGCGCGGTCGCGGTTACCAGTTCGTCGGCACCATCGTCGTCGATGCGCCCACCGTCGCCGTCGCAGCCGAACCCGCGCCACCGCCGCGTCAACACATCGCGTTCTGTCGCGCGGCCGACGGGGTGCGCCTGGCATACGCGGTCGCCGGGGAGGGACCACCCCTGGTCCGCGCGGCGAACTGGATGACGCATCTCGGGTACGACATCGAGAGCCCGGTGTGGCGACACTGGGTGCGCAACCTGGCCCTGGGACACCAGTTCATTCGCTACGACGAGCGCGGCTGCGGGCTCTCGGATTGGGAGGCCGTGGACTTCACGTTCGATGCCTGGGTCTCTGATCTCGAGTCCGTGGTCGAATCCCTTGGGCTCGAACGGTTTCCGCTGTTGGGCGTGTCCCAGGGCGGTGCCGTCGCAGTGGCCCTACGCCGCCAGGCACCCGGAGCGGGTCACCAAGCTCGTCCTGTGCTCGGCCTATGCCAGGGGACGAGCGATCCGGGCCATGAACGACGAGGAACGGCGAGCCGCCGCACTCGATCTCGATCTCGCCCGGGTCGGCTGGGGCCGTGACGACCCCGCCTTCCGCCAGGTATTCGCGGCGCAGTTCCTGCCCGACGGCACCCGCGCCGACTGGGAGGAGTTCGACCACTTGCAGCGGCGGACCACCTCGCCCGAGAATGCGGTCCGGTTCCTGGAGGAGTTCGCGCGCATCGACGTTCGCGACATGGCCGAACGCGTGTCCAGCCCGACCTTGATCATGCACGCGCGTGACGATCATCGCGTGCCGCTGCGCTACGGCGAGGAACTGGCGGCGATCATCCCCGATTCCCGGCTGGTGTCGCTGGCGAGCAACAACCACCTGTTGACCGAGGCGGAACCGGCCTGGCAGGTCTTCCGCACCGAGTTGGACCTTGATCATCGGTGTCCTCGCGCTCTTCGCACTGGGCACCCTGTCCGCTTGCTCGAGTGGCTCGTCCACCGAGCCGTCGGCGGCTCCGTCGACCCAGTCGACCGCCGCCGCCCCCGCGCCGTTTCCGCAGTCCGCCAAGTACATGGCCGACATGGAGGCCGACGGAAAGAAGATGACCATCGGCATCTCCGTCGACGGCAACCAGGTCACCGCCTACGCCTGCAACGGCGTCGACGACGAGTCGTGGTTCTTCGGCAACCAGGCCGACGGGGCGATCGACATCACCTCGAAGTTCCGCGACAACCTGTCCGCATCGTTCAACGGCACCGACATCACGGGTGATCTGACGATGAACGGCACCAAGTACGACTTCACCGCGAACGCCATCTCCGCACCGGCGGGGATGTACACCGCCGCCCTCGACGGCGCCCGAGCGTCGTGGATCGTGCGGCCCGACGGTTCCGTGACCGGCGTTCAGTTCAACGGTGGTATCAGCGGCCGTGACTTCGAGCAAGCTGAACTGCAACAGCTGAACCCCGCGCAGTTCCAGTCGCAGGTCCGCAACAAGCGGATCCTGCAGCAGGCCAATCAAGTCATCAGCCTGCAGAACGGCACCTTGAACTCGAAGATCAACGGTCGCGACGTGGCCGGGCTGATCGTGACGGGTACCACCCGCTTCTGACCCGACGAGTCGACGACGGCCCTGCCTGCCACGCGCAGGCAGGGCCTCTTGTCGTCGTGAGGCTCCATCGTTTTCCTCGTGGCGAGTGGAAAGCTTCCGGCCTCCGACACGGCTACGTAGCGTCACTGGATCGTGACCGCATCAGTCGAGCCCGCCGCCGTAACCACGGTCGCGTCGCCGACGGCGAAAGTACGCCTGCGGCAGCGCAAATGGGGTCTGATCCGGCTGGCCTCACCCGTAGTTCTCTTGGCCCTGTGGCAGCTGGGCAGTGCGATCGGCCTGATTCCGCAGGACATCCTGCCCGCACCGTCCCTGATCTTCGAGGCCGGTATCGAGCTGATCGAGAACGGCCAGCTCGTCGATGCCCTGCGGGTGTCCGGGGTGCGGGTGGTCGAAGGTCTGATCCTCGGTGGCGTGATCGGTGTGGCGCTCGGCACAGCGGTGGGGTTGTCCCACTGGTTCGAGGCAACGGTCGACCCGCCGATGCAGATGGTCCGCGCGCTGCCGCACCTCGGCTTGATCCCGCTGTTCATCCTGTGGTTCGGCATCGGTGAGCTGCCGAAGGTGCTGTTGGTGGCGCTCGGCGTCAGCTTCCCGCTCTACCTCAATACGTTCTCGGCGATCCGCCAGGTCGACCCGAAGCTCTTCGAAACCGCTCAGGTGCTTGGCTTCTCGTTCTGGCAGAGATTCCGCACGATCATCGTGCCCAGCGCCGCACCGCAGGTGCTCGTCGGTTTGCGCCAGTCCCTGGCCATCGCCTGGCTCACGCTGATCGTTGCCGAGCAGATCAACGCCGACAAGGGAATCGGGTTCCTGATCAACAACGCCCGTGACTTCCTGCGCATCGACATCATCATCTTTGGCCTGATCGTCTACGCGATGCTGGGCATCGGCACGGATGCGATCGTGCGAGCCGCCGAGCGTCGGGCCCTGAGGTACCGCTCGTGACGGTGACCTCCGAACGGCAGACCGGGACTGCGGGCGAACTGCGCAACGTCGACAAGTGGTACGGCGAGCATCACGTGCTGGCTGACGTGTCGGTGCGCATCGGCCGTGGCGAGATCGTCGCTCTGATCGGCCGAAGCGGCTCGGGCAAGTCGACGGTGCTCCGGGTGCTGGCGGGGTTGTCCACCGATCACAATGGCGAGCGAGTGGTCGCAGGCGCGCCCGCGCTGGCCTTCCAGGAGCCCCGTTTGTTCCCCTGGCGCGACGTGCGAACCAACGTCGTCTACGGACTGACCCGCACTCGATTGTCCAGGGCCGACGCGGTCGCCCGCGCCGACCGTGCGTTGGCCGACGTCGGTCTCGCGGAACGCACGGACGCCTGGCCGCTGACGCTGTCCGGTGGACAGGCGCAACGGGTGTCGCTCGCGAGGGCGCTGGTGGCCGAACCCGAACTCCTGCTGCTCGACGAGCCCTTCGGCGCACTCGACGCGCTGACCCGCCTGACCATGCGGGCGCTGCTGCTCGATCTGTGGCGGGAACACCGGTTCGGTGTGCTGCTGGTGACCCACGACGTGGACGAGGCGGTGGCGCTCGCCGACCGAGTGCTGGTCCTCGAGGAGGGCCGTGTGATCCACACGCTCGTCATCGACGATGCCAGGCGCTCGCCGTCGGACCCGTCCGCCAACACCGAGCGTTACCGCGCCGAACTGCTCGACCGGCTCGGCGTCCATCTCTGACGAACGCATCGTCGAACAATGAAGGGAACGGTCATGCCCGCATCCAGACGAGTGATCGCGATACGCGTCGCGGCCCTGCTGACGCTGATCGGCGTGCTGGCCAGCTGCGTGTCGCGTGAGGAGAGTTCCGGCGCTCAGCAGGCCCCGGCCACGGTGCCGCTGTCCGAGGTGTCCGACGTCACGCTGCAGATCGGAGACCAGAAGGGCGGCACCGAGTCACTGCTGCGCGCCGCGGGCGCGCTGAACGACCTGCCCTACAAGGTGGTGTTCGCCACCTTCACCTCCGGACCACCGCAGGTGGAGGCCGCGACCGCAGGCAAGATCGACTTCGCCGTAACCGGCAACACCCCGCCCATCTTCGGTGCCGCCGCCAATGCGAAGGTAAAGGTGGTGACAGCATACGAAAACGGAGGAGACGGCGACCGCATCCTCGTGCGGGCCGATTCACCGATCAAGACCGTCGCCGACCTGCGTGGGAAGAGCGTGGCCGTCGGCAAGGGCAGCTCAGCGCACGGCCACATCCTGGCCCAGCTGCAGAAGGCCGGCCTGTCGCCCGCCGACGTGAAACTCGTGTTCCTACAGCCTGCCGACGCCTTGACCGCCTTCACCAGCAGGCAGGCAGACGCCTGGGCCATCTGGGATCCGTACACCGCGCAGGTTGAACAACAGGTGCCCGTGCGCAGCATCGCCCAGGCCACCGGTGTCACCAACGGGGCCGGGTTCGGCATCGCATCGGATGCCACCCTGGCCGACCCGAAACGCAACACCGCGCTCAGCGATCTGCTGGTGCGTTACGCCAAGGCGACCCGGTGGGCACAGGACCATCCCGAGGAGTGGGCGCGTAGCTATTCGGAGGCGGTCGGTCTCGGCCTGCCCGTAGGAACCGTTGCACAGAGCCGGAGCCTACGGTCCTCGACCGCGCTGTCGGATCAGTTGATCGGCTCGGAGCAGGAGCTGGCCGACTTGTTCGCCGAGACCAAGCAGATCGCATCGGCCCCCAAGTTCGCCGACTGGGTGGATCACCGCTATGACGATGCGCTCAAACCCTTTCTGACGAACGGCAATTAGGAGTTTCGTGGCCGCCAAATTCTTCTGGTTCCTGCCCACCAGCGGCGACAGCCGCTCAATAGTCGGCTCGTCGCACGCGTCGTCGAACCAAGTCTTGCCGCCGAATTACCGTGCCCCGACCCGTCGGTACCTCGCCGAGGTGGCCCGGGCTGCCGACCGGCTCGGCTTCGAAGGCGTGCTCACGCCGACCGGAACCTGGTGCGAGGACGCCTGGTTGACGTCAGCGGCTCTGCTCGCCGAGACCGAGAAGTTGAAATTCCTGGTCGCATTCCGGCCCGGCCTGGTGCCGCCGACGCTGGCTGCCCAGCAGGCCGCGACATTGCAGCGCTTCTCCGAAGGCCGGGTCCTCCTCAACATCGTCAGCGGCGGTGACGACGCCGAGCAGCGCCGCTTCGGCGACTGGCTGGATCACGACGAACGCTATGCCCGTACCGGTGAGTTCCTCCACGTCGTCAACTCGGTGTGGCGAGGGGACGGGCTCGACTTCAAGGGCGACTACTACACCGTGGCGGACGCTCGGGTGTCCGCACCGCCGGATCCGTTGCCGCAAATCTACTTCGGGGGT
This sequence comes from Mycobacterium sp., assembly GCF_032162605.1. Lineage (GTDB taxonomy): Bacteria > Actinomycetota > Actinomycetes > Mycobacteriales > Mycobacteriaceae > Mycobacterium. The sequence goes on along the minus strand of NZ_JAVROT010000112.1, from coordinate 8,087 downwards.
TCTTCGCCCGCGGCGCTGCCGATCGCCGCGCAGTACGTCGACGTGTACCTGACGTGGGGTGAGCCACCGCAAGCGGCGGCGGCCAAGATCGCGAAGGTCCGCGAGCTGACCGAGGCCCGGGGCCGCAAGGTCCGGTTCGGCATCCGCCTGCACACGATCAGCCGCGACACGTCGGCCGCCGCTTGGGGGGTCGCCGACGAGCTCGTCGCAGGGCTCAGCGACGATCAGATCGCGAAGCAGACTGCACTGCATGCGAGTTCGCAGTCCGAGGGCCAGCGCCGGATGACGGCACTGCACGGCGGCCGGGTGGATCAACTGGAGATCTACCCCAACCTCTGGGCCGGGGTGGGGCTGGTGCGCGGCGGGGCAGGCACGGCGCTCGTGGGCAGCCACGAGGAGGTCGCGAACCTGATCTACGAGTACCACTCGCTGGGTTTCGACGAATTCATCCTCTCGGGCTATCCGCACCTCGAGGAGGCCCACTGGTTCGCCGAGGGAGTCCTTCCGCTGTTGAGGCAGAAGGGTGTCGCGTAGTTCGATCACGGTTTCTCGAGCCGATTTTCGTGACACCCTGAGGTGTGGACGAATGGTTTGAGCACAGCCCGTTCGTCGGGTTCGTGCCGTGGATCATCTACTGGGTGGTGGCCGAAGGCCCGAGTACGTGGCTGTTCGGCGCGCTGAGTGCAGTGTTGGCGGCGTTCATCCTCGGCATCTCCATGGGTCGAGGCGGGCCCCGGCTGCTCGAGATCGTCACGATCGTCTTCTTCGTCGCGGTGACGGCAGTCGGAGTGATCGTCGGCGCGGCGGACCGCGATTGGATGGACACCTACGCGACGACGTTGTCCAGCGGCGTGCTGGCGTTGATGGCGCTGGGCTCGTTGGCGTTCACGCCGTTCACCGAGCAGTACGCCAGGGTGTCCCGGCCCATGGACGACTGGGAGAAGCCGGCGTTCCGTCAGACCAACAGGGTGCTGACCCTGATGTGGGCCCTGGTCTTCGCGCTGATCTCGGTGCTCGGGTACTACGCCACCCAGGTGCCGCAGACCCGTGACTGGACCAACTGGGTGATTCCGATCGTGGTCATCGTCGGTGCGGTGGGAATGACGCAGTCGTACCCGACGCGTGTCCGTGAGAAGGCTCGCCCCGCGGGCTGAGACTTGTCGGGCGGCGGCTGTAGAGTCGCACACATGTTCGATACGACGGCAACGATAGACCCGCCCGCCACGGAGGCGGCGCTGGTCGAACGTATCGCGGTGCTGGAGCGCGAGAAGTCGGCGGCCGCTGCCGAGCAGGCGATTTTGACCGCCGAACTCGATGCCACGCGCCGCTGTCGGGAAGCCGCGGAAGGAGTGCCTTCCGCCAAGCGCGGCAAGGGCCTGGCCAGCGAGATCGCCCTGGCCCGCCGCGATTCACCCAACCGGGGCGGCCGCCACCTCGGATTCGCCAGGGCCCTGGTCCACGAGATGCCCCACACCCTGGCCGCACTCAAGGCGGGATTGCTCTCCGAATGGCGGGCCACTTTGATCGTGCGGGAATCAGCGTGCCTTGACGTTGAGGACCGCCGCACCCTGGATGCCAGGATGTGCGCCGACCAGGCCGCGTTGGAGGGCAAGGGCGACAAGCGACTCGAAGCCGACGCCAAGGCCATCGCCTACGAACTCGACCCGCACGCGGTCGTCGAGCGGGCGGTACGCGCTGAATCCGAGCGCACCGTCACCAGCCGGCCCGCCCCCGACAACATGGCCTACGTGACCGCCCTGCTTCCGATGCCTCAAGGGGTGGCGGTCTACGCCGCGCTGCGTCGGGCCGCGGACACCTGTGGTGACGGCCGGCGGCGCGGCCAGGTGATGGCCGACACCTTGGTCGAACGGGTCACCGGACGTCCCGCCGAAGTACCCGTGCCGGTGGCGGTGAACCTGGTACTCACCGACGGAACTCTGCTGGGCGGCGAGACAGTCCCTGCGCAGCTGGCCGGGTACGGGCCGATCCCGGCGGCGGTAGCGCGGGGACTGGTCAATGCCGCGGTCAACGACAAGCGTTCACGAGCCACGCTGCGGCGGCTGTACAAGCCGCCGGGCAGCGGTGCGCTGGTGGCGATGGAATCGCGGGCGCGGCTGTTCCCCAAGGGTCTGGCGACGTTCATCGATCTGCGCGACGACACCTGCCGCACACCGTACTGCGATGCCCCGATCCGCCACCACGACCACGCCGACCCGCACCGCCGGGATGGACCAACCTCGGCGGTCAACGGGTTGGGGGAGTGTGAACGGTGCAACTACGCCAAGGAGGCGCCTGGCTGGTCGGTGAGCACCTCGAGTGACGACGAGGGTTGCCACACTGCGGAATTCACCACACCCACCGGAGCGCGACACCGGTCGAGGGCGCCGCGGCTACCCGGTCTGAGGACAACGCTCTTCAGCGAGCGCGACGTCCGCACTGCCATGGCGATCGCCGAGTACGCCGCCTAGCAAGGGCCCGGCGGCTCAGCAGCTGAGCCGGACGCCGATGTCCGCTGGCGGAGTCGCCTTCTGCAGGCAGCCGAATCCCTCGACGCCTGCCGCGCTCAACTTGACCGCGGTCTGGTGCGCGTAGTTGACGCAGAACAATCCCGTGGCGTCCGAACGGCAGCGGTAGTCACCGAACGCCAAGGTGTGGCCCGCGGGTAGTTCGGCACCCGTGCCGTCGCCGAACGGGCCCGGATCACCGTGCGGCGAGCCGACGTCGACTTCTGCGCCCGTGAAGTCCACCCAGTTGTCCTTCCACGCCGTCTCGATGCCGGGCGGCCGCGGCGGCGGATCTGCCAGCTTCATCAGGCACGCCAATGCGCCCTCCCGGTACTCGTTGGTGACGCAGTTGGCCTCGGTGCCCGCCGTGGTGAACGCCACTCCGTCGTCGAGGGTCGTCGACTCACCGTCGCGCGTCATCGAGTGGTAACCGGCGGCGTCGGCGGGTGTTCCCGCCTCGATCCATCGGATGACGTCGGCGATCGCGGCACCCTGCTGAGGCGCAGAGGCCGGCGCGAGCGAAGGCTTCGTCGTGGTCTTCGACGGCGACGCGCTGGGAGGCGAACTGGTCGGGGTACCCGTGATCGGCGTCTGTCGGGTTTGGTCCGCGGTCCCGCCCGTGCCGCCCGAACAGCCCGCCACCAGCGCAGACATGGCGAGGACAAAGGCGATTCGCATGCCGACCAGGGTAGCGGGCGCCCTTGGGGCGGCACGCCAGGCGCATCGGGCGTGGGCTTCTTCGCTAACGTCGACCCATGCACGATCGCACCATTCGCGTGGCCATCGACAGCGGGGTCATCGAAGGCTTCACCGCCGACGGCGTCCACCGCTGGCGATCCATCCCATTCGCCCGGCCTCCAGTGGGCCGGCTGCGCTACCGCGCTCCGCAACCGGTGCAGCCATGGCCGGGTGTGCGTTACTGCCACGGGTTCACCTACTGCGCGCCGCAGGACCGCAAGTACACGCTGCTCGGCGTCGGCAAGTTCCAGCCGATGAGCGAGGACTGTCTCACGCTCAACGTCGTCGCGCCGGAGACCGGGCCTGTCGGCTCCTCGCGCGAGCGCTCGTCGGCGTCCGACGAACCGCTGCCGGTGATGTTCTTCATCCATGGCGGCGGTTACATCCTGGGCAGCTCGGCGACACCGATCTATGACGGTGCGTCCATGGCGCGACGGGGCTGCATCTACGTCTCGGTGAACTATCGGCTGGGTGCGCTTGGTTGCATGGATCTTTCGGCCCTGTCGACACCGGACGATCCGATCGAGGACAACCTGTTCCTGCGCGATCTCGTGATGGCGTTGCGGTGGGTTCGCGACAACGTCGCGGTCTTCGGCGGCGACCCGGACAACGTGACGATCTTCGGTGAGAGCGCCGGTGCGCACGCCGTGGCCACGCTGCTGGCGGTCCCGGAATCCAAAGGACTGTTCGTGCAGGCGATTTCGGAGAGTCCCGCGAGCGGTATGGCCGGGCCGCCCGACGTCGCCGCGGCCTTCGCCGCCGACCTGGTCGGTGTTCTCGGGGCGGCGCAGGAGGATGGCGCGGCCGCGGTGATGGCCGCCCGGCCCGCGGAGCTCGTCGACGGGCTGAACAAGGTGATGAGGCATGGGATGAAGGAGATGCGCGGGGCGTTCGTCGTCGGGCCGACCTTCGACACCGAGTACCTGCCGCATGATCCGGTGCAGGCCATGCGTGAGGGCACCGCACACCGGGTGCCTCTGATCGTGGGCACCAACGCCGACGAGGGCCGCCTGTTCACCCGGTTCCTGCAGTTGTTGCCGACGACCGAGCGTGCCATCGACCTGCTCTTCTCCGACTCCGACGTTCAGGTGCGGGACCGGATCACCAAAACCTATCCGGGCTACCCGAGTCCGAGCGCCTGCATCCGGCTGGGTGGCGACTTCGCCTTCGGGACCGCGGCGTGGCAGATCGCCGAAGCGCATGGCCGGCATGCGCCGACCTTCGTGTATCGGTACGACTACGCGCCGCGCACCTTCCACTGGTCGGGCCTCGGCGCCACCCACGGTACCGAGTTGTTCGCCGTCTTCGACGTCTATCGGACGCGGTTCGGGTTGGTGATGACCGCTGCCGCCGACCGTCGCTCGTCGCGTCGGGTCTCCAACGACGTGCAGGGCAGGTGGCGCGCCTTCAGCCGAACCGGCGTGCCGGGCGATGGTTGGCCGCAGTACACCGCAGACGACCGAGCGGTCATGGTCTTCGATCGGCGCTCTCACCTCGAATACGACCCGCGTGCCGACCGCCGACAGGCGTGGGAGGGGTTCACGCTCGCGGCTCGATGAAGTCGGCAGCGGGTTTCTCCAGATCCCCGTGCGGACCTGCAGTCGATGTGATCGAGTGGTGGCGTGGCGCACCCTCTGGACCCCTTGTCGACCCACGAATTCACCGCCGTCGCAGCGGTGTTGCGCCGCGAGCGCGCGATTGGACCCGGGCCGACGGCGACATCGGACCTCGGGTGGCGGTTCGCCTCGGTCGAGCTGGTGGAGCCAAGCAAGCAAGAACTGCGGGCGTTCGAGCAGGACGGCACCGTGCCCGCGCGTCGTGCGACCGCCATCTGCCTGAACAGGTCGGCCAACGCCACCTACAAGGGCGTGGTGTCGCTCGACGAAGATCGGGTCGAGACGTTCGACCACGTTCCCGGCGTGCAGGCGAACTTCACAGTGGACGAGTTCATCGAATGCGACCAGGTGCTGCGCAGCCATCCCGACGTCGTCAAGGCCCTGGCCGAACGGGGCATCACCGATCTCGACAACGTCTTCATGGACACCTGGACCTTCGGCGATGCGGTCGCTCCTCCCGAGTTCCGCGACCGCAGACTGGGCTGGTCGGACACGTGGCGCAAGGACGCGCCGGGCGCCAATCCCTACGCGCATCTGGTCACCGGCCTGCACTGCGTCATCGACCTCAACACCATGGAGGTGCTGAGGGTCGAGGACGGTGGCCCGTTCTCTTCCGGTGGCGTCGAAACCCCCAACGTGATGGGCGAATACGTGCCGCGCCACGTCCCCGAGCGCATCCGCGCAACGTCCACCCGTGAGCCGCTCAAACCAATGCACGTCACCCAGCCCGACGGCCCGTCGTTCACCCTCGACGGCAACCTCTTGCAGTGGCAGAACTGGTCGCTGCGCATCGGCTTCAACTACCGGGAGGGCAAGACCCTGCACACGGTGCGCTATCGCGATGGTGATCGCCTGCGGTCGGTCGCGCACCGGATGTCCTTCGCCGAGATGATCGTGCCCTACCGCGATTCGTCGCCGGATCACTACCGCCGCACCGCATTCGACATCGGCGAGTGGGGTCTTGGCTTCATGACGACTTCACTCGAACTGGGCTGCGACTGCCTCGGCGAGATCCGCTACCTCGATGCCGTCATGCACGACAGCAAGGGGGAGCCCTACACGATCGCCAACGCCGTCTGCATTCACGAGGAGGATGGCGCGGTGCTGTGGAAGCACGTCGATCACGATGCGGGCGCGGAGGTGCGCAGGATGCGCCGCCTGACGATCTCGTTTCACGTGACGGTCGCCAACTACGAGTACCTCGTCTACTGGCGGCTCTACCAGGACGGCAACATCGAGTGCGAGGTCAGGGCCACCGGCATCATGGTCACCACGCCGCTCGCGCCGGGCGCACCGAACCCGAACGGCACGCTCGTCGACGAGCGCACGTATGCGCCCTTCCACCAACACTTCCTGGTGGCACGCCTGGACATGGACGTCGACGGCGGTGACAACACCGTCTTCATGTCGGAGTCCTACGCCGAGCCGATGGGGCCGGAGAACCCGTACGGTCTGTCCCTCGTCACGCGGAACGTCCCGCTGCGCACGGAGAGCGAGGGCAAGCAGGACTTCAACTTCGACACTCAGCGCGCGTGGAAGGTCATCAACACCAACGTCACCAACGGTCTGGGCACCCATCCGGCCTACAAGCTGGTGCCGGGCGGGGCCATTCCGGCGATGTTCGATCCCGCGTCGCCGGTGCTGAAACGTGCCGGCGTGATCGGGCACACGGTGTGGGTCACTCCGAATGCTGCCGACGAGCGTTGGCCTGCGGGTGAATTCGTCAATCAGTCGGTCGAGGACACCGGCCTGGGGGAGTGGACGAAGGCCAATCGGTCCATCGACAACACCGACGTCGTGCTCTGGTACGTGTTCGGCCTGCACCACATCACCCGTCCCGAGGATTGGCCGGTCATGCCGGTCGACATCGTGTCGTTCTGGCTCAAGCCGTTCGGATTCTTCGACCGCAACCCGGCGCTCGACGTGCCCGCGGCAGAGCCGGACGCCTGCCACGCCAAGAGTTGACGGCCGTCAACTCATCCGCTGAAAATGCTTCGTCCCGCTCGGACGGTGCCCTAGGTTTGACCGAGTGCAGACCCCCCAGACGAAGGCGCCAGTGGAACGTCCCGCCGACCTCACCGCCGACTGGCTCGCCGCGGCGATCGGTGCCGGGGCGGTCAGCGAGTTCGCCTTCGAACGCATCGGCACTGGCCAGATGAGCGAGTGCTACCGGGTCGCCCTCACCTACTCCGACGGCCATGACGGACCGGCATCGGTGGTGTTGAAGGTCGCGGCCGCCGACCCGAGCAGCAGGCAGACGGGACTGGCGCTGGGCCTGTACGAGCGGGAGGTCCGCTTCTACAGCGATATTGCGCCGGGTCTGAATGGTCCGGTCGCACCATGCCATCACGCCGCCTACGATCCAACGACGGGCGTGTTCGACCTGCTGCTCGGGGATGCCACGCCTGCCGTCGCCGGCGATGAAGTCGCCGGTGCCACCATCGAACAGGCGCGGCTGGCACTGACCCAGCTCGGCCGCCTACACGGCCCGTTGCTGGGTGACGCCGCACTGTCGGGGGCGGCGTGGATCAACCGGGAGTCGCCACTCAACCAGGGCCTGATCTCCGCCCTCTACGCGGGTTTCCTCGATCGCTACCGCGACGACCTCGCACCCGAGCACCGTGAGGTGTGTGAACGGTTGGTCGCGACCTTCGACGCCTACGTCGCCGCAGAGGCCGCGTCGGAAAGGCCGCGGGGGCTGATTCACGGTGACTACCGTCTGGACAACCTGCTATTCGGCCAGGACGGGGCCGACCGGCCGCTTACCGTGGTCGACTGGCAGACGGTGAGCATGGGCCCGGCCCTGACCGACGTCGCCTACTTCCTCGGATGTGCGCTACCCGTGCAGCAGCGGCGCGAGCACTCCGAGGAGTTGTTGCGGGCCTACCACGACGCGCTCGGACCGGATGCCCCGTTGACCATGGACGACGTCCTCGAGGGCGTACGGCATCAGAGCTTCTTCGGCGTGGTGATGTCGATCGTGTCGCCGATGCTGGTCGAGCGCACCGAACGCGGCGACCAGATGTTCGTGACGATGATCGCGCGGCACTGCGAACACGTCCTCGACACCGATGCGCTGGCGGTCCTTCCGGCGCCGTCCACGCCGGAACCCTTGCAGCCCTACGCAGATGACGAGGGAACCCCTGAGCCGCCGGACGAGGTGCTCTGGAACGAGAGCTGGTACTTCGTCTTCGCCGACGCGGGCCAGGACGTCGGCGGTTGGGTGCGG
>NZ_JAVROT010000111.1:0-3378 GCF_032162605.1 Mycobacterium sp. | reverse complement strand
GGCTTGAGCGCCTTGAGATCCTCGGCGGCGTCGGCCTCGTCGGCGACGATGACGACGTGCCTGCGGTGCAGGTCGACGTCGATGTCCGGGATGCCCATCCCGTCGATCAGCAGCGGGCTCTCGCTGCGGATGAACTCGATCGTGTTGCCCGCGAACGCCTCCAGGTGCGCGACCAGACCGCTCTTCGCCTCGTGCATGAGGTCGTGGATCTCTTCGTCGTTGCGTTCGGTGCCGTGAGCGATGCGACGGTCACCGGAGTAGACGCCACCGTTGTGCAGCCGAACCCTTGCGCCGTCCTTCACCTTCTTGAAGACCTCGGGGCCCACCTCGTCGATGAGCATCACGCCGTTGGCGACGAGCACCTCCGGCCCGAGGTTCGGGTAGCGGCCCGAGATCGAAGGGGACGCGTTGACGACGGCGGCGACGTTGGCGTCGACGAGCGCGTCGGCGGTGATCCGGTCGAGGTCGAGCGCGTCGATGACGACGACGTCGCCGGGGCCGACGCGGCGAAGAAGGCGGTCGATGTCGCGATCGACGCGGGCCGTACCGGACACGCCGGGCCGAAGGCCGGCATTACGCGAAAGCAGCGCTGACATCTTCATGGGGGAATTCTGTCGGCCAACCCTCAAGTTGAGGTGTAGGCGCGCCGTAACACCAGCCTCAGAAGTAATCTTCTGTCACATCCGTAACAGACTCAGGTGAGCTGTTCCTGCTCCGTTTCCTTCTGCGCCGAGTCCAGCAGTTCGCGCGCGTGCGCCCGGCCGCTGTCGGACTCGCCGAGCCCTGCGAGCATGCGCGCCAACTCTCCGACCCTGTCGTCGTCGTCGAGGCGTCGCACCTCGCTGGACCTGCCCTTGCCCGTACTGCTGTCGACGACCAGGTGCACGTCGGCATAGGCCGCGACCTGAGGCAGGTGGGTTACGACGATCACCTGATGGGTCCGGGCCAGCCGCGCCAACCGCCGTCCGATCTGTACGGCCGCCCGGCCTCCGACACCGGCGTCGACCTCGTCGAAGACCATGGTGGTGCCCTCCGCCGAGGCGGCGAGCACGACCTCGAGGGCCAACATCACACGCGACAACTCGCCGCCTGATGCGCTCTTGGCCAGCGGCAGCACGTCGGACCCGGAGTGCGGCGTGAACCCGAACTCGACGGCGTCGACGCCGTCCTGCCCGGCGTGCACCACCGCGCCGGACGGCAGCCTCAGCGGGGCCGAGTCATCGGCCCGCGCCACCAGCGCTCCCACCGCGATGCTGAAACCCGCATCCGACATCGCCAGGCCCGCCAGCTCGGCCGTCACCGCCTTCGCCATCGCCTTGGCAGCCTTGGTGCGCACCTTCGTCACGTCCAGCGCCGTCGCGACGACCTTCGACTCGAGCTGGTCCACCTGTTTGGCCAGCGCCGCCAGACCTTCTTCGGAGACGTCGAGTTGTGCCAGCCGGGCACGCGCCTCATTGGCCCAGTCCAGCACTCCGTCGACGTCGGCGGCATATTTGCGCGTCAGGTTGCGCAATTCGCCCTGTCGCGCGAGTTTGGCTTCCAAAGTGCTTGCATCGCTTGGCAGCTCGCTCAGGTAATCACCGAGCTCTCCTGACACGTCACTAGCGATCGCGAGCGCCTCGCCGAGTCGGTCGCCCAGCACCCGAAGCGCCGAATCATCGGTGCTCTGCAGCGCGGACTTCGCCTGTCCGATCCAGTCCACCGCCGACACCGCACCCTGAGCGGGTTCGTCGAGCTCACCGGACAGGCCCACCCGCGCCGTCTGCGCCGCGTCCCGCAGCGCATCCAGCTCGGACAGCCTGCGGATCTCGGCCACCAGCGTCTCGTCCTCGCCGAGTTGCGGCGCCACGGCGTCGATCTCACCCAGCCCGAACTGGAGACGGTCGGCTTCCAGCGCGAGCTCGCGCGCCCGCTGCCGCCGATCGGTCAGGTCCCGCCGCAAGGTGAGCCACTCGTCTCGCAGGCCCCGGTACCGCGCCAACGGTGCGTCGACGTCGGCGAACCGGTCGAGTGCGGAGCGTTGCTCGTCGGAGCGCATCAACCTCAGCTGGTCGTTCTGGCCATGCAGCGCGAGGAGTTCGGTGGTGAACGTGCTCAGCGACTTGGCGGGCACGCTGCGTCCACCGAGATACGCCCGCGACGGACCCTCGCGACTGACCGAACGCGCTGCGATCACGCTGCCGTCGTCGTCGCGGTCCGCGCCCGAGGAGTCCAGGATCTCGTCGACCCTGTCCGCGACCGTCCCGCCGAGCTCCTTGGTGGTGAAGCGACCCTCGACGACGGCACGTTCCGAACCCGACCGGACGCGACTGGCATCCGCACGGGCGCCCCCGAGGAGGTGCAGACCGGTGACCACCATCGTCTTGCCCGCGCCGGTCTCCCCCGTCAGCACCGTGAGCCCGCGGTCGAACTCCGCGGTGGCAGCCCTGATCGCACCGAGCTCTTGGATGCGGATCTCAGCGAGCACTGTGCCCACGCCAACCGGTGACGGGCAACTGGAACTTGCGTACCAGTCGGTCGGTGAACGGCGCACTGTCCAGGCGCACCCACTTCAGAGGCGTGCCGCAGCGCGTGACCTCGAGGCGCCCGCCCGCGGGCACGACCATCTCGCGGCGGCCGTCACAGAACACCATTGCGTCATAACCGCTGGCCTCGACCTCGATCGCGATGGATGCGTCCGGGCTGGTCACCATCGGCCGGGCGAACAGCGCGTGCGCATTGTTCGGCACCACCAGAATCGACTCGAGGTCGGGCCAGAGGATCGGGCCACCGGCGGAGAAGGCGTACGCCGTCGATCCCGTCGGTGTCGACACCAGCACTCCGTCGCAACCGAACGTCGAGACCGGCCTGCCGTCGACCTCGAGCACCACGCCGAGCACGCCGAGCCGAGGTCCCTTCTCGAGGCTGGCCTCATTCAGCGCCCAGCCGCGATGCGCGATCTGACCGTCGATGCGCACGACGATGTCGAGCGTCATGCGCTCCTCGACGCGGTAGTTGCGGTTGATCACGTGGTCGAGCACGGAGTCGATGGCATCTGCCTCCGCCTCGGCCAGGAAGCCGATGCGCCCCAGGTTGACGCCGAGCACGGGGATCTCCACGTTGCGGGCGAGTTCGGCGGCGCGCAGGAACGTGCCGTCACCGCCGAGGACGAGCACGAGTTCGCACCCTTCGGCGGCGCGTTCGTCGACGTCCACGACCTGGATGTCGGCCCCCAGCGAGGTGATGTCGTCGCCCCCGAGATAGAACGGCTCGTGGTCGACCTGTTCTGCGGCGAGTACCCGCAGTCCGATGCCGTTCTCGCTGAGCACCTTCTGCACCCGACGGGCCGTTTCGGTGGCTTCGTCGCGGCCGGTATGCACGACGAGCAGAATCTGGCGT
>NZ_JAVROT010000110.1:0-7417 GCF_032162605.1 Mycobacterium sp. | reverse complement strand
CGGAGACGAGGACGACACCTGCCAGGGCGACGACGTACGCGTCCGGGAACCACTTCTCCGTCCAACTGGCCAACGACTGGGCGACCCGCGCCAGCCCCTTCTCTGAGCGCGGATCTTCGATGGCAGTGGTCATTCGGCCATTCCCCTTCCCTCTCTCCGTCCGATGTACCCGGCCAGCGCGGCACACAGTATCGCCTGCGCAGGCCTTGATGTAGGGTCTCAACCTCCGTGTCATATCCCGATGCCTTGACCTGCGGTGACGCATTGTGTCTGATGTGATGTCATCTGGGCTTCGTCTCAAATTCGTGTCATTTCTTCGCAGCGGCCGGACTGAAGGTTCCAATCGGAAGTACAGGACGCCGCGTGCGGCTCAGACGGGCGACTGCGGTTTCGTTACGTGACTCCCGTTCGCTTGCTCGGCGGTAGCACGCCGACGCCACCGCGCACTCTCACCGTCTTGGACACGCCCCAACCCGCCCGGGGGCTGATGCTCTGCGCCGATGTGCAAGCACTGGTGGCCGCTGCATCATCTGAGCCTCGGTCGTCGGGTCGGGTAGCGCGCGCCGCGGGCTCGATCGGCGTGATCGGTAGTGTCGGAATGTGGACATCTCCTGCGCCTCCGCAACGTCATCTAATAGCCCGGCGCACTTGGAGTTAGCCGAAATGCTCGGCTACAGGCGAGCGTGGCTTTATGACTCTCCTGCCCTGGTGATCGACCGCGATGCGCGCGCAGTGTCAGGAGCTGCCATATCCTCAGGCGAGGATGCCGCCGCGCGCTAACACTGAGTAGTCGTCCATCCAATTCCTGCGATTGGTGTGCCACCGCTCGAGGTCCGACGAGCGACGCCGACCCCCGCCACCGCCAATCCCCTTGCGGTACAACGTACTGACGGTCGTTGGGGGATAAGCCAACCTCGAGCCGGTGCGTTCATGACCCCCGCAGGCAGCGATCACTCCGATGCATTCCCAGCCCTCAGGGCTGGCCGTGGCACATCTCAAGAAGTCTGCCGGCGCTCCACGCCGGGGTGACGCCGGAAGCGCGCAACAGATAGCGCGCCCTCTGGCTCGCGGTCCAGGCGAACGCCTCGCCGAGTCCTTCGAACATGGTCCGAAGGTAAGCCGCCGACGGCGGGGTGGGCTCGAGGTTCTGCAGGGAGGTGATGGTGAACATCGGTAATCCGTCGCGGTCGTCCACCTGCAGGAGAGTCTCGTAGACGTGGGAGGGCACTGCCCAGCGTTGGTCGACTCCGCTGCCCAGCGCCAGGCTGCCCACCGGGCGCTTGGCTTCCTGGGCGACGACATCGCTGAGCTGCCCGAAGGTGAGCAGGTATGCCCGCGCGGCCAGCTCGCCATCGGCCTGCGGGTCGTAGAAGGCGACGCCCCCGCCCCACACCGTGGACCTGCCCGCAAACACCAGGCCACCGGCCAGGTGAACTCCGACGTCGCGGCGAGGTGGCGACTGGTCGCGACATCCCAAGTAAGTGCGCCGGGCGCCGGGCGGTCGGCCACCTGAGAGGTAGCACTCAAAACGTGCCGCGCTCAGGTTCGACCCGTAGGCGACGTACCAGACCAGATCATCGGCTCCCAGGCCCGAGCTCACCCGACGAGGGACCCCTCCTGGAGGGCCAACTCCGCCTCGCGCAGGAGCACGGACTGGGCCTCCTCGTAGATCCGCCGGGCATCCTCGGGGTTGTCTGCGACCGCGGTCAGGCCGACGCGACCACATTCGGTGAGGCAACTGATCATGTGGAACACCACTCCGGTGCGGCGAGCCTGGTCGAAGTGCAGACCGTGGTTCACCACGATGTCGAAGAGGTCCGTGACGGTCAGGGCCTTGAGCCGTTCGTCCTCGAGGTGATCGGTCGCGACCAGGCACTTCGTGCTGCCGCTGGGGGTCAGGTAGACCCCGCGCTGTCCGTCGTAGCTGCCGTCGGTGAGGAACTGCAGGGTCAGGAACGGATGCGTGGTCCCTCCCTTGCGCAGGTTCAGCTCGATCGCATAGGGCGTCCACGCGCCGCTCTCGTCCTGCACGACGACGAAGTCGACCGCGAACCGTCCGAGCACGCCGAGCTTGGCGAGCTGGCCTCCGATCACCATCGCGGGCTCTGCGATGAGCGCGGCGTAACCGGGATCGGCCGGGAACACGCAGCCGAGGTACTTCTGACCGCTCTTGCCGCCGAGCAGCTGATCGTGGGTGGACAGCAGATCCACGGTGCCGTCCGGCAGGGCCCGCATCTGGACGCTCGGGCTGGTCAACGCCAACCCGGTGATCCGCTCCTCGACGATGCCGCCGTGTTTCTCGAAGGCGGCGAGATAGACGTCGAGGGCGAGCTTCTCGTCCTCGAGCTGCATGCCGAGGAGGCGTTCAGCGATCGCGGGTGCCTCCTCTGGTGAGCCGAGGGCCGGCAGCCCGTGCAGGTCTACCAAAGCGTTGCCCGACCCGGAGACACCGTCGTTGAGCTTCACGATCGCCTGATTCAGCGACGGCCGTCTCGCGCGCATGCTTTGCACGCCTGCCACGATGTCGGCGACGGAATGGAGGTCCTCTGCGCCCACCGGACAAGGCACCCCGAGTTCCTCGAACATCCTGCGGCAGCCGGTCTTGGTGCCGAGGTCCGCGAGCCGGGGATCGGCTCCGTACATCGGCAGACCAAGACTCAGTGCCAGGTCCCGCTCGCGCGGTGTGGTGTTGTAGGGGATCAGGTGACTTCTCGCCGGGTTGGGGATCAGGGACCGGATGTGTTCCAGAAGTCGAGGTCGCGCAAGCAGTTTCGAGCTCAAGGGCACGGGTGAGGAATCGCCGACTGGGACCAGGGTGAGGCGGGCGCGGGCGTGACTGGGAATCACCCCGGGCAGCAGCCCGAGGTAGTACTCGATGATCGATTCGGACACCGGCTGCGAGGTCACGTAGATCATGCGTAATCGTGGTTGCCGCAGCAGCAACAGCAGGAACAGTGCGCGTTCCTCCATCGCCTGCATGACGGTGCCGCTGCTCGCGGTGGGGCGCTCGATGCTGATCGAGGGGACCACGACGACCGATTCGTCGTCGAAACCCTGGCGCATCGACCCCCACACGGCCGGCATGGCCCGCTGCAGCTCGTCGAAGACGCGGTAGCGCTCGTCTTCACTCAGTTGCGACAGATGTCGACCTGCGCCCGATTGCCCCGGACCTCGTTGCTGCGTCATGCTTTTCACCTATCTGTCGTTGATCGAAATGATGTTGTGGACCCGCACCGAGCGGCTGAAGCCCTTGGGTTGTACGTCGCCGACCGCTTCCGACACGGCGATGTGCTCGACGGGCGCGAGCACTCGGTCGGTGACGAGCACCTGCCAGGCCCGGGCATCGGCGCACAATCGCGCGGCGAGATTCGTGACACTGCCGATGGCCGAGTAGTCGAAGCGGCCCTCGAAGCCGATCCTGCCGAGGGTCGCAAAGCCTTGGGCGATACCCATTCCCAGGGCGAGTTCGTGACCCTTGCGGAGCCAGCCCACGGCGAGGTCGCGCACGACGGTCCGGATCCCCACGGCCATCCGGACCGCACGCTCGGCCGCGTCGTCGCACTCGATCGGGTCGTTGAAGAACACCATGATGCCGTCACCGGTGAACCGCTCCAGTGTGCCCTCGTACTCGTGGACCAACGCCCCCATCGCCCGGTGGTACTCGGCGAGTACGCCCATCACCTCCTCGGGCTCGCTGGCCTCGGCGAACGGGGTGAAGTTCCTCAGATCGGCGAAGACCACCACGATCTCGCGGCGATGGCTCCGTAGGAGGTCCTCGTCGCCGACCACCAAATCGGCCAGTTGTGGCGATAGGAAGTGGCGCAGGCGGTTGGTGCGCTCCAATTCGGCCACCTGCTCGGCGACCCGGGTCTCGAGCTTCGCGTTCCACTCGGCCAGCTCGTCGGCCTGTTGTCGGATGGTGTCGTGGTAACGCTTGATCCGCGCCAACGACGCCACCCGAGCCAGCAGCTCGCCCTTGTCGAACGGCTTGACGACGAAGTCATCGGCGCCGGCCTCGAGGGCGGCCAGTCGCTGTTCACTACCGCTGGCCGTGATCATCACCACCGGAAGGAATTCGGTTGCCGGAGTGGACCGGATCCTTCGACAGAGTTCATATCCGTCCATCCCTGGCATCACGATGTCGAGCAGCGCGAGGTCGACGTCCTCGGTCTGCAGCAACGCCAACGCGTCCGCCCCCGACGACGCGGTGAGAACCCGATATCCGCGGGGCGACAGGTGTGCGTCGAGGAGCCTCAGGTTGGCCGGCTGGTCGTCCACGGCCAGGACGGTCACCGGAATGTCGGTCACTCTTGCCCCCCGGAAGTCAGTCCTGTCGCTTCGCTCGCCCCGGCGAAGAACGCCTCGATCTGGCCGGGTAGTGCCCGCACGCTGATCGGCTTCTCGATGTATCCGTCGAACCCGGCCAGGGCTGCTCGCTCCCGGTCTCCGGCCATCGCGAAGGCGGTGACGGCGACGACCGGCACATCCGGTGCGAGACCGCCCTGCCGCATCCGGCGCAGCGTCTCGGCTCCGTCGATGCCCGGGAGTTGGAGATCCATCAGCACCAGATCGGGGGGTTCCTCATGCAAGACGCTGAGTCCCTCCTCTCCCGAATGGGCCTCCATGACAACGTGACCCGCGAACCGAAGGACGTCGCGCACCAGTTTGAGGTTCAGCGGATTGTCCTCGACCACCAAGATCCGGCGCGACGTCACACGACACCGACCTGTCTCAGCGTTTCGAGCAGATCTTCGCGCCTGACCGGCTTGAGGAGATAGGCGTCCGCTCCGAGGGTCAGTCCTCGGGGCCGATCGTCGACGACCGACGCGATGACCACCGGGATGGCGGCCGTGGCGGGGTCGCCTTTGAGCTCGGCCAGTACCTGGCCGCCATCGAGGCGAGGCAGCCGGATGTCCAGCACGACGGCGGCCGGATGCACTCTGCGGATCACCTCCAGACCCTCGACGCCGTCCCGGGCACGCACTACCCGAGCCGATGACCCCAGGTAGGCCGAAAGGAGATCCAGTGACGCCCGGTCGTCGTCGACGAGGACGACGACGGGTAGCTCGCCACTCGACGGCGAGGCGACCTCGTCTGCCCGATCCACCAGGCCCGGGATCGAGAAGCCGAACGTGCTTCCCTCACCTGGTGTGCTCTCAAGCCACATCCGACCGCCCATCAGCGCCACGATGCCGCGTGACAGTGTCAGTCCGAGGCCGGTACCCCCCTCCTTGGCCGGTCCCCGGCGGCCTTGCTGGAAGGACTCGAAGATCCGTTCCTGGTCCTCGAGCGGAACCCCGATACCGGTGTCGTTCACGGTGACCGTGAGTTCGGTCCCTTCGCGGTTGGCGCTGATGGAAACGCTGCCGCCATCGGGTGTGAACTTGACGGCGTTGGAGACCAGGTTCAGGACCACTCGCTTGAACTTCAGCTCGTCGGTCTCGGCCATCCCGACCTCGTCGGTGACCGACACGGTGACGGTGATCGCCCGTAGGGCCGCTCGTTCGCGGACCATTGACACCGCCCACTCCAACGCGTTGCGAACCTCGAAACTGCTGGGCTCCAACGCCATCTGGCCCGCCTCGACCTTCGACAGGTCCAGGATCTCGTTGACCAGCTGCAGGAGGTGCTTGCCCGAGCTCCGGATGTCGTTCAGGTACTCCTCCTGGCGCTCGTTGATCTCGCCGAACATCCGGTCGAGTAGCACCTCGGAAAAGCCGATGACGGCGTTCAACGGGGTCCGCAGTTCGTGGGACATGCCAGCCAGGAACTCCGACTTGTGACGGCTCACGATTTCGAGCTCTCTGGTCTTGGTCTCCAACTCCCGGAATAGGCGCGAGTGTCGAAACGCGACGGCACCCTGAGCGGCGAACTCCTCGAGGAGTTCGCGTTCACGGACATCGAAGGGCGCGACTTCGGTCCGCCACATGGACAACACGCCGACGACCTCGTCGCCAAGGATCATCGGCGTGGCAAGCAAGGTGCGGAAACCGGCAAGGCGCTGCAGGGTGTGCAGTCCGTAGTCGGCGTCCTCCTCCACATCGGCTATCTGATGGGTGGCCATGTCCTGCGCCGAGCGCCCGACGGCGGACAGCCGATTCCGGGCGATCGGATGGTCCTCCAGGTAAGTGCGATACGCCCCAGGGGTCTGGCCGGCCACCCCCTCTAGGCGGAACACATCGCCGTCGAGCACGAACAACTGGGCGGCCCGGGCCCCACACAGGCGCGCGGCGTGCTCGACGATAGTGTCCAGTACTGCCCCGGGGTTGGCTACGTCGCGAGCGAGCGCCGAGAGGATCTCACGGCTGGCCACGGACTGATGGCGGGCGTCCCGCAACTCCTGGTACTGCCGCGACGAGGCCCTCGAAACACGGGCCGTGCGCTCGGTCGGTTCGGTCACAGGCTCCCCCTTCCAGACCTGAGGTAATGGTGCGGCTCTTCGCTGGTGAAGGCTGCCCGCGCGTCCAGCGGGTGGGGATTGCCCATCGCGACTACCACCCCCTGCCCAGCATTGAGTTCGACTGAGACCCGCTCATCATCGCCCCGGCGCCCTGTCGCCCGGGTGAGTAACGCACTACTCGGCTTCGACCACGGTCACCGACGTCGACCACTCCCTACAGCCAGGGTCCGTCCTGACCTGCATCACCTGGAACCGTTGCGCTACGCGGTCCGTCGCTGCTCTCCTACGCTGTGTAGATGCGGTTGATGTGGCCTTGGACCGGCCGCTCGGCGGAGATGGGGCTCATCGAGGCCGCACTCTCGGATGCGATGGCGTCCGGGATCGTGATCTGCGGTGCGGCGGGGGTGGGAAAGAGTCGGATCGGCCGCGAGGCACTCCAACCCCGCTTGACGAGCTGGACGCTCTTCTGACTTTTAAGTACGGCCATCGGCCCGACTTAGTCGCGGCGCGCACTATGCCGCAATCCGGCCCGGGGCTCAGCTAGTGGTCGCCGAGAAGACCCCACTGGTTAGCAATGCCAAGCTGCTGACTTTTCCCAGTAGTTGACAGAGGTTCCTGTCGTTAATCGACGATGTCTAGTTCAACAACAAGGTGCTACTTGCTAGCGGCTCGGACACGCGCTGTCACACCTTCGAGCGCTGTCTCGTCCAATGGACATGACTACGCAAACGCCTCGCATTCCGCCCCTGCCACCCAAGAAGGCCTCGTTGACGGCCCGCCTGATGTACCGCTACGCAAAGCGCCGCTTCGGTGAAGTGCCCATCCCGTTCGCCGTGGGCGCCCACCACATGCCACTGCTCGTCGCCAATGCCGTGCACGAGACGCTGCTGGAACGCGGGTCGAAGCAGCTCCCGTCGAACGTGCGCGAACTCGCGGTGTACTGGACCGCCCGAACCGTCGGCTGCTCGTGGTGTGTCGACTTCGGCGCCATGCTGATTCGGCTCGACGGGCTGGACG
>NZ_JAVROT010000109.1:0-6181 GCF_032162605.1 Mycobacterium sp. | reverse complement strand
CCGTCACTGCCACCGGCATCACCCGCATCGTCGTATTCGAAGATCCCGCCCTGGTCACCATGTTCGATCTCCCGCAGATCCCCTAGCGGACTCCCGGACCGTCATGACACCAACGCCGCCTAAACCCGACCCAACCACGACACCCCGACGTTGTTATTGATCCCGAATCTCAGAGCCGTGGCCAATTGGCCAGACAGTGGCCATCTCCATTAGGTTCTCAAACTTCGTGTCATTTTTCGGACGGCCTCGACTATCGGCCCAGCGCTCAAGGCGTCGCCCATACCCCGGTAAACGCCCGATTGGCTCATTTCGTCACCGTGACGGCGTCCAACAAGTGGTGTTTCACTCGGCCGCGCAACTATGCGATAGCTAATAGATTGCGCCGCAACATCTTTCAACAAGACACAGGGGCGGTGGCTCGCGCCTCGCCAGAGGTTACCCAGCGCCAGGCGCGCCGGGTAGTCCGCATACGTCGAGACTTCATTGCGAAGTACGAGCACAGCGACGAGCACACTTCTGTCGGCGTCCGTGACGGCTTATTGGGCGACGTTGATCAGGGGAGCCGTGTGGCCGTCGCCCGACGCCGCCCCTGCCGGATTGGGTCCGCCCCATTTCGCCGGGCCTCGGACGCTTTCCCGAGTGTGGTCGAAGCACTGGCGGGCACGATCGTGGCGAGGAGGGACATCACAGTTTCGGTCATCGTTGCCAGGTCGGCGTTGTCCTCGGCCTCTAGCCACTGCCGGTGAGCCGTACGGAACACATCGATCCCCACGCGAGCCGCGAGTCCTGCGATGTCTGGGTCGACTCTGCGCTGATGAAGTGCGCTGCTGAACCGTCGGCCATCCGCTGCTGTTCGATCAGATCGCGCTCCAGCAGGCCCGGGTTCGATGCGATCATCGCGTCTCGTCGGCGTTGGGATCTCGTGATCCCAGGCTTTCCCAGTTGAACCCCGCCAAGGTCCGAGTCACTGCCTGGAGCGGTACAGCGTTTCCGCCTTCGAAGGCGGTACGAGAACCTCGTTGCCCACAGCCACGCCATCATCAAGGCAATGATCGGTGACGAGGTGGTTGTGCTGGCGATATTTCATCGGTTTCAGGGCGGGCCCTGAACCGCGATGGTGTCGGTCATGACGTGGGCCCGCGGCAGGAGGTGGTGATGCGCGTCTGCGACCCCATCGCGGACCACGCGATTCGCTTCGGACGTGCTGGGCATGCGGCGAGGTAGCTTCCTTCCATGTGATTGAGGCGGCCATCAGGCGAGGAGGTCGATGGGCGGTTCGCCGGGGAGCGGGTTGGCACCGTCGGCGGAGCGGAGTCCGGCCAGGAGGATGGCGGCGGTGCGCTCGGGCTGCGTGTCGGTGGCGTTGAGGCCAAGACAGCTGCTGGCATTGACGGAGGCGAGCGAGAGTACGACGATGTCGCGCCAGGTGACGTCATTGCGCAGGACGCCCGCTCGATGCGCCCGCTCGGCGAGTTCTTGGACCGCGTGCCGCAACTTCAAGCTGTCGGCGTGCAGTTCGGGCGAGAAGGCCGTGGCGTCGGCGGCGGTGAATTCGTGCAGGCCGCGGTTGGCGGTCTGCGCCGTGCTGAAGTCGGTCAGGAACAGGGTCAGGCCCGTCCATGGATCCGGTGCGGCGAGCGCTCGGTCGACGGCGGCCTGAATCTCGGCGATGCCGTCCATGAGGATGTCTTTGACCAGCGCTTCCCTGGTGCCGAAGCGCCGGTAGAGGGTGCCGACGCCCACTTCTGCGCGCGCCGCGATTTCGGCGGCTCCAGCATCGAGTCCCTTCTCGGCCACGACGAGCCGTGCGGCTTCGATGAGCCGCAGCCGCTTGCGCCGCGAGTCGGC
This sequence comes from Mycobacterium sp., assembly GCF_032162605.1. Lineage (GTDB taxonomy): Bacteria > Actinomycetota > Actinomycetes > Mycobacteriales > Mycobacteriaceae > Mycobacterium. The sequence continues at coordinate 4,333 of NZ_JAVROT010000109.1, read as the reverse complement.
GCGCTCGAGTGAGGGCCCGGTCTCGGCGTGGGCGGTGTCCGTGCGGCTCATGCCGTCACTGTACATCGCAACGGACGAGATCGTTCCGAACGGACGCGATGATTCCGTTCTCTGCTATCGTCGAATACGGACGTGCAGCGAACGAGTGAAGCCACACATCGGCGACCAACGGCGCTGCCAACCCCGGTGACGCCCCCGGTCGGTAAGGAGACCCAATGACGGCATACATCCACACCGTCGTTACCGCCCCCGTCGTTGGTCGTGAGGACGAGTTCAACCGCTGGTATGAGGACACCCATCTGCCCGAGGTGCTGCAGGTGCCCGGGTTCATCGCCGGCCAGCGCTACGCCCTGACCGGACCGGGGGCCGCCGATCGGCCCCGGTTGCTGGCCGTGTACGAGATCGAGACCGAGGATCTCGCCGCGACCCTCGCAGCCCTCGGTGCCTCCGCGCCGACGATGACCGTCTCCGACGCGATGGACCAGGCAGCCACCGTCACCGAGATCTACGAGGTACTCGGTGAGCGCCGCACCGCGGGTGACAGCGCCGGTACGGAAGGAACCTAGCCATCACGACTTTCCGTGTCCGAGTGGCCGGCATCGGACTTCCGAGAGGCAGACTGAACAACCGTACGGTTCTAGATCCTCCACCAAGATGAGAAGCACCGCGGGGTCGCATCAAAACGGCACCGGTTCCCTGGAAGTTGGTATGGTTTTGCGCCGTTCGACCAACTCAGTGAAGTGATCGTCGTGCTCGTCATCGGCGGGGACCGGCAGGCTCAGTCCGGTGCAGAGCCATGAAGACCACTCCGTCAGGACGGTGGGTATCTCGGCGTAGGTGCCTTGGGGGACAACACGGTTCATGACCTCGTCATGGAGGGGTGGGACCTATCGAAACGCAAGCCGCACGTCTACGACGCCGAGGACTACGGGCCTGACATCGACGAACTCTGGCCCGAACTGCAGTACCACCGCGACGTCTATAAAAGCGAGGATAAGGCGTGACCGATCGATCCAGTGATCTCCGACGTGCGGCCTGGCGGCGCCTCGACGGCCTTCACGATGATCTACTCGAATTGGCGTTGTCCGCAGGCAATCTCGACGAAGGCGCAACCGCCGCGTTGTTGGGACGAATGGTCGGCCACATTCAGTTCATGGGACTGCAACTGCGCAGCGATCCAGCACGGCCGACCCTGATCAATACTCAGTACTCACCGTGGAACTGGGGTAACTCCAACCCCGACACCTTGTATCTTTCGGCACGGATCGGTGACGCAGACGACTATCGCGTCTACGGAAGACTCGGTTCCGTTGCCCAGACGACCTACGGCGTCTACACCGGCAAGGATGATCAGGCCCAGGCGGTAAAAGCCCTGTCGGATGACGTCGTGGTCGACGATGACGGCTCGTTCGAGAGCTTCTTCAGCCGAGAAAAGATGGGAACCACGAAGTGGTTTCAGCTTCCACCAGGCGCTGACTCCTTCTGCGCCTACCAAACGTACAGCGACTGGGAACGGCCCCCCCGAGGCGCGAACTCTGCGCGTGCGCGGCCACACCATGCCCGCGGCGATGCCGTACATCGCCCGCCTGCGTAGCATCGTCGGGGAGGATCGCGACACGCGGGTGATGGAAGGCGAGGTGGTGTTGATCGACACCAACAGACGGCCGCGTGGAGTGCTTGTTGGCCTGATGATCCGTGCCTTCGTCGCGACCCTCATCGCTACATGGGCACTGTTAGGCACCGCGCCCGCGCCCGCGCTCGCGCAACCGTGCCCCGACGTCGAAGTAGTGTTCGCCCGCGGCACCGACGAGCCACCCGGCGTCGGCGGGATGGGGCAGGGCTTCGTTGATGCGTTGCGCTCGAAGACTGGTGCGAGGTCGGTCAACGCGTACGCCGTAAACTACGCTGCCAGCGACGACTTTGCCAACCCTCTGCAGTTCGCCCTGAGCGTCATCGACGGCATCAGGGATGCGAGCAACCACATAGAGTCAACGACCGCGGACTGTCCCAACACCAGGATCGTGCTGGGCGGGTACTCGCAGGGCGCGGCGGTTGCGGGCTTTGTCACCTCGCCCGACGTGCCCCCGGGAGTTCCTGCCGCGTTTGTACCCCCGCCCATGCCGCCCGAGGTAGCCGACCACGTGGCCGCAGTGACCTTGTTCGGCAAACCGTCGAACCGGTTTCTGAGCGACTCAGGCGCCCCGCAGATCACCATTGGGCCGCTCTACGTCCCGAAGACCATCGACCTGTGCGCGCCTGGCGACACGATCTGCAATGGCGCTCCCCCTGGACCACCCAACGCCGCTCACGGCTCGTATGTTGCAAACGGTATGACGGCACAAGCCGCGAGCTTCGTGGCCGGTCGACTTTAGCCGCTCCGTCCCCCGGCCATCTGGACACAACCAATATGCGGGCATGAGCATGAGGAGTGCGCGTGCGGTTTGCGCTTGGCGTTCTGTTGGCTGACGTGCCTGCGGATTCCGCCGGACCGACGGCACCTCACCCCGGAACCGGCGGGGTCGGCGCGAGCCGCATTCGGCGTAATCCACGCCCAGGTTGAGACAAGGCCGACAAAGCCTCCGCCCGCATGGATACGGGCCGTCGTGACCAAATTGTGCCCGGGACGGCAGACGAACTGGGACAGCTGCTCCACGAACGATTCGGACTGCACACCGCAGATTTGGTCGCAGCGTTGAGAACACTACCCGCGAACCGTCCCCCGGATGCAGCGCTGCCGGAAGACATTGTGCGTTTGCTCGACGGATCCGACCTTCCCGAAGACGCATCCGCGCACGCTGAGAGCGCAGCGAACATCGTGACGCGCATGGCCTTGCTCATCAATACGGCCTATCGGCCAACGAAGTCACCAATGCGCTCAACGTCGACACCGCCCGGTACGGCAGCTGCGCCGGTCTCACTCGCTCTGGGCGATCGCGGCTGGCGGCACCTGGATCTTCCCGGCGCTTTAATTCGAGTGCGATGAACGAACGCGGCTCCCTTGCAGGCAGATCCGCGGTTGGGACCAAGTCGGATGTCCTCGACGCATGTTTCCGACTCTGCCGCCAGATCTGCACCCAGCGGGTGAATTCGCACGTCGTTCGGGCGCTGGAGTCACAACCTCAAGAGCACAAGGTTCGCGGTTCACGACGTATCGTCCAACCGGCGCCGGTGCCGCTTGGATCGTGCTGCTGCGCCAAAGCGGTTGTCTAACTTGCCTTGTGCATACGCCGCCAGTGCCCAGACCTCCGACAATGCCTCCGATCGATTCATCTGCTGATTGCGAAAGCGATCGAAGATTCTGGCGCGTATGGGATCCGGTCGACTACAACGCAGTCGGGCTTCGGCCGGCGTGATGCCGACGCTGGCAAGATCGCGTGATCGAGCACTGCACGCACCACCGGTTGCAACGGTCGGCCACTCTCGCTACGCCTTGAACGTCTCGACCCCTCCTGGGCATGACGCACCGCCTCTGCCCAGCCATCGTCGTCCTTCGGAGGGCTTACAGCGTGCCCATAGAACGCCGAATGAGTTGGAGCACCGCCCGGGTGGCGACAACTTCCATCGAACGCGAATCATTGGCCAATTAGCGCAGATCGGCCCGGGATCGGAGGAACGCACCCGAGGTTTCGGCTTAGCCTGGCCCCCATGGAACTGCAAGATCGAATTCTCGTATGTTCGCGGTCGGCGCGCGATGGCGGTGTGGTCAGTGCTGCTCCTTGTCGGCGCGTGGAAGCGCCGCTCCTGCACTGTCATCGAGGCGTGCGCCCGGACACGCTGTCCCAGCGCTGGGGGTGAAGTAACATGTCCGGATTCAAAGTCGGTCTGGCAAGCGAGATTCTGAATGCTCGCCATTCCCCGACCGCCCTGCTGCGAGCAAATTACCTGACCGCGGTCGCGAGCCGCATCGACTCATTGTGGGTGCCCGACCATCTGAACTCCTTGATTCCGCGGGCGATCGCCACACCGCAGTACCTCGGGACAGCCAAGCTGACACCGAAAATCGATGCCTACCTGGAACCGTGGACTATGCTGGGACACCTTGCCGCGCGGAATCGGGTGGGGCGGTTGCGGCTTGGTATTAGTGTCACCGATGCTGGTCGGCGCAATCCCGCGGTCACCGCGCAGGCCGCCGCGACCCTGCATCTGCTGACCCACGGCCGGGCGATCCTGGGCATTGGGGTCGGGGAACGCGAAGGCAACCAACCCTATGGGGTGGACTGGACCAAACCGGTAGCGCGGTTCGAGGAAGCGATCGCCACCATCCGCGCGCTGTGGGATTCCGGCGGCGAACTCGTCACGCGTGACTCGCCGTATTTCCCGCTGCACAACGCCG
>NZ_JAVROT010000108.1:0-5065 GCF_032162605.1 Mycobacterium sp. | reverse complement strand
TGCACCCCCACGGGATGCAGGACGGCCTGTTCGTGCGCCTCACCGGCGGACCTCTGCCGACGTGCTTCCTCGTCGCGGCGGCGAAGGGGACCGAGGGCTTCGCGACGGCCGAACGCGTCCAATTCGTCAACGCCCTGGTACCGCACCTTCAACAGGCGCTGCGCTCGCAGAGTCACCTCAATGATCTGGTGCACAAAGCCGATGACCTCGCCGAGGCCGTCGACAGCATGCGGAATGGAGTGTTCGTCGTCGCACCGGGATCCGCCGTCATGCACCTCAACCGGATCGCCGAAGACATCGTCGCGGCAGGCGACGGACCCTGGGTGCGGTCGGGCCGCCTCGGGCTCAAGGTTCCTTCGGTTGACGCGGCGTTGCACCGCAGCATCCTGGAAGCCATGGGCTGCAACGAATCCGAAGCGCGTTGCGGCAGCTCGCTGCTATGCCCTCGGATCGAGGGGAGGCGGCCGTACGTCATCCACGTCGTTCCGTTCACGTCGTCCGGCCCAGACGGGGACCAACCTCGAGCGCTGGTGATCGTCATCGACCCGGAGCGCCAGTCCGAACCTTCCAGGGACCTGCTCAGCCGCCTCTACCGACTGACCAGAGCGGAGGCGGAGATCGCCGTACGGGTATCGCGTGGCGATGGCCTGAAGCCGATGTCGGAGGAGATGTCGCTGTCCTTGGCGACGGTGAAGACGCACCTTCACCACGTCTTCTCCAAGACCGAAACCCACCGGCAGGCGGAACTGGTCCGGCTGCTGCTGACGATCACCCCGTGACTCAGAGCGCGGCCACCACCTCGGGTGTCGCTTCCGCGCGATGTCGGTGGCTCGCCCTTGCGACGTGAAATACGAAGGACGGCATCAACATTCGCCTTGGCGGTTGTAGCATCCCGGTCACCCGCAGGAACTCCTGGGCGACGAACGGATCCGACTCGGCGGCAGTGAGGACCCGGTCGAGGAGGGCATTGGTGACCCGTATCGAGAGCGGCGGTGTCCCCGGCACTTCCGGTAGCGCCAGGTCGGAACCGACCGCCGTCTGCCAGGCCACCCGGACCTTCTTCGCGACAGCGCGGTGGAAGCGCCGCGGCAGGTTCCCGTCCCCGCGTCTCAGACAGTCCCTCAGGATCAGTGCCTCGATCGAGGCGACCGTCATGCCCTGGCCATAGATCGGGTTGAAGCTGCAGACGGCGTCGCCCATCACCACCAAACCGTCCGGAGTCCAGGCCATCTTGTCGTAACGCCGCCACCGGTTGGCCGGGAAGCGATGGATGCTGACGCCGGCCAGCGGCTCGGCGGCGCGGGCGGCCTCGAGGGCATGGGCAGGTGTGAGCCCCACGCCGAAGTCCAGCAACTCCTCCCGATTCGATGGTGGCTCCAGTCCCCCCACCGTGCCCGCGCCCACCATCCAGGTGTCCTTTTCGCAGCGGAACATGAAGAAGCCTCGTGGACGGCCCGGCTCGAACAGCTTGACGATGATGTTCTCGCGAAGGGTCCCCTCGGGTATTCGGACGGTCATGCTGGCGTAGCTGATGCGCACCGTGAGTTCGTCCTCGGGCGGCTTGCCGTAGCCGAGCCGGTCCAGGAACACCGGGGTACGTGAGCCGCGGCCGGTGGCGTCGACGACCAACTGCGCATGCAGGCTGGGCACCGAGCCGTCGGCATGCCGGTGAAGGATCACGCCGGTGATGCGCTCACCCGATGGGATCAGGTCGACGACGTCGTGACCGTCGAGCACCGTCACGTTGGGAAGAGCGCGCAGCCGGCGGCGCACGTGGCACTCGAAGAACGGCCGGCTGGCGAAGTGGTTGATCAGCGAGTCGGGATCCGGGATGGTGCCCTGCTGCTTGAGCAGGTGTCCGCCGAAGTCGACCCGCATGCGGGACAGGTCGCCGTCGGCCCAACGGTGCGCTCCGGCGGCGACCATCTCCGCAAGCAGACCTGGGAACAGTTCCTCGGCGATCTCACCACAGCGCGCCAGCATCACGTGGGGTTGCCGACTCTGCGGCACACCCCGCCTGGCCACCGATTCGTCGTTGAGCACGTCGCGTTCGACGACGGTGACGCGGTCGTAGAAGTCGCTCAGCACCCGGGCCGCGAGCAGTCCCCCCATGCTCGCTCCGAGAACTACCGCATGCTCCCCGATCCGCGCCATCGCCGCCCCCCAGCGTCGGGGCCAACCCCCCGTTGGCCCCGAGCCCAATCAATCAGTCACGGCGAGGCGAAACATCAACCGAACGGTTGATCTTGACCCGCGACTACAGCCCGAGCAGTTCGGGAAGGTCTGCGACGGAGTCGATCACGTGATTGGGCTGCATCGCGAACTCGTCTGCGGCCCAACGGTCCAACGTGTCCTGCCGGAACTTTCCGGTGCGTACCAGCACACCGGTCATCCCGACGACCTGTCCGGCGAGAACGTCGTTGTTGAGGTCGTCGCCGACCACGTACATCTCCTCGGGGTCGACGCCGAGTCTGCTCGCGGAGGCGAGGAACCCCTCCGGAGCCGGTTTGCCGACGGCGACGGCCTTGCGCCCAGACGTCTGCTCCATGCCGAGCAGGTACATGCCGGTATCGATGCGCAAGCCCGCAGCGGTGTTCCACGACGTGCTGCGGTGCATCGCCACGACGGGCACCCCCTGGCACATCCAGTCGTAGACGCGGCTGAGCGTGACGTGGTCGTACTCGGAGCCGGCTCCGCCGAGCAGGACGACGTCCGGGGTCTCGGGTTCAGAGCCGGCCACGTCGTGGGCGTAGACGACGTCGATGCCGGGCATGTCCTCGCCGATCTCCCCGCTGTTGACCAGGAAGCACGTGGCATCGGGATAGCGGTCGCGGACGTAGTCGGCGGTGAGCACGGCGGCCGTGACGACCTCGTCGGACGTGACGTCCATCCCGGCTTCGGTGAGCAGATCGGCGATCTGACGGCGGGTCTTGGTGGTGGTGTTGGTGAGGTAGGTCCTGGCGATCTGATTGTCCGCGAGCACGCGCAACGTCTCTGCAGCGCCTGCGATGGGCTTCCAGGAAGTCACCAGAACGCCGTCGATGTCGAACAACACTCCACCGATAGCCATGCTGCCGAGGTTAAACGGCAAACCCACCAGCGCAAGTCGGACCCGTCAGGAGTGAGCCCAGTCATTCTCGGCCACCCAGGGTGACGCAGTGGCGGCGACGGACCAGGCGACCTCGGCGGGCACGTCGAGAACCCGATAGCCCTTCACTCCCGCCGCGGTCGCCGCCACCAACGTGGCAATCCCGGCCCGACGCTGGAAGAACGTCTGGCGCACCGTCCAGCCGATGATGCCCGCGGCGGCGATGCAGTCACGACGCCGGTCGAGGGTGCCCGACCGCGCGACGAGCCAGCCGTCGCCCACACGGTGCCCCAACCCGCGCGACCGGTCGGCGGCCAGAAGCGCTGCGGCCGCGGTCACCAACCCCCACGGCACCCACGCCCAGAGCGGCACCGAGACGACGAGCGCCAACCCTGCCAGGGCGACGCCGAGGAGCGCGGGAAGCGTCAACGCCCGCGTCCAGCGTCTGCGGGTGGCGACGGGGCCGTGACTCCGCAGCTCGCCGCGGACGACGTCGGATCGGCCGATGAGTTCGGTGAGCACCGCCTCGGCCGTGGCCAGGGGGCACGGCGGCAGCAGCAGCGACGCCTCACCCGCACCGTCGACGCCGGTCATGACCGCGTCCAGTCTCGCGCCGCCGAAGGCTCGCACCAACAGGGGTTCACGGACCGTGCCACCGCGTAGGCGCCGCATGTCGTAGGTATGCTCACGCGCGCGGAGCAGGCCATGCTGAAGATGCAGCACACCTTCGCCCGCGCCGTCGTCACGCCGGGACAGCACCAGGTTGCCGTACGTCACCAACGAGCGCAGGACCGACAGCAGCACCGACGCCGCCACCACGACGAGCGCGCCCACGGCGACGGTGAGGACGACGCCGAACCGCTCAGCCGCATCGAGGCCCTCCCTGGCCAGCCGCGAGTCCCCAAGCACCGCAGCCGCTCCCGTCTGATAGACCACACCGACGGCGGCGGCGATCATCGCCAGTCCGGTGAAGCTCAGTGGGCTGTAGCGCAACCACGACGGCTGCCACCGGGCAAGTACCCGGTCCGGCGTCGGCGTCTCGAGCTCCGCGGCGAGCGAGTCGGCCAGCAGGATCGCGCGCAGCCGCGGCACGTCCTCGGACCGCACCGCGTCGAGCGTGAACTCGGCGTCGCCCTTCGCCTCCTGACCGGTGCTGACCCTGACGACGGTCAGACCGAGCAGCCGGTGCAGCAACCGGGCATCCGTCGAGACCGAACGAATCCTGTTGCGGGGCAGCGAGAGAACCGTGCGTTGCAGCACACCCTGCCTGCGCTGGATCTGCTCGGCATCGATGCGGTAGGTGGTCGTGAACCACCGCGCGATGCCGAACACGACCAGAAGCACCAGTATTGCGATCGACCACCTGGAGTTGCCCGTCGCCGACCCGAGCACGATCGACCCGATCAGCAACGGCAGTTGTCTCAGCACCTCGTGCACGGGATGGACCAGCAGCATCCGGGGACTCAACCGGCGCCACTGGGATGTGGGATCGGGCGGGGCCAGGTCCGTCACGTCGCGTCCCGGTCACCGATCGCGGCGACGTCGGACAGTTGCGCGACGATCCGATCGGCGACGTCGGAGTCCAGCGCGACGATGCGCACCGCCCCGGCGGACGACGCGGTCGTCACCGTGACGTCGGCAAGGCCGAACAACCGGTCCAAGGGGCCGCGGTGGGTGTCGACGGTCTGCACCCGGGAGATCGGCGCGATGCGCCGCTCCTGCACCAGCCAGCCGGTCCTGGTGTAGACCGCGGGTGTCGCGGTCTCCAGCGAGACGTCCCAGCGGTGCACCCGGTAGCGCCACCATGGCGCCACCACCACGAACGTCACGATGCCGAGAACGGTCGCGAGTGCGGCCACGGCGTGCAGCCAGCCGAGCCGCGCGTCCAGGACGGACCACACCACCTGCGCAACGGCGAGAAGCCCCCAGGGGATCGCCGCCGCGAGCGCCCACACCAGCGGGGCCTTGCGGCTCGGC
>NZ_JAVROT010000107.1:0-31346 GCF_032162605.1 Mycobacterium sp. | reverse complement strand
TCCGAACGATGCGGTGGTCAGCTTGCGCAGCGCCAGCAGCTCCAGGGTGAACGGAACCACGGGCAGCAGGATGGCCAGACCGATGCCGAACAACAGGATCTCGGGCGTGACCCTGGGGATCACCGTCGATCCGACGACCAGGGTGGAGAACACCGCCGCAACGCCCATCGACACCGCCAATCCGTTGACGCCGTCGACCCCGTCACCCACGCGTTGGGTCAACAGGATGTAGCAGCCCCAACACACGGCGGCACCCAACGCGTACAGCACGCCGAGGAGGTCGATGGCACCTGCCCAGGGCTGGGTCAGGAGCACCACACCGACCGCAGCGAGACCCGGCCACACGAAGCGATTCCTGCCCTTGCCGCCGATGACTGCAACACTCAGCGGTCCCAGAAACTCCAGGGCGCTGGCCGTACCCAGTGGAATTCTGGCGATCGCGGCCATGAAGAGCAGCGTGACGGCCGCCGTGACGACCCCCAGGACGACGCAGGTCAAGAAGGTCGACTTCGTGAAGGCGTTCGGCCTCGGCCGAACGATCAGCAGCAGCAAGACGCCCGCCCAGGCCAGCCTCAACCATGCGGCTCCCTCTACGCCGATCTGGCCGATGAGACCGATGGACAGGGCGAGTCCCAGCTGCACGCACAGCATCGACCCGGTCGCCATCAGCGTTCCCGTGCGGGCTTGGTTGTTCGCCACCATTGCATTGAATGGCACGCGGACCGTTCGCGTCCACGTGTTATTCGTGGACATACCGTTCAGTGATTGCGAACGGTCAATCGGTCACGCCGTCGGTGTCCGGGACGGCAACGGGTCATCGGTGAAGTCGATTTGCGCGCCAGGGTTGCTGATGGCGGTGACCATCCCCGAGCCGAACGGGCCAGCGCTGTCGAACAACGTCGCCGTACCGGTGGCGACACCGTCTGCCGCCCAATGCGAGTCTGCCTGCACGCCGATCCACTCGTCGATCGGCAACCGCGCCAGCGCCACGGTGAGGTCACCGTTGATGTAACCCACCCCCGCCGAGCCGAGATTGGTGACCAGGCTGGTGCCCTCGGCGGCCATCGCAGCGTTCACGAAGGGTGTGTTCTCGATCCCCGCGACGACGTCGACGGTGCGGTTGAGGAACCGCTTTCGCGACGTGTTCTGGTGGTCGGCGATCGCATGGGACCACTGACCCCCGTCGCTGCCGATGTACGTGAAACAGGCGTGGTCGATGTCGCTCGGCGGCGCGAAGTCAATGCTGGCCGACCACTCCTCGCCGGACGGCGCCTCCGAGCGCCGGTACTGCACCAGAGTGGCCCTGGCCACCGGGACGCCGCTCTGGGTGAGTTCGCATTCGGAGTTGCGCACCCGTCGGCCCTCTCGCACCAATCGCGCCGCGCAGGTGGTCTCGACCCCGCGGTCAGCCTTGAACAGGTCGACCGTCAGGCGCGCGGGCATGAACTCCTCGAGGCCGAATCGCAATTCCACCGTGCGGGCGGCGAGGCCGACGAGGGCCGGCCCGTTCAGATGGTCGTCGCCCCAATGGCTTTGCGCGTTACGGGTTGGAAGGAACGTGTCCTCGTCGGTCTGCGTGAAGTGCGCCGGACGTGCGGTCATTCCGGAATCGTCGCATACACGCGATGGCGCCATGCTTGCGTGAGTGGCGTCGGGCGCGGGTTGACCGCCCTCACACGTCGATGCCGAACTCCTTGATCTTGCGATAGATGGTGGCGCGGGAGATGCCCAGCGCGGCGGCGGCATCGAGCTTGCTGCCATTGGTGGCTTCGAGGCTGCGGACGATGGCGTCACGTTCGAGCGCCTCGATCTGGGTGAGCGTGTGCCGGCTGAGCGTGCGACACCTCGGCGGCAGTTGGTGGACGTCGACCACGCCGGTACGTTGGCGTCCCACGACTTCCCGCAGTACGTCCTTGAGTTCATCCACGTTGCCCGGCCAGCTGTACTTGCAGAGTTGCCGCGTCGCGGCGTCTGACAACCTCAGGTCGGATCCTCGGCTCAGCTGACGCAGGAGCAGCGGCACCAGGTCGTGAACGTCCTCGATGCGGTGGCGCAGCGCAGGCACGGGAACGGTCTGGCCGACGAACGTCAGAACCGGTGTGCGCGCCAGGGGATCGTGTTCAGCGGCGCCGGTGGTCAGACCGAGCCACCCGCCGTCTTCTCGTCCTTGGCACAGCTCGGCCACCGCCGCCTGTACGGACTCGTCGAGAAGGTCGACGTCGCGAATGATGATGCTGAAACCGTTCTCGTCGAGTTCGGCGGCGAACGCCTCCAACGCATGCGCACCATTCTGAAAGTCGGCCGGGGTGAGTACTCGGGTTGGGCGCTTGATGTACAGTGCCGCAGCAGCTTTCAGTACCGCGTACCGGCCGGACCCGGGTTCCCCCGAGACGGCGACCCACTGCCGTTCGCCCACGTACCGCGAGATCACCGAGCAGCTCCTGCGCCACGACGAACTGTTTCCCGCGATACCCGGCAGCTGATCCACGGCCTGCCTGGCGGGAATGATGTGCGACACCTGCGCATCGAGGAGGTGGACGTGGCACACCGCCATCTGAGTAGGCTGCTGGTCGGCGAAGTCGTCGGTGAAGGAGATTCGCGCGCTCTGACCGCTCGGGAGCGGCGCGAGCAGGTGTCCACCGGTGCGTCCCTGCTGGCCGAAGTCGGCGGCGTGCTCGAGCAGGGCTGCCTGATCCTGGACGTCGAGTGCCCACCGCAGGCGCCGGTTCATCAGCACGACGTCGTCGCCCATGGCCAACACCTTCGACTGCGGAGAGCGGCGGCACGCCCGCAAATACGCGTTGAGCAGAGCGGTCTCCTTCGCGCTGGCGCGCGCAAGCAGCCGCCCCTCGATCTGATCGGACGCCGACTTGGCCAGGGTGGCCAGCAGCGGTCCGCCGTCGTCGACCCAGCCGGTCAGGTCCAGCGCACCGACGAGCGCACCGGACACCGGGTGGACGATCGGTACTCCTGCACAAGCAAGTTCGCCGAGGCACTCGGCGTAGTGCTCGGCGCCCCGCACCAGGGTCGGCTGCCGGGTCTCCAGTGTGGTTCCGATGCCGTTGGTCCCCGCGAACTCCTCGCTGTAGCTGTATCCGGGCGCGAGGTTCACCCGATCGAGAACACGGTTGAGCTGGCCGTCGGCGGCGATCCGTCGGAGGACGACACCGTCGGCCGAGGTGAGGACGACGCTGATGGGTTCGTCGACCAGCCCTTCGGCCAGTTGCCGGAGCACCGGATCGGCGGCGTCGACGAGAGGACTGTCCAGGTTCGGCTCGCGAACGAAGGGTAGATCGAGCCGGTCGGCGGGCACGTTGAGCGCACGGGATCGACGCCACGATACGGAGATGCTTTCGCGCACGGCCTGGTCCAGGTCGTGATCACTGAGGAATCGCTCGCGGGCACGCCTGACGTGCCTCACGCCGAGGGGCTGCTCGACCATGATGGGCCTACGCTACGCCGAACGATTGTGACCCAGGTCTCAATTTGAGACGAGCTACCCGGATACATCCTTCAGTAGATGTTCGACGGGCGCACCATCCCTTCCGCAAGATCGCCGAATCCCGGTGCCATGATCGCGCCGGGCTGGCCGAAGATCTCCTCGGTCACCGCGGTTTCCGTGGTGATGAGCAGCGCCGCGATCGACGCGGCGCTCTCCAGCGCCGCGCGCGTCACCTTGAACGGGTCAATGATCCCTTCGTCGAACATGTCGCCGTATTCACCGGTGAGTGCATTGAATCCGTGGCCCAGCGGCAGTTCGGCGACGATGTCGACGACGTCGTCACCCTCGAACCCGGCGTTGATCGCGATCCAGCGCAGTGGCTCCGGCAGCGCACGCCGCACCACCTCGCGACCGATCGCCTCGTCACCCACCAACTCGAGAGCGTCCAGTGCCCGGTGCGCCTGAGCCAATGCGGTCCCGCCGCCCGCGACGATGCCGGCTTCGAGCGCGGCGCGCGTCGCAGCGAGCGCATCTTCGACCCGAAGCATGCGCTCCTTGAGTTCCACGCTGGTGGCCCCGCCCACGCGGATGACCGCGACGCGGCCGGTGAGTCGGGCGATGCGGAGATCGAGCATGTCCCGGTCGGCATCGAGCTTGGCGCGGTCCCGCTGGGCCTGCAGGTGGGCAACCCGCGAGTCAATCAGCGGCTGTTCGCCGTGCGGACCGACGATGGTCGTGTCGTTCTCGGTCGCGGTAAGCCGGCTGCACGATCCGAGATGCTCCTTCGTGATCTCGGACAGTTCGATGCCGGTGTCCTTGGCGATGACGTGCCCACCCAGTGCCACCGCGAGATCCTCGAGCTCGGCCACGCGCCGATGCCCGAAGCCGGGAGCGCGAACGACGACCGACTGCATCGTCTTGTGCATGTTGCCACCGACGAGCAGTTGCAGCGCAGGCCCGTCGACGTCCTCGGCGATCACGACGAGCGGACGATCTGCACGCTTGGCTACCTCGATGGCGGGCATGACCTCCTGCACCTGACTGATCTTCTTGTTGGTCAACAGGATCAGCGGATTGGTCAGCACCGCTTCCATGCGCTCGTGATCGGTGACCATGTAGCCGGAGGTGTAACCGTGATCGAATTCGATTCCATCGACGATGTCGACCGACAGTCCCGGCATGTCGCTCTCCTCCGTGGTGACGACGCCGGCCTTGCCGACGTGGTCGACGGCGCTGGCGATGACGTCACCGATCGCGTCGTCATCGCTGGCCGCGAGCGCAGCGATACGGCGCAGGTCATCACTTCCGACGACGAGGACGCGGTGGGCCCGCAGCGCCTCCACCACGACGGGGACGGTGCGTTCGATGCCGCGCCGAACCCGCATGGGATTGGCACCGGCGTCGACGGATCGCAGCCCTTCCCGGACCATGGCCTGCGCCAGCACGGTCGCCGTCGTGGTGCCGTCGCCGACCACGCCGTTCGTCTTCATCGCCACTTCCTTGACCAGCTGAGCGCCCATGTTGGCGAACGGATCCCGAAGTTGGATCTCCCTGGCGATGGTGACACCGTCGTTGGTGATCGTGGGGGGACCGGTCAGCTTCTCAAGAATCGCGTTGCGTCCCTTGGGTCCTAGCGTCACCTTCACCGCATCGGCGAGCGCGTTGACGCCCTGTTCGAGGCGCAGTCGCGCCTCCGTGCCGAACCGCAATTCCTTGGCCATGGCCATACTTCCTTTCGAGCGGGTTTGTTCGAGCGGGGTTGGACCTGCAGAGTCAGTGACTGAATCTCGTTGAGGCCCAGCGGTCTTATCGCATCAGGGCTGCGACGCAATGCGCCATCGCAGGCGTGTACGTGTCGCCGGCCATCACTGCACGGTCAGGTCGAAGCCGATGTACTCGGCAGCGTCCTCGGGGCTGGCGAACAGAATCGTCTTGTCGTCGAGGTGGACCATGCGACCGTAGTGGGTCGAGCTGATCTCCTCGAAGATGGAGCCGTCGAAGTCCTGACCGAGCGCCTCGGTGAGCTCGTCGTAGTCGAAGTCCAGCAGGCGCACACCGTCGACCCGGATCATCGACGGGTACTCTGTGAGCTCAACCCCGTCCTTGGCACCCATGACCTCTGCGACGACCCGTCCGACGGGAGTGTTCATCAGCGTGACGCCGCACATGTTCGAGAACTCGGTGGCTGATCCGAATTGCATGCTCATCTGTCCAACTCCTCTGGGGTGTCGAGCTCGATTTCTTCAAGAAGGGCGGAGAACTTGGCCACGGCCGCGTCCATGCTCGACGCGAACGTGACTGCCTTGTCGGCTGGCGCCGACCAGATCGGTTGCAGCGCCTGCGCAGCGTTGAGGCACCGGGGCACCCAGATGCGCAACCAATCACCGAAGAGCGCCTTGTTCGCCGCGCCGTATTCCGAATCGCGGGTCAGCAACCGGAAGAGGTTGCGCGTGTAGTTGAGGTCGCGGTCGTAGTCGTGCTCGCCCGTGCCGACGATGGTCGGGGTGATGTAGTCGCCGTTTCGGGCCGCGATCTGCATGACGAGTTCACTGCGGAACAGGGAGCCAACCAGCTGCTCGAAGACGATGTTGGTGGCGAACAGCAGTTGGCACCAATCCCCCACTGCCGTCAGCTGTTCCACGACCTCGCGGGTGGGTTGCCATTCGGGCGCCTTCTGCCATACCGCCCGGTGAGCGCTTCCGTCGAACGCCTCCGTAGCCTCAGCCAAGTCGAGGTTGAACAGCGCGAGGTCCTGGGCGAAGCGCATCTTGTGGGCCGCGTTGACCGCGACCGCGGTATTGATCATGTTCGACGGCCCGGAACGCTGGATGGACGTGAACACGTGCAACGCCAATCCGTTCTCGGCGTGCATCCAGGCACCGAGATTGCGTTCGACGAACGTCAGCCAGGCCGAGTTCCAGGCGTCGTAGGCGCGGGCCCGCTTGGCGTTCTTCAGGGACAGCTCCACCTGTCGGACGACGGCAGAGTTGTTGCGATAGATGGTCTGGTTCCATTCCTCGTTGGGGTCGAGGAAGGCGTGCCAGTTCGACGACTTCGCGGCGGTCCACTCCTGCGGGTATCCGCCGGGTCCGTCGCCGAAGCCGTAGAGCCAACCCTGCGACAGGTGGCGCGCCGGGTCGGGCTGGACGTCGACCGTCACGTCCTCGTACATCGTGGCGCGGAGTTTGGCCGGCTTGAAGTACGAGTAGCTGCGGCTCTTCGAGCTGGGGAACTCGGAAGCACCGGCCTCGGAGTCGGTGAACTCGATCGTCGGGAAACTGCGTTCCTTGGGCTTCTCGGGGGCGGACATGTGATTCCTCTCGGCTAGCTGAAGAGTGGGCTGGTAAAGCTGTCGTAGAAGACCTGGTCCTTGGGCACTGAGCTGCTGTCGAGGAAGTCGAGCGCAGCATCGACCATCGGCGGCGGTCCGCACAGGTACACCTCGGTCTTGCCGATGCTGGCCTCGTAGCGGGCCACGACGTCGGTGACCATGCCTTCCTCAACGGTGATCGAGTCAGGTACCGAGTCGTCGGCAGACTCGGAGAGGCAGGCCACGAATTCGAAGTTGGCCAAACCCTTTCCGAGTAGCAGGATTTCGTCGAGATAGAACAGATCCGCCGCGGTGCGTGCTCCGTAATAGAACCGCACCGGCCTAGTGTTCTCGCTCTGGTTCATGTGGCGCAGCAGCGACAGGATCGGCGCCATCCCCGCACCGCCGCCGATGCAGACCACGGGCAGCACGTGACCTTCCTTGAGCGTGAACGACCCGTAGGGGCCGGTCAGCGAGAGTTCGTCGCCGGCGCTGAGCTGACCGTCCAGCAGCGCTGAGAACTTGCCCCCGGGATACTTCTTGATCAGGAACTCGACCTCGTCGGTCGACGCCTGGGTGGTCGCCATCGAGAAGGACCGGTGCTCCTCAGTTCCCGGGATGTGCAGATCGGCGTACTGGCCGGGTTTGAACTCGAAGGTGGCGGGCTCGATCGGAGTGAGCCGCAGGGACACGATGTCACGGGTCATGGGTTCTATCGCGGCGATTCGGGTCCGGACGTTCTGGATGGGGATCCCGCCGAGGAGTTCGTCCTCGTCGAAGTTCAGCAGTTCGATGGTGCAGTCGCTGAACGCATGTGACCGGCACAGCAGAACATAGCCGTCGTCGACCTCGGAGTCGTTGCAGGCAAACGTCGAGTAGTTCTCCATCTGGATGTCGCCGTCGAGAACGTAGGACTTGCAGGCCGAGCAGCGGCCCTCGCGGCAGCCGTGCATGAGATGGATGCCCTGCCGGAAGGCGGCGTCGAGGATGTTCTCGTCCTCGCTCACCTCCATGTCGATGTCCACCGGGTCGAAGCTGATCTTGTGCGATTCCGCCATGGCGCTGCTTTCTGGTTGGTGACGGCGGGTGGCACCGCGACGTGCGCTGGTGCCACCCACCGGGTCGTGATCAGACCGGCGTTCCGCCTGCGCGGTAGGCCGCGACGTGCGCGGTCCGTTCGTCGTCGGTCATCTGATTGAGCATGACGTTCGGGCTGTTGAACGTGTTGCCGCGAACGTCGTCGAGCGTCCACATCTTCCTCGGGTCGAGGTTCAGATGCGGCTGACCGACCAGGGTCTTGCCGTCGTCACGGACGTAGCCGAGGTCGCTGACGATGTCGGCGAGATCCTTGCCGTGGTGCAGCGTCTCCCACTCGCGGAAGCCCGTGAGCCGCCCCATGTTCGGCGTCGGCCGGCCCTCGTATTCGTCGCGGAACGCCGTCGCGTCCGTCCAGTGGCAGGTCTCCGAGCAGTACGTTCGCCATTGGCCGTCCACCTTGTCGACGACCATGTCCTCGCGGATGAGGGCGGGCACCATGCACGTCCAGCAGCGATGTGGGTACTCGTAGCCGACTTCCTCGAAGGCGATGGGCTTGTTGCGGCCCGGGTACGCCAGCCGGTTGTACGCCTCCCACCACTTGCCGAACTTGGAGTACCAGCCCGGGTACTTGTCCTCGAACCACTCGAAGTCGGTGTCGGTCATGGTGTCGATGCGCCAGTAGTTGACCGGCCAACCGGTGGCGAAGAACCGTGCAACCTCGTGCACGTAACCCTTCTCGGTGATGCGCTTCCACGCCTCCTCGACCAGGTCGTGCGGAATGGTCAGACCGTACTTCTCCAGTGGCAGAAGGTAACTGCGGTAGTAGTCGTCATAGATCCACCGCCGCCACATCTCGGCGTAGCTCTCGCGGTCCTTGCGACGGTCCTTGGTTCCGTACTCGATGAAGGTACCGATTGCGGCATCGACCACGCAGTGGTTGTTCCACCACGCATACCGCAGATCGCGCTCCAGCAGGGGGCGGTTGCGTTCGTCGGCCAGCGCCATCAGCAGAATCGAGTAGCCGTTGGAGATGTGTCGGGACTCGTCTGACTGCACCGAGTGGAACACCGTCGGCAACAAGTAGTCCCCATTGGCGGCAGCCTCGTCGGGCATGGCCACGAAGAGAGTGTTTGTGAAGGCGGTTTCGGCGACCACGGTCAGGTAGATGTTGGCCGCCGTGATGGCGTCGCCGGTGATGAACCCCTCGCCGAACTGCCTGCCGATGGTGCCCGCGTAGTTGTTCGCGAATGCCTTCTCGGTCATGTCGAAACCGGCGGGATCGATGTAGTTGTGCATGTACAGCTTCTTGAGGTTCATCTGAATCGTCGAGTGCCGTACCTCGTCGATCATCTGCACGGCGAGCCCGTTGTGGATCTCCGGGTTGGGCACCGCGTCGATCGCCATCGGCATCGCCCTGGCCGCCGAGATCTCGGGAAACGGGATGATCGACAGGAACAGTTTCTGCCATTCGAGCCAGCGCTGCTGCACCTGCCGGAACATGTTGCCGCGGATGGCGCCGTCCATGGCTCCGTAGACGCGGTTGTCCTTCTCCTCCTCCATCGGGAAGTACGACCGCATGATCTGCTTGAGCGGATCCTTCTTCGGCGCCTTCTCGAACGTGTAGTCGGTGCCGAACCTGGTGGCCGGGGTTGCGAACGTCGGCTCCCACGTGAGTTCGCTGATCTTCGCGTGCGCCTTGGTCAGGCTTTGTCTGCTCAACTCGAGCCTCCTGATAGATGGGCCATTCGTCCGCCGGGCTGGGGGCGATGCGAGACCCATGGAACCCGGTGAGCTGCCTCATTTCCGTCTCAGTTTGAGATGCAGATCACAGCGGTCCAGCTGATCGTGCCGGCATATCGGTCGATCGCACTCGATCCGTTCATGAATCGCGGACAATGCCGTTGTGGACACGCGGCGACTGAGTCTCCTGTTAGCGCTCTCCAGGCTTGGCTCGATGCGGCGAGTGGCCGAGGCGTTCAACCTCACCACGTCGACGGTGTCTCAACAGATCTCCGCTCTGGCCAAGGAGACCGGGGAGCAGCTCATCGAGCCCGACGGACGGCGGGTGCGTCTCACGCCGGCCGGCCGACGGCTGGCCGACCACGCGGTGTCCATACTGGCCGCGGTCGACGCGGCTCGAGCGGATCTCAATCCCGAAGCCGAACCGGTGGGCACCGTCCGCGTCGGCGGCTTCGCCACCGGCGTTCGCGTGTCGCTGCTCCCGATCCTCGGTGAGCTTGCCTCCGAGCATCCGCACATCGACGTCCGCATCAGCGAATACGAGCCCAGTGAAGCGTTCCGTCTCCTCGTCGACGACGATCTGGACCTCGCACTGACGTACGACTACAACTTGGCCCCCGCCTCCCCCGACTCCGTTCTGGATGCGCACGCCTTGTGGTCAAGCCCATGGGGGTTGGGGGTTCCCGATGACGGCAGTACCGACGACGTCGCCGACCTGCGCACCCACCGGAACTCCACCTGGATCGTCAACTCACGCAACACGGCTGACGAAGGCGCAGTCCGCACCTTGGCTGGCCTGGCCGGCTTCACACCGCGCATCGCCCACGAGATCGACAGCCTCGACCTGGTCGAGGACCTCATTCTCGGCGGCTACGGCGTTGGACTGTTGCCGTTGAACCGGCCCACCAGAGTCGGCATCAAGGTCTTGCGACTCACGGATCCGAGCGTCGTCCTGACGGCATATGCGGTGACGCGGCGCGGACGGGCGAACTGGCCACCGCTCAGATTGATTCTCGACCGTCTACGCCCGCGCAAACACAGGGTGGCGCAGCAGGATTGGCCGCGGCCGACGACGTGAGGCGAACGGCAGCGGCTATGAAGGTTGCTCGAACGAGATGTCGTTGCCCGGTGAAAGTTCAGCAGGCGTGCGGACATTGCCACCATTGAGGCGTCCAAGCTGTGTTCCGCAAAGTGCGCAAGCTGTTCCATCGCTGCTCGCTGGACAGCGTCACGAGCTGGACCGTACTGCAAATTCTCAACGGACTTGAACGCCACTAGCTGGTCTGCTACCTCGACGAGGTCGTCTCCTGGTTGCACATGGATCGATTGGCTTCCGAAACCCCCGAGGAACCCTCCACCGTCTACCCATGGAGTGCCTAGGGAGCCGCCAACGAACCCTCCACCGTCTACCCATGGAATGCCGCGGGAGCCGCCGACGTATTGAGGGAACGATCGGCCGCCCCTGTGCGTCAGAGTCAGGGTCGCAGTGCGATTCGTGGTGTCGATGGCTTCGATGAAGACACGCGTATAGGGCAGGTCAGTCATGCCCTCGCTCCCCAACTCCCACGAGTCACCGACGAGCAGTTGTTCTTTGCCGTCCTTGTTCTGCTCGAGGTACGAATGATTGTCATCGAAGGTGTGCACGAAGACGGCCGGCCAGGGCATCGCCACATCCCACCCACGTACGTCACGGAATTCGATGATGTAGTCGTCGATCTCGAGCGCAAGATAGCCGGGAAGCTCGCGGGCATGCAGCGGCCTGAGCTGAACGGTTCGCGGGAATCGCCTCTTCGTCGAGTCAATGGTGAGTACGCGAGACCGATCGAGCCAACCGCGGCCGCGCATGTTGGCCGCGTTCAGGCCTGGACCAAAAACTCCGTACGGACCGCCAGGTTCCATGAAGCACCCATTGAGGGTGCTCATGATGTCCCGCGCGTCCTGGTAGTCGGCCAGTGAACCGGCTTCGGCGTGAGTGTTCCAGACCGTACGGGTGGCCATCTCCTGCCCGAGCCAGCACGGTTGACAGTTGCCGCCGTCGCAGACAGCAGCCCAACCCCCCGTTTGGCCGAACAGCACGCCTTGGAAGGTTCATCAGGACCACACCACGCGGAAACCCATTCAGATTCACGCCGTTGGCCATCGCGGCGCTCCGCGCGAGCTCGACGTGCCGTGCGACATTCTGTCGAAGTAATCCACCATGTTGTTCGTTCCGGCACCAGCCGTCGTGAACATCTTCTCGACGTAGTCGCCGGACAACGGCTCGGCATCCACGTCATTCCCTTGCACCGGAGAATGGCCCCAAGGTGTGTTCAGTCCCACCGCTTCATCTCCCCCTCTCCTGGTCGACCCCGTCCCGGCTCTTGGGCGCGGTTGCACGTTGATGGCCTTTCGCCGGATACGAGGTCCTCGGCCTGGAGCAGATTGGCTGAGCGGGTGCAGACGTGGCCTGCAACAGCGTTGAGTGAGGTGGTATTGACCGTGTCGTTCTGTGCGCGAACGACGTCGGCGTTGCTTCGGTCAACGCCTGTTATGAGACGTCGTTGCGCGGGGTGATTGAGCGTGATGCGGATGGGGTCTCGGTAGCGCTGGGCGCACAGAACGGCAAAGGTTCCGGCGATCACGTACATGCCATGCTGAAACCCCCCCGGGTCCTCAATTGACGCCTGCGACTAATAATGCACTCTTCGGCCCCCAGGGCGACCGCTCGGCAAGCCATTTTGCGAGGCGCCGTCAGGGCGTCAGCCGCAGCGCGCCCGTGGCGTGGTGCTCTCCGCTTGCGCCATCAAACCTTCGATCGGATGAGCGTACTTAGTCGCGATGCGGGACAACGAGGCTGCTCGACGAGGTCACCCGTAGGCGATCGCGGCATCGGCCATGATCACGAGGCAGTGTGGCAGCGCCTGACTCTGGTTGCGCCGCAACGCGTACGGTCGAAGCAGTCAACCCAGGAGTGGGCCGGCCGATGACCTAGTCGGACGACGATGCAACGACCGTCTCGGGGTTCGGCTCAATCGAGTCTGAGCCGGGGCGACACGGCGTACCGTCATTTCACTATCGACGTGGAGATCCTGGCAACGCCGTATCAAAGGCCCATATCTCTTGGAGCGCGCAATGGCATCCTCATACAGCTACAGACTTCTTCAGATCGCGCTCGTCGGTTTTGGCGCGGTGATGATTCTTCTCTACCCGCTAGCCATGGTGTGGCCGTCGGGGTGGGCGTGGCATCCCGGCGCTCCCTACCAGTCCGACTACTTCATGATGATCGTCGGCCTGTACGCGACGCTGGGCATCTTCCTGTGGAACGCGGCTCGTCGTCCTGAGGCCAATATCAGCCTCATCTGGTTCACCGTGTGCTCGAGCCTCGTCCACGCCGCGATCATGGCGGTGCAATCATTCGGCGGCGGTCACCACATGGGACATCTGTGGGGAGATGTCCCAGCGCTGCTTCTCGCTGCCATCGTGCTGTCGGTTCTCGTACTGACATCCGGGATCAAACAATCTCCTGCCAACCGAGACGCAAACCAGGCGGCCGGTGCTCAGGCCTGAAATACCGGCGACGATTCTGTCTTTCGGCACCAGCAGTTGAGGTGGCAAGCTCCCGCCTGGCTCTGGTGGGGCCGCAACGCGTGAGGGTCGACGTGGTTCTTTCCCCTCCGCGGCGGAGGTGATCTGCTGCCGCAGTCTCCACCCGCGCCACCCACACATGTGTACGAATCTATTCGCGGCGACCGACCGTCGGCACCCGCGAATCCGCCTCCTGTCGATGAATCGGCGACTGTGGATGAAGGAGTGAATGGAGCAGCGTGACCACCGTCCCCAGCGCACCGCCTGCCAAACCGGCGGCCGCCGCCAAGACCATCGCGCCCTCGCTGCCGACCAGGATCGAATAGCCGAATGACCCGCCGACGGCGAGCAGCGCCACCCGTGCGGGCGTCCACCGTCGCGGACGGCCGAAGCGAGTCGCCACCACCATGCCGAGAATCAGCGCCACCACGTGGCCGACGCCCGTGAAGTCCGTGCCACCGGCGATGAGTACCGCTGCGACCGCAAGCCACCATCCGATCCACGTCGGACGCCAGCGCGTGGGTACCGCCGGGGTGAGGGCGCCGAGCACGGAGGCCGCGCCGTAGCTCGTGCCGACGTCGATCGCCCTGCTGACGGCGCCGGGCAGCCAGCCGAACCGAACCGCGGCGGTGAGTCCAGACGCCACCAGCAGAGTGGCACCCACGTGGCCGACGGCGAACGCGACCAGGAGTCGTCCACTACGCCAGATGAGCTCGCCGGCTCCGAGCAGGCAGATCAGGCCCGGCAGCCAGACGTACATCGGCCCGGCGTCGACCACGAAGGCACTGCCGAGAAGCGTGCCGACGTGCCCATGGCTCAGGTTGTGCAGATTGGTACTGGCGTGCTGCAACACCCGACCCTGGACGTCCGGGCCGAGCTTCAGCAACGTCGTGGTGACGGCCACCAGCAAGATGGCGTAGACCATGGTCACCCGAACCCGGGCCAACCGACACAACAGTCCGAACGCCATTGGGACCGACTATGCCCTCGACGCCTCCCCGTTCACGGCATCCGCTCCTGGCAGATCACTGCGAGTCTTCACCCAATACATGGTGAGGTCGTCGGGAACTCCGGGAACCTTTGCCGAGAAGAGTTGCTTGCGTACGCGTTTCGCCGTGATGCCCAACGATTCGAAGTCCTCGTCGGAGATTCTCTCCAGGGTGACGTTCGACACGACCAGTCCTCCCCTGGTGGCGCGGCTCATCACCCGAGCGGCGACGTTGACGTCGATGCCGAGCCAGTCCGAACCGATCCGCTGGGGTCTCCCGGTATGGATGCCCGCCCGCATCAACGGTGTATAACCGCCCACCTCAACGGATTTGACGGCATTCAGCGCAGCAAGGACGGCTCCAACGGCGGTGGCGGGATCGGCGAACACCGCCATCGCGCCGTCACCCATCCTCTTGACGATGTGTCCGCCGGCTTCCAGTATCGGCGGTTCCGTCACCTGGCTCACGCGCCGCAGCAGCTTCAGCGTGGCATCGTCGCCTGCCCTCAGCGACCACTCCGAGAATCCGACGAGATCGGTGAACACCAGCGTGACCTCGCGATTGGCTGGCCGCCCGGACACGCGCTCGGTCAGGGCCTGCCAGATCTGCAGACCCGCCAGGCTCACCTCGCGCGACGCGGCATACCGGTCAAGGATCCGGTCGGCCGCACGGGCCGCGGCCTGCGGACCACCAACGCCCGCCGCGGACAACGGATCCCCGAAATCCGGGTCGCCAGGCAGCGCGCGGCGAGCACGCCTCACGAAGGCGATGACATCGGGACTGTAGTTGGTGTTCTTCAGCCATGACAGCGGTCCGCTGCGATCCTGCCCGCCGGACCGTTCCTCGAACGATTCGACATCCACTCCGTCAGCCTAGGTGTCCCGTCTGAAGGCGGGCAATCACGGAATCGGGTGCTGGGTGCCATGACCTGCGAAGCCGCAGGTGGATGATCTTGAACGGCGGACCTGGGACATTCCTCACAATCCACACGTGCCGGAAAATCTGCTGGTCACGACGGTGTGGAGGACGGATGCCCGGCGGATAACGATGGGTGGCGCGTCGCTCGACAAGGTGGACAACGCGCGTTGTCAAGATTATGTTTGCTGGACAACCCGTGGGCGCTTCAATTCTGCGAGGACACGATGACCGCGACATCGACGACGACCGCGACCGCCGGCATTTCGACGCGCAAGGGCGTCGACCCCCTTGGTCCAGACTCGCTGACCTGGAAGTACTTCGGAGACCTCCGCACGGGCATGCTCGGCGTCTGGATCGGGGCGATTCAGAACATGTATCCGGAGCTCGGCGCGGGCGTCACAGACCACTCAATCCTGCTGCGGGAGCCGCTGCAGCGGGTCGCGAGGTCGGTTTACCCGATCATGGGGGTGGTCTACGACGGCGATCGCGCGTCGCGGACCGGCGCCCAGATCAGGGGATACCACGAAACCATCAAGGGCACCGATGCCGAGGGGCGCCGCTATCACGCGCTCAATCCCGACACCTTCTACTGGGCGCACGCCACGTTCTTCATGTTGATCATCAAGACCGCCGAATACTTCTGCGGCGGACTGACCGAAGCCGAGAAACGACAGCTCTTCGATGAACACGTCCAGTGGTATCGCATGTACGGCATGAGCATGCGACCGGTGCCCGCGACGTGGGACGACTTCCAGGAGTACTGGGAGGCAAAGTGCCGCGACGAACTCGAGATCAACCAAGCCACCGTGGACATCTTCTCGATCCGGATCCCCAAGCCGTGGTTCGTCGCGATGCCGACACCCCTGTGGGACCAGTTGTTCAAGCCGATGGTCGCCGGCCAGCGCTGGATCGCGGCGGGTCTCTTCGACCCCGCGGTCCGCGAGAAGGCGGGCATGCGATGGACACCGGGCGATGAAGTGGTGCTGAGGCTGTTCGGCAAGTTCGTCCAATTGGCCTTCGTCGCGGTGCCCGACGAGATTCGGCTTCACCCAAGGGCTTTGGCGGCCTACCGGCGGGCGGCAGGCCGCTCCCCCGCTGATGCCCCATTGGTCGAGGCGCCCAGCTTCACGGGTCCCCCGCGTGATCGCCGAGATTTGCCCGTGCACTACGTTCCTGGCGGGCCGCGCGGGCCACGTCCGTCGTCACTGATGGAACGGGCCGGGTCGCTGGTGCACACGACCTTCTCCCTCGCGGGCCTGCGCCCGGCGCGCAGTGGGCAAAAGCCAGGAAAGGCTGCCTGACCACATGCTCGAATGGTCTGACGTCGATGTCGCCGTGCGCGATGCGGTTCGCGAATTCGTCGACAAGGAGATCCGTCCCCACGTCGATGATCTCGAAAGTGGCGACATGCCGCCCTATCCGATCATCCGCAAGCTGTTCTCCGCGTTCGGCATCGATGCGATGGCCAAGGAGTCGCTGGAGAAGCGATTCGCGAAGATGCGCGACGGCGGCGCTTCCTCGGGTGGTTCGTCGTCGGGCGGCATGTTCGGCGGCGGCAGCGAGCAGGCGGGTATGGGCTTCGTCCTGGTCAGTGAACTCTGCCGGGTCAGCATGGGCGTGGTCACCGGCATGGGCGTCAGCCTGGGCCTCACGGTGCCGACCATTGCATCGCGCGGCACGCTCGCGCAGCAGGAGCGCTGGCTGCCCAGCCTCGTCACGTACGAGAAGGTTGGCGCGTGGGCGATCACCGAGGCGGACTCGGGCTCGGATGCGTTCGGGGGCATGAAGTCATATGTCGTGCGCGACGGCGACGACTACGTCCTCAACGGTCAGAAGACGTTCATCACCAATGGGCCGGATGCCGACGTCACCGTCGTCTACGCGAAGCTGGACGAGGGCGACCCGGGAGTGTGCCAGCGCGACCGTAAGGTGCTGACCTTCGTGCTGGACAAGGGCATGGACGGCTTCGTTCAGTCGAAGCCATTGCGCAAGATGGGGATTCGCAGCTCGCGAACCGGCGAGCTGTTCTTCAACGAGGTACGTCTGGGCCGGGACCGGCTCTTGGGCGAGACCGAGGACAACGAGAAGGGCGACGGCCGCGACAGCGCACGGTCGAACTTCTCCGCCGAGCGCATCGGCGTTGCCGCCATGGCCCTCGGGGTGATCGAGGAATGCCTGCGCCTCTGCGTCGACTACGCCAAGTCGCGCACGTTGTGGGGCCAGGAGATCGGCCAGTTCCAGCTCATCCAGCTCAAGCTGGCGAGCATGGAGGTGGCGCGGATGAACGTGCGCAACATGCTCTTTCGCGTCATCGAGGCGTCCCAGGCGGGTACCTCGATCTCGCTGCCCGAGGCCTCGGCGATGAAGTGGTACTGCTCGCAGGCAGCCACCGACGTGGCGATGGAGGCCATCCAGCTGTTTGGCGGCAACGGCTACATGACCGAGTACCGGGTGGAACAGCTCGCCCGCGACGCCAAATCACTGATGATCTACGCGGGTAGCAACGAAGTGCAGATCACCCATGTGGCGCGCGGGCTTCTCAGCGGTTAGCGCGGGCGCTCTGATACAGGCAGATCGCCGCCGCCGCAGCGATGTTGAGGCTCTCGGCGCTACCCGGCATCGGGATTCGCACCCGGGCGTCCGCGAGCGCCGCCACGTCGGCTGCAAGCCCGTGGGCCTCCGCGCCGAACAACCAGGCGGTGGGTGTGGACAGTTCGGCTACCAATTCAGGACTGTCGAGGGACAGCTCGCCGTCCAACGTCGTCGCGAGCACCCGCAGACCCCCGGATCGCAGTGCCGCCACCAGTGCGGGAGCGTCTGGGGCTGAAAGAACCGGCAGGGCGAAGATGCTTCCCGCCGAGGCGCGCAGACACTTTCCGTTGAACGGGTCGACGCTCTCCCCCGCGAGCACCACCGCGTCGGCACCCATGGCGTCGGCGATCCGGATCAGCGTGCCGGCATTGCCGGGCTCAGAGGTCTCGACTGCCACCAGCAGCAGCCGCGGAGAAGTGTCGAGCACGTCGGTCAGGCTGGCCTCGGGCATCGTACATACCCCGACAAGGCCGACGGGAGTCACCGTGTCCGACAACACCTTCGCCGCCTTGTCGGTGACAAGGTGGACCGACCTCGAACCCAGGAGGTCATCGAACCGGTCAAGCGCGACTTCGGTCGCGAAGACGTCGGCGACGAGCCCTCTCGCAAGCGCGGCCCCGAGGAGGTTGGGGCCTTCGGCCAGGAAGAGGCCCGAACGTTTACGGCCCACGTGCCGCAGCAGCTTGGCCGCCGCGACCACGCGGGCCGAACGTTCGGTGAGCGGCTCGCGCCCTCCGGTACCGATTGCCCGGTCGCTTCGCTCTCCCCCGCAAGCGGGGGGACCCCCAGCCCTGACCAAGCTCAGGCGGCCTCGCCGGCTGGGGCGTTGACGTCCTCGGGAAGAGCGGCCTTGGCGACCTCGACGAGCGCGGTGAACGCGGCCGGGTCGCTGATGGCGATCTCGGAGAGATTCTTGCGGTCGACCTCGACACCAGCCAGCTTGAGGCCTTGGATCAGGCGGTTGTAGGTGATGCCGTTGGCGCGGCCCGCAGCGTTGATCCGGGAGATCCACAGCTTGCGGAAATCACCCTTGCGGGCCTTGCGGTCCCGGTAGGCGTAGGTCAGCGAATGCAGCTGCTGCTCCTTGGCCTTGCGGTAGAGCCGCGACCGCTGGCCGCGGTAGCCCTTGGAGGCCTTGAGGACGGTACGCCGCTTCTTCTGGGCGTTGAGTGCGCGCTTCACGCGTGCCATGGGGGTGTTCCTAAATCTCGTTGGGTCAGGTCGGGCCTAGGAAGGCGTGTCAGTTCAGCCGTTCAGCATCTTGTTGACGCGGCTGGCGTCGTTCGCCGCCACGACCGTGCGGCCGTCGAGCCGACGCGTGCGCTTGGTCGCCTTGTGCTCCAGCAAGTGCCTGCGGCCGGCCTTCTGGCGCACGATCTTTCCGGTGCCGGTCTTCCGGAAGCGCTTCGACGCGCCGCTGTGTGTCTTGGCCTTGGGCATTGAGTCCTCGGTTCTCGTGATGGATCAGTTCGTGGATGGAGTTGGTGGTGCTTCGCTGGGCGGAGCCGCCGCGGGCTGGGCGGGAGCGGGTGCCGCCCGCTGCGCTTGTGGCGCAGCAGCGTCGTGCGCCGCCCTGGCCTTGGTCTTGGCTCCGCGATGGGGTGCCAGCACCATCGTCATGTTGCGACCGTCCTGCTTGGCGGACGTCTCGACGAAGCCGTAATCGGCGACGTCGGCGCCCAATCGCTGCAGGAGGCGGTAGCCCAACTCGGGCCGCGACTGCTCGCGCCCGCGGAACATGATGGTCACCTTGACCTTCGACCCGGCCTCGAGGAAGCGGACGACGTGACCCTTCTTGGTCTCGTAGTCGTGGTCGTCGATCTTGGGTCGAAGCTTCTGTTCCTTGACGACGGTCTGCTGTTGGTTCTTGCGAGACTCGCGCTCCTTGAGTGCCGTCTCGTACTTGAACTTGCCGTAGTCCATGATCTTGCAGACCGGGGGCTTGGCGGCTGGTGCAACTTCGACGAGGTCGAGATCGGCATCCGCGGCGACGCGGAGTGCATCTTCGATGCGCACTATGCCTACCTGCTCACCGTTTGGTCCGATCAAGCGGACTTCAGGTACACGTATGCGCTCGTTGATGCGGGTCTCAGTGCTGATGGGGCCTCCTATGTAGTCTTGGCGGGGCCCAGCCATCAGCGAAAGGCCCTGCACATTGCAGGGCCCGATGCCGACCGATCACGGCTCACGCCGCCTGCGTCATACGCAGAACAGGCACCGTAAGATGCCTGTGACCGGACCGTTGAACCTAGGTGGCCAACGGTGGGAGCGGGACTCCACTTGCTGTCCTGGCGTTCGCCGGGACGGTCGCGCGTGCCAGTCTAGCAGGCATGACTCAGTTTCCTGAATCACCCGAACCGGCGGCGCAACCGCCCACCCGAGAGTTGGCCGAGATCCCCGCCGTCGAGGTGATCACCAGGGCGGCCGTCATGTTGATGAGCGCCGCCGCCGAGAAGCTGGGGTTGTCGGCGGACGACCCCGACGAGTCCCCGTACCGCGACCTCGACGAGGCGCGACGGCTGATCACGGCGCTGGCGGGGCTGGTGAAGGCCTCGGTGGAGTACCTCGGACCGCATGCCGGCCCGGTCCGCGACGGCTTGAAGAATCTGCAGTTGGCATTCCGCGAATCCTCGGCATTTCCCGACGAACCCGGCCACGGCCCCGGCGAGAAGTACACCGGGCCGGTCTGGTAGGCCCGTGTCTCCGCCGCACTCCCAACCATTCTGCGGTTTGAGCGAATATCCTCGCGGCCTATGACGGTGACCATGCCCAAGCAGCAGCGGGCCTCGAGTTTCCGATGGGTGCCTGCCGCCGCCGGGTGGATCGTCGGCGTCATCGCGACGCTGTCGCTGATCGCCAGCATCTCGTCGCTAGTGCGGTTCGTCATCAGGGTCCCCCGCGAATGGGTCAACGACTACATCTTCAACTTCCCCGACACCAGCTTCGCCTGGGCGTTCGTGCTTGCGCTGCTCGCTGCGGCGCTGGCGGCCCGAAAGAGCGCTGCCTGGTGGATCCTGCTGCTCTACATGGTGGCGGCCATCGGCTGGAACGTGGGCGATCTGTCCACCGGGCCGGAATCGGTCATGGAGGATGTGGGCGAAGTCATCGGCCTCGTCTTCCACGTCGCCGCGATTGCCTTCCTGGTACTGGCCCGCAAGGAGTTTTGGGCGAAGGTGCGGCGCGGCGCGCTGTTCAAGGCCGCCGCTGCGCTGACCGCCGGAATGGCGATCGGCATCCTGATCGGGTGGGGCCTGCTCGAGATGTTCCCCGGCTCGCTGGATCGCGACGAGCGCCTGCCGTACGCAGCCAACCGCGTGGTCGTGTTCGCAGGCGTCGACGCCGACGCCTTCTCCGGTCATCATCCGCATGTCTTCGTCAATGCGCTGCTCGGCCTCTTCGGCGCGGTGGCGCTCATGGCGGCCGCCGTCGTGCTGTTCCAGTCTCAGCGGGCCGAGAACGCGCTGACGGGTGAGGACGAGTCGGCGATCCGCGGGCTGCTCGAGCTGTACGGCAAGAACGACTCGCTCGGGTACTTCGCGACCCGGCGCGACAAGTCCGTGGTATTCGCGCCGAACGGCCGGGCCGCGATCACCTATCGCGTCGAGGTCGGCGTGTGTCTTGCCAGTGGCGATCCCCTCGGCGACCCGCGGGCCTGGCCCGCCGCCATCGGCGCCTGGTTACAGCTGTGCGAGTCCTACGGGTGGGCGCCGGGCGTGATGGGTGCGAGTGCGACGGCGGCACAGGCGTTCCGCGAGGCAGGCCTCAACGCGGTCGAACTCGGCGACGAGGCGATTCTCTACCCGGACGGGTTCAAGCTGTCCGGTCCCGACATGAAGCCCGTCCGGCAGGCCGTCACCCGCGCGCGGCGGGCGGGTCTGACGGTCCGCATCCGCCGCCATCGCGACCTGTCCCCGGATGAGATGGCCACTGCCATCCGGCGGGCCGACGACTGGCGGGACACCGAGACCGAACGTGGATTCTCGATGGCGCTTGGCCGTCTCGGGGATCCGGCCGACAGCGACTGCATGCTGGTCGAGGCCATCCAGGAAAACGCAGACGAGCAGGATGCCGTCGTGGCAATGCTGTCGCTGGTGCCATGGGGCACCAATGGGGTGTCACTCGACCTCATGCGCCGGTCGCCGCAGTCGCCCAACGGCACCAACGAGCTATTGGTCAGCGAGCTGTGCCTGCAGGGCGAAGCCATTGGCATCACCCGTATTTCGCTCAACTTCGCGATGTTCCGCTCGGCCTTCGAGGAAGGTGCGCAACTCGGCGCAGGCCCGGTGGCCCGGTTGTGGCGCGCGCTGCTGGTGTTCGTCTCGCGCTGGTGGCAACTGGAGACACTGTACCGATCGAACATGAAGTACATGCCCGAATGGGTGCCCCGCTTCGCCTGCTACGAGGATGCCCGCCTGATCCCGCGCGTCGGCATCGCGTCGGTGATCGCCGAGGGCTTCCTGGTGCTGCCGTTCAGTCATCGCACTAAACAACACACGGGACAACACATCTCCGCGCCGCAGACGCTGGTCAACTCCGGCAGACTGCAACATGATGGCAGCGCCCCCGACCTCACCGGGCTCGAGATCGAAGGCGCGAAGCATGACGTCGTGCACCGGCTGCCCGAACAGGTCAGGGTGCGGATGGCCAAGCTGAAGACCCTGCAGGACAACGGTATCGACGCCTACCCGGTCGGCAGGGCCCCAAGCCACACCGTCGCGCAGGCCCTCGAGGCGGCAGCTGAGGACACCGTGACGGTGTCCGGCCGGGTGCTGCGGATGCGCGACTACGGCTCGGTTCTGTTCGCCGATCTACGCGACTGGTCCGCCGAAGTACAACTGCTGTTCGACAATTCGCGCCTGAGCGAGGGCAGCACTGCCGACTTCACCAATGTCATCGACCTCGGTGACCTCGTCGAGGTGACGGGCAGCATGGGCGCCAGCAATTCGGGAACTCGGTCGCTGCTGGTGGACGGCTGGCGGTTGATCGGCAAGTGCCTGCGGCCGCTGCCCGACAAGTGGAAGGGTCTGACCGACCAGGAGGCGCGGGTCCGCACCCGATATGTCGACCTGGCGATCAACACCGAGTCTCGTGACCTGATCCGGGCTCGCAGCCACGTTCTGCAGGCCATCCGGGAGACGTTGTTCGCCAAGGACTTCCTCGAGGTCGAGACACCGATCCTGCAGCAGATCCACGGCGGCGCGAATGCGCGGCCGTTCGTGACGCACATCAACGCCTACGACCTCGCGCTCTATCTGCGGATCGCCCCTGAGCTCTATCTCAAGCGGCTGTGCGTCGGCGGGGTCGAGCGGGTCTTCGAACTGGGAAGGGCCTTCCGCAACGAAGGCGTGGACTTCAGCCATAACCCGGAGTTCACCCTCTTGGAGGCCTATCAGGCGCACGCCGACTACAACGTGTGGATCGGCGGCTGCCGAGAACTGATTCAGAACGCCGCACTGGCGGCCAACGGCTCACACGTGGTCATGCGACCGCGGGATGACGGCAGTCTCGAACCGGTGGACATCTCGGGTGAATGGGCGGTGAAGACCGTGCATGGGGCGGTGTCGGAGGCCCTGGGTGAACACGTCGACACCGATACCGATCTGCCGACCCTGCGTCGATTCGCCGACGCCGCGAAGATTCCGTACCAGACTCACTGGGACGCTGGCGCGGTCGTCCTGGAGATGTACGAGCACCTCGTCGAGGACCGCACCGAGGATCCGACTTTCTACAAGGACTTCCCGACGTCGGTGTCGCCACTCACGCGACCCCACCGAAGCCTGCCCGGGGTCGCGGAGCGGTGGGATCTGGTGGCGTGGGGCGTGGAACTCGGCACCGCGTACAGCGAGCTGACCGACCCCGTCGAGCAGCGCCGCAGGCTCCAGGAGCAGTCGCTGCTGGCGGCCGGCGGCGACCACGAGGCGATGGAGCTCGACGAGGACTTCCTCCAGGCCATGGAGTATGCGATGCCGCCAACCGGTGGCCTCGGCATGGGGGTCGACCGCGTGGTCATGTTGATCACGGGCCGCAGTATCCGCGAGACGTTGCCGTTCCCGCTGGCCAAGCCACGGTAGGCTCTGTCGATCTCCGAGTCGCTTCGCTCTCCCCCGCAAGCGGGGACCCCCAGCACCGGTTCACAGCCGACCACCAGGAACGCCGTCCACGATATCGTCGTGACACAGTGGTCCGCAGCCGGCGACTTTCGGCAACAGCATCTCTCGTTGATGCACGGTTGGTTGCCCTTGACGATTCAGGCCGTCACCGTGGTCGTCCTGTTGGCCGCGATCGGTTGGCGCACCCGCCGTTGGCGGCTGGTGTGGCTGCCCGTGGCGGCCATGGTCGGCATCGCCGTTGCGGTGACGTCCCATTGGTTGATCTCGTCGCAGGGACTGGCCGACGACCCAGCTCCGAAGTTGCTGTGGATCTGGCTGACGTTTACCGGCATTGCTGTTGTGGTCGTCGCCGTCGGATGGCCCGGTGCTCGATGGTGGCGTCGCGCGGTGTCCCTCGCGGGTCTGCCACTGAGCCTGTTGTGCGCCGCGTTGGCGCTCAATCTGTGGGTCGGCTACTTTCCCACCGTCCAGACCGCTTGGAACCAGCTCACGGCGGGGCCGCTTCCCGATCAGACCGATCAGACGACCGTGGTAGCGATGGAGCAGAAGCACCAGATTCCCGCCAAGGGCGTGGTGGTTCCCGTCAACATCGGCTCCACCGCTTCGGGATTCAAGCACCGCGGCGAGCTCGTGTACCTGCCACCCGCCTATTTCGCCACGGACCCGGCACCCCACCTGCCCACGCTGATGATGATCGGCGGCGAGTTCAACACACCCGGTGACTGGCTGCGCGCAGGCAATGCGATCAACTCCGTCGACGACTTCGCCGCGGCCAACGGCGGCAATGCGCCTGTCCTCGTGTTCGTCGACACCGGCGGCGCGTTCAACAACGACACCGAATGCGTCAACGGATCTCGCGGCAATTCCGCCGACCACCTCACCAAGGACGTGGTCCCGTTCATGGAGGCGAACTATCGCGTGAGCGCCGACAGGGCGAATTGGGGTCTCGTCGGATGGTCGATGGGCGGGACGTGTGCGGTCGACCTGGCGACCATGCACCCCGACATGTTCAGCACGTTCGAGGACATCGCGGGTGACGCCGCGCCGAACTCGGGAAACAAGCAGCAGACCATCGAGCGGCTCTTCGGCGGCAACGCCGCGGCCTACGCCGCCTTCGACCCGATGAGCGTCATCACCAAGCACGGCCCGTACCGCGGTCTGTCCGCGTGGTTCGACATCAACGGCTCGGCTCCCTCGGCGGGTCCGACGGTGGTGAACGCCGTCAACAAGCGTGGTACCGGGCTCGGTGGCAAGGACGCCGCGGCGCACGTAAGCGATCAGGCGGCGGCAGCCAACTCCCTGTGCGCTCTCGGCGCCGTCAACGGCATCGACTGCGCGGTGGTGTCGCAACCGGGGAAGCACGACTGGCCCTTCGCCGACCGCGCGTTCGCTGCCGCACTTCCGTGGCTGGCGGGTCGGATCGGCACGCCAACGATCCCCGTGCAGGGCCTGCCCGGCCCGCGGCCCCGGCTCTCGCACATTCAGTAATCGGACTCGGCGGCGACGATCTCGGCGAGGAACGCGTCGGACCCGGGGCGCGCCAGCCGCGCCCTGGCGAAGGCGCGTACACGCTGCCGGATCGCCATAGCCTCACCGGGCACGTCGGCCCCGATGGCCACCGTGGTCGCCGACCAGTCGTGGTCCCATGCCTGGTTCTCGGTCAACGGCCCGTCGCCCCGACCCACGAGGACGATCGCGGCCGTCCCGTTGGCGTCGAGGACTCCGGTGCCGGTCACGTCGCCCGAGCGGAGCCGCACCTCGATGCCGCGTGCCGACGCAGCGCCCGTCAGCGCGACGCGGACCGTCGCGAGCACCGACGAGTCGGCGGATTCGATCGACCAGACGATCGTGTCCTCCGCGGCGTCGAAGGTCCCGGCTGGCACGGCGACCCAGTCGACCGACCCGACGCCGCCGGCGATGGCCCCCGAGGCCCGACTGCGTTCCGCCCCGGCCGCGAGCGCAAAGTCGGAACGGCGCCGATCGACTGAATCCGCAAGCCGCACAGGTATTTCCGCAGCCAACCACGCACCGACCCCGGCCGCGAGCTCCGCACACACCCGCACCATTTCGACGACGCGGGGATCACCGTCCCGCTCGAGTGCGAGCAGAGCCACCTGATGCGGTGCGAGAAGCCCTTCGACGTCGGAATCCAAGGTGTCCTCGGTGAAGAACTCCTGCGCCGACTCGGTGAGAACCGCCAACTCACCGTCGAGCAGGGCACGGTCGAGCCGTGCGATCCCGTCCCGACGACTCTCCGGCCACCAGCGGCGCATCCAAAGCCCTACGGCGAGGCGCCGCAGTGGTTCGAAAGCGCCCGGCAGCAGATTGAATTCGGCCAGCTCGGCTCCAGCCACGATCGCCGCGTGGCCGGCCGGTCCGAGGACGCGCCACAGCCAGTCGGCGGCAACGACGTCGGTGACCGTCAACGTGGTGGCGGCCGCACCGTTCGGGTCGTCGACCGTCCAGGCCAGGACCGCACCGCTGACCTCCAGCACCGCCGTGGCGGGGACCGCCGCCACGGCCGGCCCAGAAGTCCAGACACCCGAGTCGGCCACGAGTCTCACCAGACCACCTCGAATTCCTGGAGCTCCAGCATCGACTTGATGCGCTGGCGATGGTCGAGACTCACCGAACGGGCGACTCCCACGAGCAGGGACCGCACGTCGTCGACGTCGCCGCACGGCTCCTGCCATACGTCGCGACCGTGCAGGCGGGCCCACAACCGCCTGAGATAGGGCCGCGCGAAGTCGGACAGATCGTCGACCACCTGTCGCTGGCGGGGATGGATCGGGCCGCCCGCGACCAGGTAGCGGCGCGCATGCAGGACGTAGGCCTCCTTGCGCAGCCGCGTCTGGATGCTGCAGGCCAGCGCGTACCTGGCGGCGGTGTCATCACGCAACGGCGCGAGATCGACCGCAACCTCGATACCCGCGACCAGCGTCGCCTGGACGTCCTCGGCGAGCAGGCCCCATGGCGCACACGATCGGTCCACCTCTTCGGCGCACAGCAGCGGAATGTCGGGTAGTTCGTCGCGGTCGAGTCCACGTCGCAACGTGGCTCTGACGCGATCGACGACGCTGCGATTGAGCGGGAGCTCGATGTCGGCGCCCGACTGCACCGGCGGGGGTGGTTGCGGGGCAACCGAACTCAGCCCGATGTCGACGATCGACCACGGTAGGTCCACGAATTCGGCATGTGCCCGCGCGCCGAAGTTGTAGGGCGTGGCGTCCGCCACCAGCGCCGACCACACCCGTTGCCTCGCCATTGCGGCGGTGTGCCCGTCGGCGGCGCCGAGAACCGTGGTGAGACCCGCGAGGAACGGTCCTGCGATGGTGTCACCGGGCCGCACGTCGCGCCAGCTGCGCTCGAGCTGACGAGACAGCTGGGCCACCACCTGCTCGCCGTCCACGTACCGGTTGAGGACCTCGATGGCGGTCCGGTCGCGGTCGTCGTGAACCCCACGAAGTATCGACTCGGCGGTGTCGCGATCCCCCTCGGCGGGTGCGCCCCTGGTCACCGCGAGCTCGAAGCACACCGGAAAGTAGAGTTCCTGCGCATTGCCGGTGGTGATCCTCAGCCTGCGACGCTCCACCTTGAGTACCGCGAACCAGGCAGCGGCAGAACGCAAATGCGGCGCATGGTCGATAATCAGATTGCGCATCGACGCGGCGGCGTCAGCGGTGACCACGGGCGCCGAGTACTGCGGATTGGAACGTAACCGAAGCACCAGCGGATCGAGGATCCGTTTGACGGTGCGTCGCAGCGGGGCACCGTCGGCGCCGCTCAATACCTCGACCCCCTGGCCGATCGCGCGCCACGCTTCGTCGATCACGGCACGACGAGGCAGTGCAAGTGCCTCGCGGGTGGCCCCAACGGACACCAGGCGTCGAGCCGTGGTCATCCGCTCAGGATAGGCCGGGCGTCTCGGTTTGGACCCTGAAAAGTTGGGTTCGGTAGTCGCGGCGCCCCCGCAACCTGGTGGCATGTCCGACGTTCTCCTGACCGCCATCGTGATTTTGATCTCCGCCGCGATCGGTGCTGCGCTGTGTGGACCGCTCTCGCGTGCCACCAGCGCACCCGCCGCGCCCCCCGAAGGACACCGGCCGCGGCAAGCGGTCGGGATCGGCACCGTGCGCGCCATCGACGGGCCCATCACCATCGACGTGGAGAGCATCTCGGGGCTGCGCTTCGTCGGCAGATTGCGCCAGCACGCGGGCGAGGCGCCCCTCGCCGCGCTACGACCCGGTGTTGTGCTGTTGGTGACATTCGATCCGGCTGCACGCGAACAACTCTCGCTCGCAGATGACATGGCTGCTGTCCGCTCGGCCTTCGACCAGATGCTGGTTCACAAGGGCCTGGTGACCCAGGGGCAGTTGGACCTGATCAGGAACGGCACCAGGTCCAGTGGCGTCGTGACCGCGATGAGGGCGACAGGCGCCGCGCGCGAGGACTACCGGGAGGTCGAACTCGACCTCATGGTCCGTCGTCCGGCGGGGGGACAGTTTCCTGCCCAGGAGACTGCACTGGTGCCCGAGTCGGCATTGGACGGGGTCGCTCCGGGGTGTGTGATCGACGCCTATTACCGCACCGACGACGAATCCTCGGTCGCCGTCTGCGTACCGCCCGGTTGACTGCTCAGCGCGCGCCGTCGACCGCGAACGTGACGAGCGCGGCCCAGTACAGCGGGCTCGCCGTCGGGTCGCCGGAGCGCCACTGCCGCATGCGTTCTCGCTGCCACCGATTGACAGCGCATCCGCCCTCGTCGTCGCCGTGCGCCCGGTCGACGGCGGTCACTAGGTCGGCCATCGGATCGACCGTACCGCCGGTGAACTGCTGGTACCCCGCCGTCGTCGGCAACGACCAGAGCGTCGCCGTCACCAATTCGGCACCACTCAGGATCATCGCCGCCACGAGTCCCGTCGCCTCGTCGAACCGGTAGTCGCCGCCCGACGCGCACGCGAGCAGTGCCACCCGGGGCGGCATTGGCATGCGCCGCGACATGATGGTCGCCGCCGTCAGAGGGGTTTCCTCGGCAAGATGCAGCGAGGCCTGATCCGCGCGCCCCGCCCGGTCCTCCGCGGCACTGGCGTGACCGACGTACAACAGGCGCGCCGGCTCCTCGGCCAACATCTTGGCCAACCAGTCACGGTCGGCGTCGGTCCGGCGGAACAGCTCGGCGGAGGCGCTGACGGCAGGCAGAACCCGTTGGCGTGCAACGACGTCTGCGAAGTAGCGCACCAGTGTGCTCTCCGGTGTCGGCCGGCCGAGGACCGATCCCAGGGTCGAGTCCGCCCGCTGCCCTGGCACCCTCGGGTCGAGGATCAGCAGCGGCGGGCGGGAACGACGCCCGGTCCACCTCGTGCGGGGTCGAGGTGCGTTGACGATGTTCGGCGGAATGGCCATCAGCACGTCGACGAGTTCCACCAGCCGATGTCCCACCGACCCAAGGACGGCAGGCAGAGCGAGTAGACCCCACGGCACGCGGGCCAACCTCGCGCACGGCGAGACGAAGAGCACGGCGCGGGGGCTCGACACGTACTGCAGCAGCAGTTGCCAGGCCGGATCGGACAGCAGCACCGTCCCGAGGCGTTGGGCGAGAGCCCCTTCGGTCTCCAGGCTGGCCAGCGGCCCGGCCGTCAGCGCCCTGTCCACCGCCTCGGCGATGGACTCCCCCACCGCCGGCTCCGGGAGTGCGCCCGCGAGTTCGTCCAGTGCTACGCGGATGAGCGCTTCCTCGACCACCCAGGTGACCGTCTGCGACGGTTCGCCGACGACCCGCAGGCTGGCGTAGGTCGCGACCCCGACGTCCGCGAAACGCAGGACCAGGGCCGGGCGCTCGCTCTTGCTCAGGGCCACGTCGCCCATGCGGACTCGGCCGCGGTGACGCACTGGCCGTAGCGCTGCAGTGCCAGGTCCCGGTAGTGGTCGAGCACCGGGCCGGTGGTCGGGTCCATCTGAAGGGGAGGCAGCGGCCCCAACCGGGTGAGCCCGGTGCCGTCCGTCACGGGCGGACCGGCAGCCACCAGGGCGAGTTCGTCGACGTCGGTGATCGGGGCCGCCGCGGTGAAGACGCTGGACCACTCGGTCGGCGCAGTGTCCGAAGGCGCCGCAGTGAACGTTCCTCGGGCACTGTGGTATTCGACGAGCTGGCTCAGCAGATCGGCGTTCTCCCACTCCCACGCGACGGCGAAGGCGCCCGCGAGCAGCGGCGCCGACACACAGGTGGCCCACTGAGCCCTGGCCTCGGCGTCGCCGATCGAGTACCGCACCGAGTCGACGGCCAGGGAGGCAGGCACCTTGAGTTCCGCGGCCCGCTCCAGCTTCTCCATCGCGGCGCCGTACCGCGGGGTGCTCGGCTCCGCACGCGTCACAGTCGACCCCGCGCGGTACCTGGCCTCCGCGGCATCCCAGTCCTCGCTCGGATCCCCGGCACCGTCGAAGCCGAGGTCGGCTAGGGCTTCCGCTCGCCACACGTTGCCTAGATGGTCGTCGAGCCTGGCGTAGGCCAGCCAACTGCTGCGCGGTGAGGCGTCCAGGCACGCGCGTGCCTGCGAGACCATGTCGACGGCTTCCGCATGACGGCCGCGGAAGATCGCGATCCAACTGCGCTGAAGCAGAATCCGGTGGATCTGCAACGGCTTGCCGAGTTCGCGCCAGTGACGCTCGGCGTTTTCCCAACACTCGTCGGCGACCTTGAGTCCGCCTGCCGACATCCTGGTCAGGCCGAAGAAGAGCCAACATCTGGAGACGTCGTCGGCGCGGGCGTATCGTGCGATGACCGGGTAGGCCTGGTACATCAGCCGTTCGGTGGTCACGCGGTCGCCCATTTGCCAGCTGGCGGCTCCGCGCTCCAATTGCGTTCGCGCCGTGGCCAACTCCCACCCACGCGCTTCGGCCCGGGCGCCCGCCCGCCGCAGCCACGGTTCCGCCTGGTCGAGCCTGCCGGTTTCGATGCAGAATCTGGCGTACCCAATGCCACCGAGCACGCGTAGGTTGTCGGCGGCCTCACCGGTGCCGGTCGATGCCCGGACGTGCTGGATCACCGCCTCCCACAGTGGAACGGACCGCACGTGCAGATCGTCTTCGCACAGCGCGTTCGCGCACACGATGCGCGCATACGTGAGCAGGTAGGAGTGCTCGTCGGCGAGGTCGCCGAATTCGTCGTCCCCGTCATCGAGGGCCAGGAGCGCGACCGCAGCGCCTTCGTGGTCGCCGGTCGCGGCGGCCAGACCCGTCTCGAGAAAGCCTGCCCGGCGTCCGTATCTGCGGATCATGTGCCGCACGTCGGGGGTCGTCATCGTCAGCTTCTCGAGCACGTCCGGCGCCGCCGTGCCCGCCAGGATCGTCGAGTAGATGGACAGGCACTCTCGGATTCGTCGGGCGCCCTCACGCACACCCTCGTACGCCGTCCGCGCCAGGTAGAGCTCGCCGAGCTGGGCCAGGGCCTCCATCATCCAGTCATCCCGGTCCGTCGCCTCGATCTTCGGCATCAGCGACAGCAGCAGCTCCTTCGCCGTCGTCTCACCAGAGGCGAAGGACATCTGGCGAGCGCGCTCGAGCTCGTCGGGGACCGACACGGCTGAATCATAAGGCGGTGCGGACCTGCGAAAGCGGCGGGCGGGCCAAGCACGTCCGCCGCCCGC
>NZ_JAVROT010000106.1:0-6965 GCF_032162605.1 Mycobacterium sp. | reverse complement strand
CTTGCGCACGATGTCTTCCGCGGAGTTCCGCTTCCGTCCAGCCATATTTCCATCGTCCTATCCACCCAGGTCACGGGCAACAGGACTCTAAAACAAGATGGCCCCGTTCACCGGGGACATGCCAGGTGCGCTGACCTCCGTCACCATCGAGGGCACCGTCACCGCCCTGCGCGCGATCGTCGAACACCGCGACGACCTGCTCAAAACCCGCACCCAAACCATCAACCGCCTCCACGTCGTGCTCACCCACCTCATCCCGGCCGGTGCACAGCGTGACCTGACCGCCAGCAAGGTTGCCGAGCTCCTCCGCGGGATCCGACCCCGCGATACCGCCGGCAAGACCCCGCGCGGCCTCGCCGTGGACCTGGTCACCGAGATGCGCCACCTGGACCGGCGCATCGCCAAAGCCACCGCCGACTTCGACGATGTTCGGATCGGGTATCAGCCCCGGCTACGTCAACCAGCTGTCGATCGTGGCAGCGGGCATCTGCGACAGGGTCGACAAGATCACCGTCAACGAGGCCGCCGACACCACGTTCTACGACTCACCCGCCACCGAGAAGCCGGTGGGCTTCGGCCAGCCGATCGACCACCCCGACCTACAGGCGATGACCGCCAAGGGCACCGGCGTGTTCGGCGAGGCCGTGCGGATGGTGGCCGACGCGCTCGGCATCGAGCTCGACGAGGTGCGCTGCGAGGCCGAGTACGCACAGACCACCGAGGATCTCGATCTCGGGTCGTGGACCATCCCCGCCGGCTGCGTGGCCGGCGTGCACGCCAGCTGGAAGGGTGTCGTGGGCGGCGTCACCCGCGTCGAGATCTCCGTGCTGTGGAAGAAGGGCCAGACGCTCGGACCGAATTGGCCGATCGAGCAGGACGGCTGGCTCATCGAGGTCGCGGGCCGGCCGACGGTGACGATCAAGGTCGGCTTCCTACCCCCACCGGACTTCGAGGCGACGACACTCGAGGAGTTCATGGTCCTCGGCCACATCATGACCGCCACGCCGCCGCTCAACGCGATCCCCGCCGTCATCGCTGCCGCACCGGGCATCGTCACCTACAACGACCTGCCCCTCATCCTGCCGCGAGGGGTCGTGCCGGTCGGCTAGTCCGCGACCGGATTGCCGTCGGCGTCCCAATGCCCCGCGACCTTCTTGCTCGGCTGGACCCGCGGCGGTTCGCCCGGCATCTTCGGGTAGCTCGGCGGGTACGGCAGGTCGCCCAGCCCGCGCTCCTCCTCGTCGGCCTCCACCATCTGGAGCAGGCGCTCGATGGAGTGGGGACGAGACTCGATGTCGGCCCACGGATCCTCACGCTTGGCCACCAGGTCCGGCACCGTGGCGATGGTGTAGTCGTCGGGGTCGGCACCGGCCAGGTCGGCCCAGCTCAACGGCGTTGACACCGTGGCGATCTCGGTCCGGCGCGCCGAGTAGGCCGAGGCGAACGTGCGGTCGCGCGCGTTCTGGTTGTAGTCGATGAACATCCGCTCTCCGCGCTCCTCCTTCCACCACGACGTCGTGACCTGATCGGGCGCGCGGCGTTCGACCTCGCGAGCCAATGCGATGCCCGCCCGACGCACGGCGACGAAGTCCCAGTCCGGCTTTATCCGGATGAACACGTGCACGCCCCGACCGCCCGAGGTCTTCGGGTAGCCGACGATGCCGAGCTCGTCGAGAACGGGTTTCAGGACGTTCACCGCGATCTCTGCGGCTTCCTTGAAGGCGGTCCCCGGCTGTGGATCGAGGTCGATGCGCAGCTCGTCGGGGTGTTCTGCGTCGGGGCAGCGGACCTGCCACGGGTGCAACGTGATCGTGCCCATCTGCGCCGCCCATGCGATCGACGACGCGTGCGTCACCTTCAGCGCGTCTGCGGTCCGGCCGGAGGGAAAGGTCACCAGGCACGT
This sequence comes from Mycobacterium sp., assembly GCF_032162605.1. GTDB lineage: Bacteria > Actinomycetota > Actinomycetes > Mycobacteriales > Mycobacteriaceae > Mycobacterium. The sequence continues at coordinate 5,062 of NZ_JAVROT010000106.1, read as the reverse complement.
CTCTAGGTAGTCGGGATGCTTTGCGGGCACCCGCTTCTGGTAGATCTCCTCCCCCTCGATGCCGTCGGGGAATCGCTGCAGGTGCGTGGGCCTGTCGCGAAGCACGGCGACCATCGGCTCGGCGACGGCGAGGTAGTAGTCGAAGAGCGTGCGCTTGGTGCCCTTGGACCCCAGCTTGGGGAAGTACACCTTGTCCGGACTGGTCAGCCTGACGGCTACCCCGTCGACGTCGACTTCCTCTGCAGGAGTTGCCATTTCAGCCTTCCAACACGTCGGACAGGTCGTAGTTCAGGGGTGAGTCCAGCTGGGCGAAGGTACAGCTCGACGGTTCGCGATCGGGCCGCCACCGCACGAACTTCACCGCATGGCGGAACCGTCGACCGTGGACGGTGTTGCCCTCCATCTGGTCATAGGCCACCTCGGCGACCCTCTCGGGTCGCACCGGGGTCCAGCGCTTGTCGGCAGCCGAGTTCCACCGGGACGGCTCACCGTCCTTCATCTCGTCACCTTCGCGCAGGGGCTCGAGATCGGCGAGCATCTTGACACGGTCCTTGACGCTGAACGAGGCTGCGCCACCGACCATCTGGAGTTCACCGTCGTCCCGGTACAGACCCAGCAGCACGGACCCGACGCCCTCGCCGCTCTTGTGAATGCGGTACCCGATCGCCACGCAGTCGGCATCTCGCTTGTGCTTGACCTTGATCATGTCGCGTTTGCCCGGCAGATAGTGCCCGGCGAGGCGTTTGGCGATCACGCCGTCGAGCCCGGCCCCCTCGAACGTGGTGAGCCAGTGCGTGCCGAGCTCGGGGTCCTCGGTGGTGCGGGTGACGTGGCACCACGTCTTTTCGTCGACGAGCCCCGAGAGCGCCTCCCGCCGCACGCGAAACGGTTGGTTCATCAAGGACGTATCCCCCGTCGCCAGTGCATCGAACCCGATGAAGTGTGCGGGTGTCTGCTCGGCCAGCATCGCGATCCGACTCTCTGCGGGATGGATGCGCTGGCTCAATGACTCCCAATCCAGTCGGACGCGACCGTCGATCTCACGCGGGACGACGACCTCGCCGTCCAGCACGCAACGCGGCTCCAACTCGTCCCGCAGGGATTCGACGAGCTCCGGAAAGTATCTGCCGAGATCCTTGCCGCTACGGGACAGCACGATGACCTCGTCACCATCGCGGAACACCAACGCGCGAAAGCCGTCCCACTTGGGCTCATAGGACCACACTCCGGCGTCGTCGGGCACCTTGGTGGCGGCCTTGGCGAGCATCGGCTCGATCGGCGGCATGACAGGTAGGTCTGCAGAAAGGGGCACGTTTCCATCCTCACGTATGCGCGGCTCGCTCGTAGAGACTTCCCGCGCGCGCCGAATTCATCACCCGAGGAATGATCACCGAGGGTGCAACGATCGTCGGATGGGTGCACTGACGTACAGCCTGGATCTATCGACCAGGTACTTCTGGCGGACCGTTGGCCGCCCGTCGACATCGCAGGCGAACACCGCTGGCTCGATTCACCACATACCGCCCGAGGTGTGGTCGCAGTGGAATGCACTCTTCGCGCCCGGTGGCGAGTTGTTCGCCCGGGTGTGGGGCCGGCGGGTGGAACAGTTGGCCTTGCCCGTCCAACCACTGTCGGTCAGTCGCGGGATGTCGAGCGTGGTCCGGGTGGTCCATGACGTCGAAACCGGGGACGCAGGCACCCGAGCCGGCGCCGCCTGGCTGCGCAACCTGCGCTCCGACGGTTCCAGGGTGTACAGCGGTTACTATCGAGTGGGCCGGTTGCCCGGTAACCGCCAACCGCGCGTGTACGTCTCATTTCCCTTGGAAAGCGACAGCATTCAGGTTTACCTGGCACCGCGCGACGACCCCGACGGCTCATTCTGACTGGAGTCCCGCTCCCATTCATTTGGCGGCGACGGCGCTTACGCAGTGGTCCGGTTCGGAGATCGCTGGTACGCGTCGATACCCCCATCCGGGAGACGTTCCATGTCTTCGTCGACGACGAAGGCGTTCTGCGCACCGACCACTGGTTGCGGTTTCGGCCGCTGGCAGGCGCTGCGCCTGCACTACCGGTTGGACCGCACCAGTACGTGACGAGCCGTCATCGCAGCGGTGGCGTCGCGTGTGGGGGGGACGATGCAGTCGACGCACGTATCGAAGCATTCGGGACGCAGCAGCCAGGGTTGCGACGATTCAGACGGACTAAACAAGTGCAGGAAGTGCAGGCGGCGCGCCTACGCGGATCAGCTGCAGGCGCCCAAACCCACGACAAGCGCCTATTACCCCTTAATGCCACACCGCGACGCGGTTGTCAGGTCGGGAGACAGAACCCTTTCGCCTACAAACCATCAACCACAATGAGGCAATGAAGCTGCCCGTCCTGCCGCCGATTTCGCCGATGTTGGCCAAATCGGTCTCGGCCATCCCACCCGGCGCCTCCTACGAACCGAAGTGGGACGGCTTCCGGTCGATCTGCTTCCGCGACGGCGAGGAGGTCGAGCTGGGTAGCCGCAACGAGCGCCCACTGACCCGATACTTCCCCGAACTGGTCGCCGCCATCAAGGCTGAGCTCCCGCCACGGTGCGTCATCGACGGTGAAATCATCATCGCCACCGACCGTGGACTGGACTTCGAGGCGTTGCAACAACGCATCCACCCAGCCGACTCGCGAGTGCGGATGCTCGCCAAGAAGACCCCTGCGTCCTACGTAGCGTTCGACCTGCTCGCCCTGGGCGACGACGATTACACCCGGCGCCCGTTCACCGAGCGCCGCGCCGCACTCGTCACGGCCTTGGCTGACTCCGGCCCCTCCGTTCACGTCACACCGGCGACCACCGATCTGACGACCGCGCAACGGTGGTTCGAGGAGTTCGAGGGAGCCGGTCTCGACGGCGTCGTCGCCAAACCTCTGACGATCACCTATCAGCCCGACAAGCGGATCATGTTCAAGATCAAGCATCAGCGGACCGCTGACTGCGTCGTCGCCGGCTACCGAGTCCACAAATCCAGCGACGAGGCCATCGGCTCACTACTGCTCGGGCTCTACACCGACGACGGCAGTCTCGCCTCGGTGGGCGTCATCGGTGCGTTCCCGATGGCCAAGCGGCGGCAATTGTTCACCGAAATGCAGCCGCTGGTAACCACGTTCGACGACCACCCATGGAATTGGGCCGCGCACGAAGCCGGCGAACGAAACCCGCGCAAGAACGAAACCTCACGATGGAACGCCGGCAAGGATCTCTCGTTCGTGCCACTGCGGCCCGAGCGGGTGGTGGAGGTCCGCTACGACCACATGGAAGGGCAACGGTTCCGCCACACCGCGCAATTCAACCGCTGGCGCCCCGACCGCGACCCTCGCTCGTGCACCTACGCCCAACTCGAACAACCACTCAGCTTTGGGCTGGGCGACATCGTCCCCGGCCTCATCGAGCAAGGCGAAAGCTAACGCGCACGACGGGACTGTCGGTGGTCGGTCGCACTTTTCTGTGCGTGGCTGTTTCCGGATGGCGATTGTGCTTCTTTCAAGCGGTGTTGCCCACGCCGTCAGCCAACATGTCTTCGCTACGCGCGCTGCAATCGGTCGACTGGACCCAGTGGCGAGAGGCAGCAGCGATCCCGGAGCGGACGCCGTTCCTGTTGTCGCCGACGTTCGAATACGACGTCGACCTCAATGGCTTCTTCCTTTCCGGCGAGATGCTCGGCCACCCATGGAACACCCAGGATGGCTGCGCCCGGGACCTGAGAGCGTTCCTGAACTTCCTGTGGCACAACCGCAACCGCACCCCGTGGCGCGACGCCACGGCCGCCGATCACTTCGCCTACCTTGTGTGGCGACGCAACGACCCGGCGGGGCCGCGCATCGACGACTCCACGTGGGATCGGGAGGTCACCGCGGTCAACCAGTTCTACGGCTGGCAGGTGCGGGCACAGCACGTACCCGGCAACCCGATTCCGCAGCGGGCACGACGACCGACACCACGCACTGCAGGGCGTCGCGGAGCCCAGTCTGCGACGACGGCAGCCACCTACAGCCACGGAGCCGGTAGGGAGAAGATCGAGTGGATTCCGCCTGCTACCTACCGTCGGTGGCGCGACGTCGGAATCCGCGGGTACACCCCGCACGGTCTGCCGAACGTGGACTTCCGCGGGCGGTGGGCCGCGCGAAATACGCTGTTCAGTGACGTCATGGTGCGCACCGGCCTACGCCTGTCTGAGCAGACCGCGCTGACGGTCTTCGAGATGCCTCTGGATCGCGGCCTGGGCGGATACCAAAGGTTCTGGTTGACACTCGGCGAATGCCGGGAGCCGGACGGCGGCTGCATTCCGTCGATGCTTATTAGGACGCCAGCACCAGCCGACGCCGATTGTCGATTGGGTCTTCACCAACTGAACGAATAGCGCACGTCCACTCCGCTCGTAATTAGGTCTCCTGCAACAACTTTGCGTGATCTAGCGGAGGTGTTACGGGCGCCAGAAGCCGGGGTGCGCGCCTCGGCTACGGCAGCCGCAGCGATCCGAGACGCGGCACAATCTTCCGGCGCTTTCGCAATAAGCAGAAAGCCCCTCGGAGGCGCTCTCCGAAGTTTGGCAGTGGCGGCGTCAACGCGACGCCGGCTGACACGGGTGGCCTGAATAGCGAATTGTCCTCGGAGGTGTGAGTCGGCCCGGGCACCCGGGAACAACCATCTACGCATGGTGTTGGCGCCCGGACCGCACATTCTCAACGGGGCGCTGGATCTGCTGAGCTTGCGGTTCGCTCAGCTTCACCGAGTGTTCTACCGGCACTTTTGAGAACGCGGGCCCGATGAGCAGGTGGCGTCGCAGATATCAACGACCTCGGCCATGGGTGAAGCGCGCGCCCGCCGTGCGACAAGAAGGGGATCGAACGCGTGCCGGGACAGAATCGGTTAACGCCAGGTACCATCCGGATACCAACGGGCGGCTAGGCCGACTATCTTCATGTGTGAATGCGAGTTCTCCTGGTGACGGCGAAACGGTCACGGTTATCCGGCTGGGCATTCATGCTGGGTGGTACCTTCGCCGGCCGGGCTTCCGGTGCGGAG
>NZ_JAVROT010000105.1:0-5722 GCF_032162605.1 Mycobacterium sp. | reverse complement strand
CCAGGGCTACAGACATCAATCGGACCTTGCCGACGGCTAGGTACCCCGCGCCGGCCGGTCGCACCCTTCATTGCGTTTCACGCCGCCGGTGCCGTCCGGCTAAACTAGTGGTCGACGGTCTGCTGCGGGATGGCGAGAACGGGGATGTCCGAGTGTGCGACGACCGCGGCCGCGACACTGCCCTGCAAATGGCCTAGCAGCCCGCTGCGGCGGTGCGGCCCGACCACGATCAGGCTCGCGTCGTGTTCCTCGGCGGCCTCGACGATGCCCTTCCAGGTTGGCGTCGCCTCGACGGCGATGCTCCTCGCCAGGAATCCGGCGTCGTCGGCGAGCGATGCGCCGTGCGCGGCGGTCCGTTCGGCGGCTTGCCGTACCTCGAGGGCCCGGTCGGCGTCGAAGTGGGTCGTGTCGGTCGGCGTGAACCCGACCTCGACGGGCTGCCACACGCACACGACCAGTGCGTCTCGTCGTGGAAACAGCTGGGCGGCGGCATGCGCGATCGCGAACGCGGCGAGTTCGGATCCGTCGTAGGCGAAGAGAACCGGCCCGTCTTGGGCCGGAATACCGCGTTCGTTCGACGTCGTGACGCTCGGGGCCGTCTTGACCGCGGCAGAGGGGGAGGGCAGGCCGGGACGCAGTCTGGCCAGTAGCGGTGGCGAGTACCAGGCCGGCGAGTCGCCGTCGATGAATTCGTCCAGGTCGGGGCGTTGCGGCCGTGCTCCGCTGAGCACGTAGATCGCCACACCGAAGACGGCGCCGCCGACGGCGAGCCCGAAACCGATCCATAGCGCGTAGCCGGTCCCGACGTTGAGGTCGGCGGCAGCGGTCACCGCGAAGTGAGCGAGGATCGGCGCGACCATGAACGCGGCCACCGCTCGTAGGAGTTCGATGATCGCGAAGACGCGCTGCAGGCTCGCCGATTGCAGGGAGAAGCCCGCGACGAACAGCGCGGGTGCGACGGTGGCGCCCAGTGCGAGGCCCGTCAGTGCCGAACCGAGCAGGACCAGGGGCTGGTTGGCAGGCAGGGCGATGCGGAACACGACGATTCCGGCTGCGAGCAGCGCCATGCCCACCAGCGGTAGATAGTGCATCGCCGTCCGGGAAATGACGATGCCGAACACGAACGCCATGACGATGGCGCCGCCGAGTTCGGGCAGGTAGAGCAGCCCGACGTGGACGGGGCTGTAGGTCTGCAACAGCACGTTGGCCGTCAGCGCGGTCGCTGCGACCGAGGCGGCCGCGGCGAACAGCGCGACGCCGACGCCGGCGACCGGGATCGAACTGGTCAGCATCGTGCGGATCGTGAGCAGCGGGCGGCGGGCCCGGAACTGGTAGACGATCAGGGCCACGATCAATGCGAGGCCACCGAACAGTGGGGCGCTCACGGCCGCGTCGGTGAATCCGTGGGTGGTGAGTTGCGCAGCGCCGATGAAGCCGGCGGCGCAGCCGAGGGCCGCCAATCCGATGGCCCACAGATCCCGTGGTGCGCCGAGGTCGGCCGGTGGGGCGTCGTCGAAGGTCAACGCGGCCATCACCAGGGCGGTCAGTGCGATTGCGGCGACGATCCAGAACAGCGGTCGCCAGGCGTGTGCCTGTGCCTGCACGCCGCCGATGAACGGGCCGAGGGCAACCGCCCCGAACACGCACATGTTCATGATCACGGCGGTGTAGCGCAGTTTGTCCTTCGGAAAGCCGATCGTCAGCGGTGGCGCGGCGGCGATCAACAGCATGCTGGTGGCCAAGCCTTGCAGGACGTGTCCACAGATGAACATCGCCGGGTTCTGTGCGGCCGCGGCGAGCACCGACCCGAAGACGAGGACGACCGCGTAGCCGAGCAGCATCCTGCGCTGCGGCAGGTGCTGGGCGAACTGGACTGCCAGCACTGTGCCGACGGCGTAGGCCGCATTGCCCAACCCCGAACTCAGGCTCAGCGCCTGGGCGCTCATGTGCAGTTGTTCGGAGATGATCGGCACCAGCGGGTCGAAGGCCGCGGACAACGCCAGGTACGGAATCAACGCGAGCGTGACCATGGCGGCGACCGCCGGATACCGCCCCGCCAGTGGGCCCTGGCGCATCAGCCCCGCCCACCGCGGTCTGGAAGGACCATTCGGCGAGGCCTCGCATCAGTGGGGGGGTTGGTCAACCGAGTCGGGCCGGGCACGCGTCTCTCCAACTTCATCGGGGCGGGGTTTGTTCCCGCGCAGTAGCTCGTCGTCTGCACGTTCAGCCGTGGGGGCACGGCCGAGCGAAGCTTCCGTGGAACGAGCGCGGGCAGCAGCATCGGTGCCGATTTCGTTCGCAATGCTATCGACCTATTCGCCGCGGGGGGAATTCAAGCCGCCACAAGTGATCTGGGACACCCGTGGTGCCAGGTCTTGGCCCCATGACCGGTTCACGACTACCGCGTTCGGGTCGACGTGGTGATCAGAGCGAAGCCGAACTGCCAACGCTCGACGATGCGGAAGTTCATCCGGTACGGGATTTTCAGTGCATACCCCGCAGACGCACAGCAACACAGGGCCGGGGGAGAAAACCGAAGGACGGCCCTCCGCGCGCCTTGCGGTCAGCTTCCCGACGGGTAGGGCGGGTACTGGCCCGATTTCAACGCTAGTGCCAGATGTGCCGCGTTGCGGGCCGCGGCCGCGGTTGCCGAGGCGACCACTTCCGGTACCTCGTCGAGGTCGTTGTAGTCGGTCTTCTGCATCGCGGAGCGATTCCAGTACGTGCAGCCCTGCGCCGGAATCGTGTAGCCGACGTCGTTGAGACCCTGAAAGACGTCGGCGACGATCTTGTGTGCACCGTCTTCGTTTCCCACCACTGCGACAATGGCGACCTTGCCGGCCAGAACCGGGCGCCCGGCGTCGTCGGTTTCGGACAGTTCGGCGTCCAGACGCTCGAGGACACGCTGGGCGACACTGGACATGTGGCCCATCCACGTGGGCGTGGCGAACACCAGAATATCTGCGGCACAGACCCTTTCGCGCAGACCGGGCCACTGGTCGCCGTCGCCCATGTCTGCCTCGACGCCGGGCTTGATGTCGTAGTCGACGCAGCGGGTGACGTCGCCACTCACCCCGGCGTCGCCGAGTTCGGACAACAGCTGCTCGGCCACCAGTTGGCTGCTCGACGGCGCCGGGCTCGGTTTGAGGCTGCAGATGAGCGCGAGTGCGTCGAGCGGGATGTCGGTCTGGACGGTCTGGACGGTTTGGACGGTCTTGCGGGCTGATATCCGGCAACGATTCGTCGGAAACGGCGTCCCCCGACCGCGCGCTGTGCGAATGTCCGATTCGACCGTAGCGACGAAACGCCGGACGGGACCCTTCGCTGAACCCGATGATGGCGGGGTGGTAAACATCAACATCGTCCTGCCGTCGTCCAATGCGCCAGAGTCGAAGGCGCTCTACGACAAGGTGCGTGAACTGACTGCGGATACCGATTCCAGCGACGAGGACGTACTGAGCACCCTGTTCAGCGGGCTGTTCAACATCGTCGCCAAACTCGAGTCGCAGAGCCAAGACGACGACTGACGTCACATAGGTTGCTGCGCGACTCCAGCCAAAGCGAGCCGGGGAGTCCGCCCTTGTAGTCAGACTGATGGCATGCCCGGCGTTCCGTTTCACCCTGAGTTGCGCCGTATCGGCCGGGCGTTGCCCAAAGCGGTGATCACCCCGTTCAGCCTGAAGTTCATCCGCAGGCTGACGAGACTTCCTCACCGGCGCCCGCCGAAGGGCGTCGAAGTAGTCACCTTGGAGTCCGGTATTCGGCTATGGGTCTATCGCGCCCCTGGGAGCGCTGCCGGTCCGGGTCTGCTGTGGATCCACGGCGGCGGGTACCTGATCGGCAGCCCCGGCCAGGACGACGAGCTGTGCCGCCGCTACGCACACGTGCTCGGTGCCACCGTCGCGTCGGTGGACTACCGACTGGCACCCGAGCACCAGTACCCCGTGCCACTGGAGGACTGTTACCTCGCGCTGTGCTGGCTGGCCGATCAACCCACCGTGGATCGGTCCCGCGTAGCGATCGCCGGTGCCAGCGCTGGCGGCGGGCTGGCGGCCGCCCTAGCGCAGTTGGCACACGATCGCGATGAGGTCCATCTACAAGGCCAGTTGCTCGCCTATCCGATGCTCGACGATCGCACTACCGAGCGGACGGACCTAGACCAACGCGGGATGCGGCTGTGGGACAAGGCCAGTAATCGGTTCGCGTGGGCCGCATACCTTGGTAACGCGGACCCGCAGCTCGCGGTCCCCGCGCGTCGGGCGGACCTGAGAGGACTCCCGCCCACATGGATCGGGGTCGGCACGCTGGACCTCTTTCACGACGAGGACCTCCGTTACGCCGAGCGGTTGCGCGAGGCGGGCGTGCCGTGTCACGTTGAGGAGATACCGGGCGCGTTCCACGGCTTCGATGGCCTCGCGCCCAAGACGAAGGTCTCGCAATCGTTCTTCGCCAGCCAGTGCGCCATGTTGAGGCGAGCCTTGGCCCCGCACGCCGCCTGAACAAGCAGGCGAGGCCGACATCGCCTGACGTTCCGATTGTTGGGATCGGTAGATGCTTCTGCGTTCTGTACTCAACGCCATGACGAGGCCGACCAGGCAGCGCATCGCGAAGGGAATGCAGCAATGAATATCGTGCCCACCCGCATCGAGGAACAGATCAACCGCGTCGACCGCACCAGGAGTCGGGGCATCGGCATCGCCTGCGGCGTCGTCGCGCTGTGGTGTGCCTATCGTCTGCTCTGGTTGCTCTATGCGGCTACGGCGTTCTCCAGCGTCGGCATCTCTGCGGTGTCGCTGGTCTTCCCCTTCGTCCTGTGGGGCGTCATCGGTGTCGTCGCCGTCATCGGGGCGGTCGGGTTCCTCGCCAACGCCAAGCGGACCTGACTACGGCGACGGCTGCCAAATGCGACATGCTGGATTGGCGGAGAACCGTTCGGGCAGAGCGAAATTGGCGACGAACGGTCACCGGGTCAGCGGCTGAACTTCTCAATCGCGTCCTTGGTGACCGGTGTGAAGTAGTTGACGAGGTTGCCGTCGGGATCGCGGAACAGGATGGAGCGGTTGCCCCATGGCATCGTGGTCGGAGCTTGCACCCACTCTGCGACCATGGGCCTGAGCCGTTCGTATTCGCCGTCGACGTCGTCGACGGCGAACTCGATGATGACGGTGTGATTGTCGGCGGCCCTGGCGGCGCCCTCGCCGAAGGCAGTAACGGTGTCCGTGTGGCCGATCGCCAGCGTGAACGACGGCATGTTCAACTCGGCGAACTGCGGCGTGTAGCGCGTGGCTTCGATGCCGGTGATTCGTTCATAGAAGCCGACCACGCCGTCGACGTCATCGGTGATCATGCGAATGGAAACGAGGTTCATGGCGCCTTCTCCCTTGGTCGACGTGAAACGCTACGCTACCGTAGCGTAGCGCTATGACAGAATGACACGATGCCCCGGGAACGTGAGGCCAGCGCGGTGGACGGTCGGATCAGGAAGTCCCGGGATCGCGTCTTGACCACCGCGTTCGAGATTCTCGGGCAGAGCGGGATCGGGGGATTCAGCGTCGATGAAGTCGCCCGTCGATCGGGGGTCGCGAAGACCACGATCTATCGCCACTGGGCATCTCGTGAAGCACTCGTCCTCGACGCGGCCTCGCGGATCAGCGCCGAGCAGGACGTTCCCGATTCGGGCTCACTGGAGGGTGACCTCGTGGCCATCCTGGTCAACCTTGGT
>NZ_JAVROT010000104.1:0-29319 GCF_032162605.1 Mycobacterium sp. | reverse complement strand
TCTGGAGAATCTGGAAAGCGGGTTCGACGACGGGATCGGTCGGACCGCCTACCGCCAGTGCGACGAGTCTGCCTGCCTCGACAGGTTCGCCAGGAACCGAGGGCCGAATGCGACAGGCGTACGCCAGGTCGAGCAGAACGGCGGCCGCCAGCACGCGCTCACGCCGCGCGCGCTCCAGCGCGGGTTGGGCCTTCGCGTTGTCCAGAAGGAGAAGGAAGATTTCTTCGACGATCCGCGCCATGCAACGGACCGTAGATCACCCGGCCGAGCGAGTCAGGAGTGGTACGGCGTCGCGCTGATCAGCTTCACCTTGACGGTGTTGCCGTTGGGCACGACGTACGTGCGTTCCTCGCCGACCTCGGCGTCGATGATCGCGCCGCCCAGCGGGGACTTGGGCGAGTAGACCTCGAGCTTGCCGTCGGTCACGCCCTCCTGGCGCGTACCGATCAGGAAGGTCTCGGTGTCGCCGTCGTCGAACTCGACCTTCACGACCGAACCGGGCAGGGCCACGCCGGACTTCGTCGGGGCCTCTCCGACCTTGGCGTTGTTCAGCAACTCCTGGAGCTGGCGGATTCGGGCCTCTTGCTGTCCCTGATCTTCGCGGGCCTGGTGGTAGCCGCCGTTCTCCCGGAGGTCTCCCTCTTCGCGGCGGTCGTTGATCTCGGCGGCGATGATCGGCCGATTCGTGATGAGCTGGTCGAGCTCGGCCTTCAGCCGGTCGTATGCCTCTTCGGTCAGCCAGGTGACCTGGGTGTCGGTCATGTCGCGCTCCTGTCTTCGTCTCGCGCTGTCAGCGTTGAAAGTTCTGCGTGTATTGCCGCGATCGCAGGCGCCTATAAGCGCGTTAAAGCAGCAATACACGGCTCCATCAGGAACCGTGTACGGATACCAGCGTACCACCGTCAGGACAACCGGTTTTCACGTATTGGCTGTTCGGCGTTCTTCGGATGGTTGCCCGACACGCCGCTCGGCCAGGACGGGTCAGGGCGCGACGAGGTAGCCGGGCACGTCGGTTCCGCAGCCATAGACGTCGCCGATCACCGGCCTCCTGCTCGACTTCACCACGGCCGTCACCTGGACCGTTGCCTGCGACGACGGCGGCACCAGCACCTCGCGCCTACCGGTCTCAGCGCCGTCGACGGAGCGGGCCCTGATGATGCAGACCACGGGTCGCGACGGATCCTCGCGCGTGACGCTGATGGTCACCTGCACCGTCGCACCGTCGATCAGCTCGTAGCCTCCGAGCTCGCCCTTGACCGCACCCGTGCCGAGCCGCTGAAACGCGACGAGCGCAAGGGCCGCCCCTGCCACGACGATCACGACGGACAGGATCACCACCACACGGCGGCGGGAGCGGCGCGACAGCCGTTGTCGGCCGTAGCGGGCGACGGGACGCTCGATCATGGGAGGTTCGGTGCCCCTTCAACGGCCTTTGACGGATACGGGCATGGGTCTGAGTTCCAATGGATCCACTAGGACTGGAACTATAGGGGCACCCAAGACTGTTGAAGCGTGACGACGATGCAAGCGAGCAGATAAGGCACACGTGAGCGAACTGCGTTTGATGGCGGTCCACGCGCACCCGGACGACGAGTCCAGCAAGGGCGCCGCCACGATGGCCCGGTACGCCGACCAGGGCGCCCGCGTCATGGTGGTGTCGCTGACGGGTGGCGAGCGGGGCGACATCCTCAACCCGGCGATGGATCTGCCAGAGGTCCACGGACGCATCGCCGAGATTCGTCGCGACGAGATGGCCAAGGCTGCGGCCATCCTCGGGGTGGAGCACGAATGGTTGGGGTTCGTGGACTCGGGACTGCCCGAGGGCGATCCGCTGCCTCCACTGCCCGAGGGGTGTTTCGCGCTGGTGCCTCTGGTCGAGTCGACCGAACGCCTGGTCCGGGTGATCCGCGAGTTCAAGCCGCACGTGGTGACTACGTACGACGAGAACGGCGGTTATCCGCACCCCGACCACATTCGCTGTCACGAGGTGTCGGTGGCCGCATACGAGGCGGCAGGCGATTACCGGCTGTTCCCGGACGCTGGCACGCCGTGGAACGTCTCGAAGCTGTACTACAACCACGGGTTCCTGCGGAAGCGCATGCAGTTGATCCAGGACGAGTTCGCCAAGCATGGCCAGGAGGGCCCGTTCGGCAAGTGGTTGAAGGACTGGGACCCGGAAATGGACGTCCTCGACGATCGGATCACCACCCGCGTCGCGTGCGCGAAGTACTTCACCCAGCGTGACGAGGCGTTGCTCGCACACGCCACGCAGATCGACCCCAAGGGCGCCTTCTTCAGGACGCCAATCGAGTGGCAGCAGCGGCTGTGGCCGACCGAGGAGTACGAGTTGGCGCGTGCACGCATCCCCGTAAAGCTGCCCGAGGACGATTTGTTCGCCGGGATCGACCCGTGACCGACACCTTCGTGCTCATCGCCGGTCTTCTGGCCGACCAGACGCCGCGCGACACCGGACCGGACTTCGGCAAGGCCAGCCCGTTCGGCCTCGTCGTGGTCGTCATCCTGCTCATCGGCACGTTCCTGCTGGTGTGGTCGATGAACAAGCACCTCAAGAAGCTGCCGGAGTCGTTCGACCCCGAGCACCCCGAATCGGATCAGGCCGTCGATGAGGGCACCGTCGGTGAGTCGGGCGACCCCGGTACTGCCGCGGGCGGGCGTCCAGACGGTGGTGGTTAACACCCTCGGGGCCGCGACCAGCCCCTATCTGCGCCAGCACGCCGACAACCCGGTGCACTGGCAGCAGTGGACGCCGGAGGCGCTCGCCGAGGCGGCTACCCGCGACGTGCCGATCCTGCTGTCGATCGGCTACGCGGCGTGTCACTGGTGCCACGTGATGGCGCACGAGTCCTTCGCCGACGACGACGTGGCCGCGGCGATGAACGCCGCGTTCGTCTGCATCAAGGTCGACCGCGAGGAACGCCCCGACCTCGATGCCGTCTACATGAACGCCACCGTCGCACTGACGGGCCAGGGCGGGTGGCCGATGACGTGTTTCCTCACCCCGGACGGGCGCCCGTTCTTCTGCGGCACGTACTACCCGAAGGTCGCTTTCCTGCAACTCCTCGCCGCCGTCGTCGACACGTGGCGCAACCGCCGCGCCGAAGTGGAGCAGGCGTCCGACGACATCGCGGGCGAGCTGAGGTCGATGGTGTCGGGCCTGCCCGGTGGGGGACCGGCGCTCGAACCAGCGGTCTGCGATCACGCCGTCGCAGGCGTGTTGGGCGACGAGGACGTCATCCGCGGCGGATTCTCGACCAATCCGACAGGTGCGCCCAAGTTCCCACCGTCGGCACTGCTGGAGGCGTTGCTGCGCAGCCACGAACGAACGGGTGACGCAGGCGCGCTGGCCACCGTCGAGCGGACCTGTGGAGCGATGGCCCGCGGTGGTATCTACGACCAGCTCGCAGGCGGTTTCGCCCGTTACAGCGTCGACGCGTCGTGGGTCGTGCCCCACTTCGAGAAGATGCTCTACGACAACGCGCTGCTGCTGCGGCTCTACGCGCATTGGGCGCGCCGCTCGGGAAAACCGTTGGCGCGCAAGGTCACCGATGAGACGGCGACATTCCTCATCCGCGAGCTTGGCGAAGGCGGCATGTTCACCTCGTCGCTGGACGCCGACTCGGACGGCGTCGAGGGCCTCACCTACGTGTGGACGCCCGGGCAGTTGCGCGACGTGCTCGGCGACGATGACGGGGACTGGGCCGCCGGGCTCTTCGCGGTCACCGACGCGGGAACCTTCGAGCACGGCAGCTCGGTGCTGCAGCTGCCGGGCGATCCCGACTCGCTCTCCCGCTTCGTCCGGGTGCGCACGATGCTGCTGGCCGCCAGGCTAGGACGCCCGCAGCCGGGCCGTGACGACAAGGTCGTCACGGCGTGGAACGGCTTCGCCGTCACGGCACTTGCCGAAGCGTCGGTCGCCCTCGACCGCCCCGAATTCCTCGCTGCTGCAACCCAATGCGCACGATCCATCATCGACCTTCACGTCGTCGACGGCCGGCTGCGGCGTGCGAGTCTCGGGGGCCGGGTCGGTGACAGCGCGGCCATCCTCGAGGACCACGCGGCGCTAGCCACGGGATTGCTGACGCTGTACCAGGTGACGGGGGACGACGACTGGCTGGCGATGGCCACCGTGCTACTCGACGTCGCTCTCGAGCACTTCGCCGACCCGGATCGCGAAGGGCGCTGGTTCGACACCGCGGACGACGCCGAGCGGTTGATGGTGCGGCCGTCGGACCCGATCGACGGCGCAACGCCATCGGGGGCGTCGTTGATCACCGAGGCACTTCAGCTCGCGGCGCACCTGGTCCCGGCCACTCGGGCCGACCGATACTCCACGGCCGCCGCGGCGTCGCTCGCGACCGCGACGCCGATCCTTTTCAAGCTGCCGCGCTCGGGCGGGCACTGGCTGGCCGTCGCCGAAGCCGCCGTCCGCGGCCCTCTTCAGATCGCGGTGTCCTGCTCGCACTCGCATTCTGAATTGCTTGCCGCGGCAAGGACTCTCGCACCTGGCGGGGCGATCGTCGTCGGGGGAGCGCTGGACTCGTCGGAGCTGCTGCTCGGACGCGGTCTCGTCGACGGCCGCGATGCCGCCTACGTGTGCCGCGGCCACGTGTGCGACCTGCCGGTCACCACCGCCGGACAACTTGCCGCCGCGCTCGGTGCAGCCGTGTAGCGTGCCGCACATGCCGAGTGCCGAGCTGATCACACAGACCGTCAACCGCTATCTGGAGCTCGTCGCCCAGGGCCAGCCGGACGCCATCACCGACCTGTACGCCGACGACGCGACCGTCGAGGACCCGGTCGGGGGCGAGGTGCACATCGGGCGTCAGGCGATCCGCGGCTTCTATGCCAACGTCGGGGGTGTGAAGGCCGAAGCAGACGTCGTGACGCTGCGGGCACTCGGCCACGAGGCGGCGTATTTCTGGGCTCTGACCATCGATCTCGGCGAAGGCGGGAAGATGCACATCGAGATCATCACCGTCATGACATTCGACGACGAGGGCAAGATCACGTCGATGAAGGCCTACTGGGGCCCGGAGAACGTCACCCAGCTCTGAGTGATTTCGGCGCGCTAATCCGCGGTGGGCGCGGATCAGCGCGCCGAGATCGCGTACCGGATCTCGGCGATGACCCGCTCCGGATACTCCGTCAGGTCCAGCCAGGTGAAGCGGAGCACCTGCCACCCCGCGAGGATGATGGCGTTCTGCCGCACTCGGTCGTGATGGAAGTCGTCCGAATCGCTGTGAAATGCCAGGCCGTCCGTTTCCAGCGCGAGCTTCAAGCCGGGGAAGCCGACGTCGACGCGGTATCCGGCCACTGGATGGTTGCCGATCCAGCCCGTAATGCCCGCGTCCTTCAGCAGGCGGATCAATAACCGCTCTGCGGCGGAACGTGCTCCGTCCTCCGCGGCTTGGAGCAGTAGGCGGGCGGCGGGCGATCCGTGTCGACCCTTGTTGCGCAGGTGCGCGGCCCATAGGGGTTTCAGCTCGACGTGGCGCTGGAGTGCCGAATCCATCAACTTGGGACCGCCGCCTCGGCGGACGGCGGCCTCGATCACCGTGAGGTCGATAGCGGTGAGCTGCAATCCGCGCTGCTCGACGATGTCCACAGCCGTCAAGTCGCGGCGGCGCACTCGCGACCCACTGTGGCACCGGCCGTGGCTGTTGCGCGGCACCGTCACCTCCACGATGTCGGGCGCGTACTTCGTGACGCCGTGCCACCACGCGGCAGCCAACCCGCTCGCGGCGGCGCGTAGACCGTGACCCCATACCGTCGCCCGGATCCGCGCCGCGTCGGTGAACGGACGGTCGTCGACGAAGTAGACGCCTGGCGAGCACCGTCGCCAATGGCCGGAGCGCGCACGTCGTTCCACGACGTCGTTGTTCAGCCCAAGGCCGCTAGCGTGCGCGGTCGTGATGACGCCGTCGTGGCACCGCAGGAAATCGTCAAGCATCCCCGATAGACGGTGGGCCCACGTAAATGGTTCCGTGTCTGGCGATTCGGGCGCGCTAATCCGCAGTGGGCGCGGATCAGCGCGCCGAAATCGCAGAAAGTTAGCCGCTGAACACGGCGAACCACATCGCGATGTAGTGGCAGATCGCCGCCACCGCGGTGCACGCGTGGAAGAACTCGTGGTGACCGAATGTGGTCGGCCAGGGATTGGGCCACTTCAGCCCGTAGAGCACACCGCCGATGCTGTACAGAGCGCCGCCGACGATGAGCAGCACCAGCGCAGCCACCCCGGCGCCGTGCATGATCGGCACGATGAAGAACGCGGCCACCCACCCCAGCAGCAGATAGAGCGGCACGCCCACCCAGGCTGGCGCAGACGGCCAGAACATCTTCAACAGCACACCCGCGATCGCGCCAGCCCAAACGATCCAGAACAGCACCATGCCCTGCTCGGACGGCAACGCGAGGAGGGCGAACGGGGTGTAGCTGCCCGCGATGAAGATGAAGATCATCGAGTGGTCGAGGCGCTTCATCCACTTCCGGGCGTCCAGCGACGTCCAGGTCACGCGATGGTAGGTCGCGCTCACGGCGAACATCGCGACGATGGTGAAGGTGTACAGCAGCGTGGCCAGGCCGGCGCGGGTGGATTCCACCGACCACGACACCGACACCAGCGCAGCGCCTGCGATCACCGCCACGATCGCCGAGTAGAGGTGAATCCAGCCGCGGGCACGCGGCTTGCCGAGGAACTGGGCTACGCCGTCGGCGACCGCCTCGGGAAGGTCGTCCGCCTCGCGGCGGGTCGTTCCTGGCGAATCAGGATCGGTGGTGCCGGTCGACGCCGTCATGTCACCTCCGCAAACTCGCATGGGGCTGCCCGTCGATAACAGTAGTCTGGATCCTCGTGGAACTCATTCCCCCGCGACTCAAGGAACCGGCCTACCGGGTCTACGAGGCGCGCCTGCGCCACCAGCTGGCGCGATCGAAATCCCAACTGCCCAGGCACATCGCCGTGCTGTGCGACGGCAACCGCCGCTGGGCCCGTGCCGCGGGTCACGAAGACGTCAGCTACGGCTACCGGATGGGTGCCGTAAAGATCGCCGAGATGCTGCGCTGGTGTCAGGAGTCCGGCGTCGAAATGGCGACGGTGTACCTGCTGTCCACTGAGAACCTGCAACGCGACCCCGCCGAGCTGGCGTCGCTCATCGACATCATCACCGAGGTCGTCGAGGAGATCTGCGCCCCCGTCAACCACTGGAGCGTGCGCACGGTCGGCGATCTCGAGTTGCTGGGCCAGGAGTCGGCCCGCCGGTTGCGTGACGCGGTGGAAGGGACGGCTCCGACGACGGTGGCCCCGTTCCACGTCAACGTCGCCGTCGGGTATGGCGGGCGGCAGGAGATCGCCGACGGCGTGCGTGCCCTGCTGAGCAAGGAGGTCGCCAACGGTGCGACGGCCGAGCAGCTGATCGAATCGGTCACCGTCGAGGCGATCTCCGAGAATCTCTACACGTCCGGTCAGCCCGATCCCGATCTGGTGATCAGGACCTCGGGCGAACAGCGCCTCTCGGGATTTCTGCTGTGGCAGAGCGCCTATTCGGAGATGTGGTTCACCGAGGCGCACTGGCCCGCCTTCCGACGGGTCGACTTCCTTCGCGCGCTGCGCGACTACACGCTGCGAGATCGCCGCTACGGCAGCTGAACGGCATCGACGTGGGAGACTGATCACGTGGCTGCGATGTCCGCAGTGGTCTTCTCCCTGAGCTGGTGGCTCGGGCTCTACCTCTTGGCGCGCAGCCCCCGAAAACCCGTTCTGCTTCTCGCCGCGGTCGGACTGACCAGTTTCGCCGTCGTGGTGGCACTGGACGCCGTCCGTCACCTCAGCACCACCCATGCCGCCGCGCTGACCCACGTCGAGGTCTATCTCGCCGTCGTCCCCGGAGTGGCCTGGTTCGCCGTACTGCTGGAATTCTCGCGGCCGAGCGATACGTGGCGCGGCCGCGCAGGCGAACTGTTGATGGTCGCGGTCGTCGCCGCCCTCGCTTTGACCGGCGCCGCGATGGCCCGCTCGGTCGACGGTCCACTGCGGCTCGGGCACTGGGTGATGTTCGCGGTGATCTCACTGTCGACGCTCGGCGCCATGGTGAAGGCGCTCGCCGGAGGGCGCCGACCGACTTCGGTGACCGGCGTGGCCGTCATCGCGACGCTGTTCTTCGCGCTGGGCAACGCCATCCTCGTCATCCCACTTGGCCTTGTGCCGAGCCAGCTGGCGCTGGCGTCCACCGGGTTCGACGTGCTGTTGCTCGGTGTCGCGGTCGCGCTGTGGGACGCGTTCGACGAGGGGCATGCGCTACGGGCCGACATGCTGCGGTCGTTCACCGGCAGCGTCGTCGTCGCCGTGCTCTTCGGCGGGCAGGTGCTCGTCGGCATGGCGGTCACCGACGAGCACGCCGCGCTGTCGGTGCTGTTGTTCACCAGCCTCGCCGTGGCGATCGGGATCAACGTCATGGCCGACCCGCTCGCCGGGGTGCTCGACCGGCTCGCCTTCTCATCCTCGCCTGCGCTGCGTGCCGACCGTGCCGCATTGCGTCGCACGGAGTCGGCGCTGCCACTTCGGTCGGAAAGCCCGCTCGACGGCGTGGACGACGAGACCTTCGTCCGCCTCACCCGCCGGGCGCTCGGCCACTATGGCGATCTGTCCAAACTCGTCGCCAGCCCGCTGACCGCGCTGCGGCACATCGCCGAGCGGCTGGCCGACGGCGGCGCGCCCGATCAGCCGCTGCAACGGGCCAACGAGCTGAGGGCTCTGCTCGCTGACCGCATCGCAGCGCTCAAACCACGCGACGGCGCAGACTTCGGCGTCACCGAGCAATGGCGGCACTACAACTCGCTGTACTTCCCGTACGTCGTCGGGGTGCGGGCCTACGCCCAGAATGCGACCGCCGCGGGTCTGGACCCGATCGCTCGGCAGGCCTGGCAGTGGTTCGTCACCGAGGTGCCGCAGCGCTCGCTGCACAACTGGCAGAACGCGGCAGTCCGCGTCATCGCGGCGGATCTGCGTGGCACGCCGGTGCCCGTGGGCAGGAGCGAAGCGACCCGGGGATAGGTTCCGCCACCCCATACCGCCCTGACCTGCGGATGGCAGCGATTGGCAGCGTTCTGAGTCGATCTGGCAGTGCTTTCTGAGCAGCATCGGTGTCGACCCAAGAACTCAACGCCGAGGAGCTCGCCATGACCGCCACCACCACTACCCGGCCACTGGCCGACAGTTCGGACAGCCTGCTGCGCTTCGCCATGCGCGCCGATGCCACCCTGTGCGCAGGCGTGGGCCTGATGGTCGCGATGGCCGCCGACCCGCTTGCCCGGCTGTCGGGTCTCTCGGCCGCATCCGAGTGGATCGCGGGCGCCGCGCTCGTCGGCTACGGCGTCGCCCTGTTCGTCATGGCCGCGGCGTCCTTCGTCCGGCGCATCGGGATCGGCATCGTCGTGGCCAACGTCGTCGTCGCCGTCGTCGCCGTGTCGGTTCTGGTGGCTGGTGTGCTGCCGCTGACCGGGGCGGGCGTCGCCATGATGCTGGCCACCGTTGCCGCGACGCTCGGGCTCGCGTACCTGCAATACCTCGGAGTGCGCCGTCTGGCGTGACTCCCCGCGAACCGGTGCGTGGCCGCTTTAGTGCGCCAATCCGCAAGCTCCTTGGCGTGCCGCCGCAAGAGGTTAAGGCGTGCGGCCCGCACCGGCCTCATCGATTACATCAAGGGAAAGGGAAAGATTCATGACCGCCACCACTGCCCCCGCCACCACCAAGGACGCGTTCCTGCGGTTCGCCATGCGACTCGACGCCGTACTCACCGGACTCATGGGCATTGCAGGCGTCGCCGTGGCACCGCGCATCGCCGAACTGTCCGGCACCACGCCCGCGCTCGAATACTCGATGGGCACCTTCTTCATCGCATACGGCGTGGCGGTGTTCGCGCTTTCGCTGATGAAGCACGTCCTCAGGCCCGGCGTCGCCGTGGTCGTCGGGAACGTCGTCTACACGGTCGCCGCGCTCGGCGTCGTTCTGGCCGGCGTCTGGCCGCTCACCACCATGGGCGTCGTCCTCACCCTCGGCAGCGGCGTCTACACGCTGGTGATGGCCGATCTGCAGTATCTCGGTCTGCGCCGCATGCGCTCATGACCCTGGCGATTTCGGCGCGTTCAGCCGCGGTGAGCGCGGCCGAGCGCGCCGAAATCACGTCTAAAGCTTGCGTAGGCGCAGTCGGTTGATCGCGTGGTCGGCGTCCTTGCGCAGCACCAGCGTGGCGCGCGGCCGCGTCGGGAGGATGTTGTCGATCAGGTTGGGGCGGTTGACCGAATGCCAGATGTCCCGGGCCGCGAACTCCGCCTGCTCGTCGGTCAGCGTCGAGTAGTGGTGGAAGTGCGACTGCGGGTCGGCGAACGCCCCCGCCCGCATCGCCAGGAAGCGCGATACGTACCAGCCCTCGATGTCCTCGATGCGCGCGTCGACGTATACCGAGAAGTCGAAGAGGTCCGAGACCATGAGCGCCGGGCCGGTTTGCAACACGTTGAGACCCTCGAGGATGAGGATGTCCGGGTGCTTGATCTCCATCTTCTCGCCGGGAACGATGTCGTAGAGCAGGTGCGAATACACCGGCGCGCACACCTGGTCGGATCCCGACTTGACCGCCGTGACGAACCGCATCAGCCCGCGACGGTCGTAGCTTTCGGGAAAGCCCTTGCGGTGCATCAGGTTTCGGCACGACAGCTCGGCGTTGGAATACAGGAACCCGTCGGTGGTGACGAGATCGACCCGAGGATGGTGCTCCCAGCGGGCCAGTAGCGCCTGTAGCACGCGCGCGGTCGTGGACTTGCCCACGGCGACGCTGCCCGCCACCCCGATCACGAAGGGCACCGGCCGGTCGGGATTCTGCTGCGGTTCGCCGAGGAACTCGGCCGTCGTCGCGAAGAGTCGCTGTCGGGCGGCGACCTGCAGGTGAATCAACCGGGCGAGCGGCAGATAGACCTCTTCGACTTCCAACAGGTCCAGTTGTTCGCCGAGGCCACGAAGCCCGAGGAGTTCACTCTCGGTCAGCTTCAACGGAGTCGACATGCGCAGCGAACGCCATTGACTCCGGTCGAACTCGACGTACGGACTCGGCTCGCTCGTCCGCGCCATGCATTCAGTCTTGCACTTACGGTTGAGGGCATGGACGCCACCACCGTCATCCGCGAGTATCTGCTCCTCGGTCTGAGATTCGACCGGGTCGAGGAGGGCTACGTCGACTCGTTCACCGGCGATCCCGCGCTGCGGGCGGTCGTCGGTGCCGAACCGACGCCCCAACCCGCCGAACTGGCCCGTCGGGCCCAGACGTTGATCGCCGAGCTGCCCGGCGCCGACGGCCTCGATCCGCAGCGGGCCGACTACATCGCCGCACACCTGAGGGCGCTGGCGTGTGCGGGACGCAAGTTCGCGGGCGAGGACGTCGGCTTCGTGCAGGAGGTGCACGACTACTTCGACGTCGACATCGTCAAGGGCGATCCGGAGAAGTACCGCGAGGCCCATCGCAAGCTCGACGAGGCGCTCGGCGGAACGGGTCCGTTGGCCGACCGGATGCAGGCCTACCGCAGCGGTGAGGAGATCCCGCCCGAACGCCTCGAGGAGTGCATCCACGCGTTCTCCAGTGCTCTGCGCGACCGGGTGCGCGCGGACTTCCCGCTGCCGGACGCCGAAACGATCGTCTACGAGATCGTCACCGACAAGCCCTGGTCGGGCTTCAACTACTACGAGGGCGACTACCGGTCCACGGTCGCCGTGAACGCCGACCTCAAACAGCAGATGTCGGGTCTGCCGAGGCTGGTCGCCCACGAGTCCTATCCCGGCCACCACACCGAGCACTGCCGCAAAGAATCAGGGCTAGTGGCCGGGCGAAATCAGACCGAGCAGACGATCTTCCTGGTGAACACCCCGCAATGCCTGATGGCCGAGGGCCTGGCCGACCTCGCGCTGTATGCCGCGATCGGTACTGGGGCGAGCGGAGCGACGGGGGGAGGCCAAGACTGGGGCGCCTGGGCGGCCGAGATCTACGCCGATCTGGGCCTGCGATTCGACGGGGAGCGCGCCGTCGCCGTCTCGGAGGCGTCCGCGGCACTGGCCGACGTCCGCCAGGACGCCGCGCTGATGCTGCACGACGAGCACCGCGACGTCGACGAGGTGGTCGCGTTCCTTCAGCGGTGGCAACTGACCAGCGAGACGCGGGCCCGTCAGTCGCTTCGTTTCCTGTCGTCGCCGCTGTGGCGGGCCTACACGAGCACCTACGTCGAGGGCTACCGGCTGCTGCGGTCCTGGCTGGATGCGCGGCCCGTCGAAGTCACGCTCACCGAGCGGTTCGGAAGGCTGCTCGACGAGCCGCTGGTCCCGTCGGCGCTGCGAGCCGACGTCGCATGAGTGCTCGTCGAAGTGGCTCACAGTCGGGCAGGTCGATCGCCTGAATTGAGAGAGGCGCACGAGGCGTGTGGGACCCGAGACCATCCGGGCCATGTCCAGTCGACGCTACGGCCGGTTTAGGCTGGTCCCATGACCTCCGACTCTGTGATCTCCGTGACCACACCTACTCCCGCGCTGGGCGCCGAGTACGCCGAGACCGCGAGCGCCGCGTACCAGGCCGCGTTGCAGGTCATCGAGTCCGTCGAGCCCCGCATCGCGGCCGCGACGCGCAAAGAGCTTGCCGATCAGCGTGATTCGCTCAAGCTGATCGCCAGCGAGAACTACGCGTCACCCGCCGTGCTGCTGACCATGGGGACGTGGTTCTCCGACAAGTACGCCGAGGGCACCATCGGGCACCGCTTCTACGCCGGCTGCCAGAACGTCGACACCGTCGAGGCGCTCGCCGCGGAGCATGCCCGTGAGCTGTTCGGCGCGCCATACGCCTACGCTCAGCCGCACTCCGGCATCGACGCCAACCTCGTCGCGTACTGGGCCATCCTCAACACCCGCGTCGAGACGCCCGGCCTGGCGGAGCTCGGCGCCAAGAGCGTCAACGACCTGTCCGAGGCCGACTGGGAGACGCTCCGCGGCAAGCTCGGCAACCAACGGTTGATGGGCATGTCGCTCGACGCGGGTGGCCACCTGACCCACGGCTTCCGGCCGAACATCTCCGGCAAGATGTTTCACCAACGCAGCTACGGCACCGACCCGGAGACCGGGTTGCTCGACTATGCGAAGGTCGCCGCAGCGGCGCGCGAGTTCAAGCCGCTGGTCCTGGTGGCCGGCTACTCGGCGTACCCGCGTCGGGTGAACTTCGCGAAGATGCGTGAGATCGCCGACGAGGTCGGCGCAACCCTGATGGTCGACATGGCCCACTTCGCAGGGCTGGTGGCGGGCAAGGTGTTCACGGGCGACGAGGATCCGGTGCCCCACGCGCACATCACCACGACGACGACGCACAAGTCGCTGCGCGGCCCCCGCGGCGGTCTGGTGCTGGCCACCGAGGAGTACTCCGCCGCCGTCGACAAGGGTTGCCCGATGGTGCTCGGTGGGCCGTTGTCACACGTGATGGCGGCCAAGGCCGTCGCGTTGGCGGAGGCGCGGCAGCCGTCATTCCAGGATTACGCGCAGCGCATCGCCGACAACGCCAAGGCGCTGGCCGAGGGCTTCGGAAAGCGCGGCGCGCGGCTGGTCACCGGCGGCACCGACAACCACATCGTGCTGCTCGACGTCACCTCGTTCGGCCTGACGGGGCGTCAGGCCGAGTCGGCGCTGCTGGACTCCGGCGTGGTCACCAACCGCAACTCCATTCCCGCCGACCCCAACGGGGCCTGGTACACGAGTGGCATCCGCTTCGGCACGCCTGCGCTGACCTCCCGCGGCTTCGACGGCGCCGACTTCGATCGCGTGGCCGAGTTGGTCGTCGACGTCCTGAAGAACACGAGCCCCGATGGGGCATCGAAGGCGAAGTACGTTCTGGCCGACGGAACCGCCGACCGTGTGCACGCCGCATCGGCCGAACTGCTCGCCGCGAACCCCCTTTACCCGGGTCTGACTCTGTGAAACGCTGACACGCCCCGATCCGATTTCGGAGAATGTGTGTCCACGGGTTACAGTTAGTTTCATGGGAGACAAGCCGGTAGCCAACGCGCTGACTCTGGAACTCGAGCCGGTCGTGGGGGAGAACCTCGTGCGGCACATCGCCACCGAGGAGCCCTGGTACGCGCACGACTACGTGCCGTTCGAGCAGGGCGAGAACTTCGCCTTCCTGGGCGGCAGGGACTGGGATCCGTCGTCGGTCACGCTGCCCAAGCACGTCACCGACGCCCTCGAGATCCTGCTCATCACCAAGGACAATCTGGCCGGATACCACCGCGAGCTCGTCGAGCACTTCATCCTCGACGACAAGTGGGGCCGCTGGCTGGGCCGCTGGACCGCCGAAGAACACCTTCACGCCGTCGCACTGCGCAACTACCTGGTGGTGACCCGCGAGATCGACCCCAGTGCCAACGAGGACGTCCGCGTCGAGCACGTGATGAAGGGCTACCGCGCCGATTCCTACAGCCAAATCGAGACGCTGGCCTACATGGCCCTGCTCGAGCGGGCCCACGGCGTCTTCTGTCGCAACCTCGAGGCCCAGATCACCGAACCGGTGCTGAAGAAGATGGTCGGTCGGATCGCCAGGGACGAGGAGCGTCACTCGGAGTTCTTCGCCAACCTCGTCGCCTACTGCGTGGGCTCCGAGCGGGGCGAGACGATCGCCGCGATCGCCAAGCGCGCTGCCGGTTTCGAGGCGATCGGGGCCGACATCGACGCCTATCGGGACAAGGTACGCGTCGTTGCCGAGGCGGGGATCTTCGACGACGCCGCGCGGCGCAAGGCCATCTCCGATCTCGTTGCCGAATGGGGTCTCGCGGACGTCCCCGCACTGGCGGAATTCGTCACCCAGTAGTTAACCGTCTGGACACATTTCGGCCACGGCGCGCCTGCGCGGCGCATTCGTCGCGACGGGGGTAGCGTCGCTTTCGATGGCCGACATGCTCTGCTATCCGGGCGGTACCCGTCGTTTCGACGAAGACGGGACCGGCCCCGGTCCTGGTACCGCGGTATCCGCCGAGGGAGTTCGTGCGGTGCCGCACGTGCCTAGGAGCGCCACGTGACTGATTCGTCCGGCTGGACCCCCGTTCGAACTTATGTGCTCGACACCTCCGTGCTGCTGTCCGATCCCTGGGCGTGCAGCCGCTTCGCCGAACACGAAGTGGTCGTCCCGCTCGTGGTCATCAGCGAGCTGGAAGCCAAACGACACCACCACGAGCTGGGTTGGTTCGCGCGGCAGGCACTGCGGATGTTCGACGATCTGCGGCTCGAACACGGACGCCTCGATCAGCCCATTCCCATTGGCACCCAAGGCGGTACGCTCCAGATCGAACTCAACCACAGCGACCCGACCGTTTTGCCGGCCGGCTTCCGCACCGGGACCAATGACGCCCGCATCCTCACCTGCGCCGCCAACCTCGCTGCCGAGGGCAAGCTAGTGACGCTGGTCAGCAAGGACATCCCGCTGCGGGTCAAGGCAGGCGCCGTCGGGCTACCCGCCGACGAGTACCACGCCCAGGACGTCGTGACGTCCGGCTGGGCGGGGATGGCCGAGGTCGACGCCGCGTCGGAGGATATCGACGCGCTGTTCTCCGAGGGCGAGATCGACCTGGAGGATGCCCGAAACCTTCCCTGCCACACCGGAATTCGACTGCTGGGTGGCAATTCGCACGCCCTGGGCCGCGTCAACGCCGAGAAGCGGGTGCAGCTGGTCCGCGGCGACCGCGAGGTGTTCGGGCTGCGCGGGCGTTCGGCCGAACAGCGGGTCGCGTTGGACCTTCTGCTCGACGAGTCGATCGGCATCGTTTCGCTCGGCGGCAAGGCGGGCACCGGTAAGTCCGCCCTTGCGCTGTGCGCGGGCCTCGAGGCGGTGCTGGAACGCCGCACGCAGCGCAAGGTCGTCGTCTTCCGCCCGCTGTACGCCGTCGGCGGCCAGGATCTCGGTTATCTGCCGGGTAGCGAGAGCGAGAAGATGGGCCCGTGGGCGCAGGCCGTCTTCGACACGCTGGGAGGCCTCGCCAGCCCCGCGGTCTTGGAAGAGGTGCATGCCCGCGGGATGCTCGAAGTGCTGCCGCTGACCCACATCCGCGGCCGCTCGCTGCACGATTCGTTCGTGATTGTCGACGAGGCGCAGTCCCTGGAGCGCAACGTCCTGCTGACGGTGCTGTCGCGCCTCGGTGCCGGATCCCGGGTGGTGCTCACCCACGACGTCGCCCAACGCGACAACCTGCGGGTCGGCCGGCACGACGGCGTCGCGGCGGTCATCGAGAAGCTCAAGGGGCATCCGTTGTTCGCCCACATCACCCTGCTGCGCAGTGAGCGTTCGCCGATCGCGGCTCTGGTCACCGAGATGCTGGAGGAGTTCAGCCCCGGCGCCCTGCCGTGACCGGCACACCCGTCGAGCCTGCGGTGGGATCGCGATCGGGCGCGATTTCACGATCTCACCGCAGGATCGAGGGTCGTAGTCAGGGTGGCCGCCAGGGTTGGTCGGTAGGCTGCCAGCGTGCGTAAACGGCCCGATTCGTCTTCCTGGACGTACTGGCGGGTGGTCATTGGCGTGTGCGCGGGTGTCGCGATCGTGGTGATCGGCGGCCTCACCGGCCACGTGCGGATCGCCACCCCTGCCGAAGCGGCCGAGGAGGTCGACTGCTCGGTCGTCAAGTGCATCGCGCTGACGTTCGACGACGGACCGAGCCCATACACCGACCGGCTGCTGCAGATTCTCAAGGACAACGACGCGAAGGCGACGTTCTTCGAGATCGGCAACAAGGTGGCTGCCAATCCCGAGGGCGCCAAGCGCGTCGTCGAAGCGGGCATGGAGCTGGGCAGTCACACCTGGGAACACCCGAACATGACGACCATTCCTCCCGAGGACATTCCGGCGCAGTTCAGCAAGGCAAGCGACGCCATCGAGGCGGCGACGGGGCAGCGGCCGACGTTGGTCCGCACCGCCGGTGGCTTGATCGACGACGCGGTGCTCGCCGAGGCCAAGAAGCAGGGGCTGGCCGACATCAACTGGGACGTCATCCCGTTCGACTGGGCCAACGACTCCAACACGGCGGCCACCCGGTACATGCTGATGACGCAGATCAAGCCGAATTCGGTGGTGTTGTTCCACGATGTGTACTCCTCGACCGTGGACTTGATCCAGCAGTTCCTCCCGGTGCTGAAGGCCAACGGGTACCACATGGTGACGGTCAGCCGGATGCTCGGACCGCGCGAGCCGGGTACCAGCTACGGCAGCCGGGACAACGGGCCACCGGTCAACGAACTCATCGACATCCCGCCCGGCGAGATCCCGTCGCTGCCGAACACACCGTCGCCCGCACCGATGCCGAACATCCCGATCACCGACATTCCAGGGCAGAACTCCGGCGGACCGAACAACGGCGCCTGACGGCGTGATGCACTCCAACACCGCGTTCGTCTTGACCGTGCTGGTGTTGTGTTACGCCGTGGTCTCGGGCCTGGTCAAACGCTGGTACCTGGCGCCGGCACTGATCTTCGTCCTGTTCGGAATCGTATTGGGGCCCTTCGTCTTCAACGTGATCGACATCGGAACGGACGCAGCCAGCTTCACCGTCGTCGCCCAGTTGGCGCTCACGGTGATCCTGTTCAACCAAGCCGCGCAACTCGATATGTCGGTCGTGTTCCGGCGTCGTGAGGTCACCTTCCGGCTGCTCGTGATCGGCATACCGCTGGCTCTGACGCTCGGCACGCTGACCGCAATATTGGTGCTGCCGGTGATGCCGCTGTGGGAGGCGGTGTGCCTGGCGGCGATCGTCGCGCCGACCGAGGTGGCGCTGATCGACGCGCTGCTCGAGGACAAGCGCATTCCGGAGCGGGTCCGCCACGCGCTGTCCACCGAGAGCGGCTTCTACGACGGGTTCGCGCTGGCCACCATGCTCGCGGCCCTGGCGTTGGCCTCCGAGCAGGCCGATCCCGACGCCAGCCGCTGGAGTTGGTTCCTGGTCCGCACCGAGGTGGTATCGGTGGTTGTGGGGCTGGCTCTCGGCGCGGTCGGCGGTCTGGTGATCGCCCGGTCCCAGAAACGCGAATGGATGAGCGACACCTGGGCCCAACTGGCTACGCTCGCTGTCGCGCTGGTGTGCTTCCAGGTGGGTGAGCGGCTGCACGGCAGCGGCTTCGTCGCCGCGTTCGCCGGTGGCCTCGCCTTCGCGTTCATCGCCAAGCGCGTTGGCGTCCCGCCGGAGACGCAGGTGTCCGAGGCCGCCGGTCAACTGCTGGAGCTGATGGTCTTCGCCATGTTCGGTAGTTACGCGGTCATCGTCGGGTGGCGCGACGCCGGCTGGCGGGTGGTGGTCTTCGCCGCGCTGGCGTTGTTCGCAGTGCGCATGGTTGCGGTGAGCTTGGCGCTGATCCGCAGCGACCTCCCCGCGCGGAGCCGGCTGTTCGTCGGGTGGTTCGGACCGCGCGGCATCGGCACGCTGGTGTTGGGCTTGCTCATCGTCAACCGGGGCGAGATCCAGCAGGAGGCGTTGATCACTCAGGTAGTGGTCGTCACCGTGACGCTGAGCCTCGTCGTGCACAGCCTCACGGCGTGGCCGGGGATCCGGTGGCTGGTCACCGTCCCCGATGAGACCGGGGCGCTGCCGTCGGGCGGTTACTCGACGTAGATCGAACTCAGGTGGTGACGGGCGAGCTGCTCGACCTTGCCGGTGTCGGCCAGGTACTGGTAGCTGGTCAGCAGGTGGGTGACACCGAGGCGGACGCCCTCGTCCGAGTTAGCGGCCACGCGACCGTTCGAACGAGCCCTAGTGTGAACGGCACGACGAAATCGGTCCGAAACTGTCGTCACTTTCACGCTCGACGGGGCCGATGTCCGTGACAAGACATCAGTCGCCAATTCCGGTCAATCCTCTTCGCGCAAGCGCTCATCGACAACCTTGGCCATCTTCAGCACGTCGAGCCGCTTGTCGAGTTCCTCTTCCGACAGCTTGTCGCCGATCAGGCCGCGGTCGATAACGGTCTGCCGAATCGTCTTGCGCTCCTTGAGCGCTTCCTTCGCCACCTTGGCGGCCTCTTCGTAGCCGATCGCGGAGTTCAGCGGCGTCACGATCGACGGCGAGGATTCGGCCAGTTCCCGCAGGTGCTTCTCGTTGGCGATGAGGCCGTCAATGCACCTCTCGGCGAACAACTTCGACACGTTCGACAGCAGGGCGAAGGACTCAAGCACGTTGCGCGCCATCATCGGGATGTACACGTTGAGCTCGAATGCGCCGTTGCCGCCGCCCCACGTGATCGCGGCGTCGTTGCCGATGACCTGTGCGGCAACCTGGGTGACCGCCTCGGGGAGCACCGGGTTGACCTTGCCCGGCATGATCGAGCTGCCGGGCTGCAGGTCCGGCAGCTGAAGCTCGCCGAGGCCCGTCAGCGGACCCGACCCCATCCACCGCACGTCGTTGGCGATCTTGGTCAGCGAGACGGCGATCGTCTTGAGGGCACCGGAGGCTTCGACCAGACCGTCGCGGGCGGCTTGCGCTTCGAATGAGTCGACCGCCGTGCGCAATTCGGCGATACCGGTCCTCTCGACCAGTACGTCGACGACCTTCGCGCCGAACCCGTCGGGCGCATTCAGTCCGGTACCGACTGCGGTGCCGCCGATCGCCAGCTCGCCGAGGCGGGGCAGCGTCGACTTGACCCGCTCGATGCCTGCCTCGACCTGACGGGCGTAGCCGCCGAACTCCTGGCCAAGGGTGACCGGCACCGCGTCCATGAGGTGCGTGCGGCCGGACTTGACCACGGTCCGCCACTGCCTGGCCTTGTTGGCCAGCGACTCGTGCAGCACCTCGAGGGCGGGAATCAGATGTCGCACAGCGGCTTCGGTGGCAGCGATGTGCGTGGCGGTCGGGAAGGTGTCATTCGAGCTCTGCGACATGTTGACGTCGTCGTTCGGGTGAACCGTGACCCCGTTGGCCGCGGCGATGCCCGCGATCACCTCGTTGGCGTTCATGTTCGAGCTGGTGCCCGAGCCCGTCTGGAAGACGTCGATGGGGAACTGGTCGTCGTGCAGGCCGTCGGCGATCTCACCGGCGGCGGCGATGATCGCGTCGGCCTTCTCCGCTGCCAGCAGGCCGAGGTCCTTGTTGACCTGGGCGCACGCGCCCTTGAGTAGGCCGAGCGCGCGGATCTGGGTGCGCTCGAGCCGACGGCCCGAGATCGGGAAGTTCTCGACGGCCCGTTGGGTCTGCGCACGCCACAGTGCGGCGATGGGCACGCGCACCTCACCCATGGTGTCGTGCTCGATGCGGTACTCGGCGTCGGCTGTCTTCTCGACTGCGCTGTCGGCGGACATCTGCTCCCTGTTCGATTGAATTCGGCTGGTGCGAAGCGCTTCTACGGCAGTGGATACGCCGCGGTCTTGTCTCCGGTGAAGTCGACCGCGGAGTACTCGTTCAGCTTGGACAGGCGGTGGTAGGCCTCGATCATCCGGACGGTGCCCGACTTGCTGCGCATGACGATCGACTGCGTGGTGCAGCCCCCGCCGAAGTAGCGGACGCCCTGCAACAGATCGCCGTCGGTGACGCCGGTGGCGGAGAAGAAGACGTTCTCCCCGGACACCAGATCCTCGGTGAACAACACCTTGTCCAGGTCGTGGCCGGCGTCGATGGCCTTCTGGCGCTCCGCGTCGTCGGTGGGGGCCAGTACCGCCTGGATGGCGCCACCCATGCAGCGGATCGCCGCCGCGGTGATGATGCCCTCGGGGGTGCCGCCGATGCCCGCGAGCATGTCGGTGCCGGACCCGGGTCGACAGGCGGCGATGGCACCGGCGACGTCGCCGTCGGAGATCAGTCGGATGCGTGCACCCGCCTCGCGGACATCGGCCACCAGCTGGTCGTGCCGGGGGCGGTCCAGAACGCAGACCGTGATGTCGGCGACCGAGGAGCTGCGAACCTTGGCGACCTGGCGGATGTTCTCGCCGATCGGCGCGGTGATGTCGATGACGTCGACGGCGTCCGGCCCGACGGCGATCTTGTTCATGTAGAACACCGCCGAGGGGTCGAACATGGCGCCGCGTTCGGCGACCGCGAGCACCGAGATGGCATTCGGCATGCCCTTGCTCATCAGCGTGGTGCCGTCGACGGGATCGACGGCGAAGTCGCAGTCCGGCCCGTCGCCGTTGCCGACCTCCTCGCCGTTGTAGAGCATGGGGGCGTTGTCCTTCTCGCCCTCGCCGATGACCACCACGCCGCGCATCGACACGGAGTTCACCAACTCGCGCATGGCGTCGACGGCAGCACCGTCGCCGCCTTCCTTGTCGCCGCGGCCCACCCAGCGGCCCGCGGCCATCGCGCCGGCCTCGGTCACGCGCACCAACTCGAGGGCAAGGTTGCGATCGGGGGCTTCGCGTCGCGATTTCGATGAGCCGCTTGCGCGAAGAGCATCAGAGGACGTCATGGGTCCAGATTCTCCCATTAACCGTTCGGGGTTTGGGAGCTGGGATACTGGCAGGGTGACCACACCCCAGGCGGCTCCGGAACCGAAGCCTGCCAAGTCGCGGCTCCTGCAGGACGGCCGCGACATGTTCTGGTCGATGGCACCCCTGGTGCTCGCGTGCATCGTACTGGCCGGAGTGCTGGGGATGTGCTCGTTCGCCCCCAACGGCCCAGGTCAGGGGCCAGTGCCGGTCTATGACACGCCTGCGGCGATGAAGGCCGACGCCGAGGCGCTGAAGATTCCGATCCGGCTGCCGCAACTGCCCGACGGCTGGCACGCCAACTCGGGTTCGCGGGGCAGCATCGACGGCGGCCGGACCGATGTGGCCGGCAAGCCGCAACGGGCGGTGATCTCCCGCGTCGGCTATCTGGCGCCTACGGGCATGTTCATCAGCCTGATGCAGAGCGACGCCGATGAGCAGAGCCTGATCAGGTCCATCGACTCCAACCTCGCGCCGACCGGTACCCAGGACGTGAACGGCGTCAAGTGGATCGTCTACGAGGGCGGTGAGGATTCGCGGCCGGTCTGGACGGCGCGGCTGACGGGTCCCACCGGGCCGGCGCAGATCGCGGTGACGGGCCCCGCGGGTACCGACGAGTACCGTACGCTGGCGGCGGCGACAGAGTCGCAGCCGCCACTGCCCGTCAGCTAGGAGCAAGACATGACCTCACGCAAGTCCGACGTCGCCGGCGGGGCGGCTCCGGAGGCCGACCTCACCGGATGGACCGCCGAGCCGTTCGCCGCCGAAGGTTTCACGTACGACGTCTACCGCAAGGGCGAAGGTCCAGGAGTGGTCCTGATCCCCGAGATGCCCGGTCTACACCCCGGCGTGCTGGCCCTCGGTAATCATTTGGTGGACAACGGCTTTACCGTCGCCGCGCCGTCGCTGTACGGCACGCCGGGGGCGCCAGGTGTCAGGCCGGGCGCGGTACCGGTGATGCTGCGTGGTTGCGTCGCAAAGGAATTCGCAGCGTTCGCGACCAACGCCGACCGGCCGATCGCCCACTACCTGCGCGCGCTGGCGCGTGACCTCAACGAGCGGACGCCTGGCAAGGGGGTCGGCGTGATCGGCGAGTGCTGGAGCGGCGGCTTCGCCCTTGCGGCCGCCGTGGACGACAGCGTGCTGGCCCCGGTGCTGAGCCAACCGTCGTTGCCGATAGGGCTGACGGCGAAGCAGAAGGCCGACCCCGGGCTGTCCGAAGCCGAGTTGAAGATCGTCGAGCGCCGCGCCGCCGAGGACGGACTGTGCGCGCTGGGGTTGCGCTTCAGCGCGGACCCGATGTCGCCTGGCGCACGGTTCAAGACGCTGAAGGCCCGACTCGGCGACGCCTTCGAGGTGATAGAGATCAACTCGAAGAAGGGCAATGAGCACGGGTTCGGCAAGATGGCCCACTCGGTGCTGACCTTGGAGGTTCGCGAGATCGACGGGCACCCGGCCTACGAGGCGCGCAAGCGGGTCGTCGAATTCCTCACTCAGCGGCTGTTCGCGGCGTAGCAGCGTTCTGCGCCTTCCGGCGTTCCTCGTCGCGCCGGGCCCAGAGCCGTTCCCGCGCCTTCGCGATGAGGCGGGCGATGAAGCCAGGCGCCTTCGGCTCGTCCTCGTCCTCATCATTGGGGTCGTCGATCGGCACGCCCTTGAAGACCGCGAGATAGACGCTGACCGTGGTGACGATGACGATCATCAACACCGGCCCGATGATGATGCCAAGGAAACCGAACATGGTGATGCCCGCGAACACGGCCAGCAGCATCAGCGCGGAATCCAGGCGAGCCGCCCGCGGGATCAAGATCGGGCGCAGCACGTTGTCGATGTTGGTGACGACGACGAGGTGCCATGCGATGACGAAGATGCCTCCGAAGACGTTGCCGAACAGAATCATTCCGATGCCGAACGGGATGCTCACGATGCCGCCGCCAAGCGGGATCACCGAGAGCGCGGTGAGAAGGATCGCGAAGATGAAGAAACCTTCGTGAAAGCCGGCGATGTAGATCGATACCGCGCCTGCCAGGCCTTGGGCGAGGGCGATGACGAACTGGCCGAACACCGCGCCGCGCACCATCGCGCCCATTTTCTCGAGATAGAGGTCGGTGACCTCCTCGCCCAGCGGGTTGAGCTTGCGGATCAGCGTCTGGACGCCTTCGCGGTTGGAGAGCAGGGAGATGAAGACGTAGATGAAGAGCACGGCCGCCGTCAGTCCGCCGGCGAGCCCACCCGCGGCGCTCTGCAGGAACGTCAGGGCGTACTCGCCTGCGCTTTGCGCCACGGTACTCATCCGCTCCTGCAACAGTTCCGGTGTCACGTTCACATTGGTGAGGAAGGGAATCTTGTCGACGGCGTCGTTGACGAACTTCAGCGCCCGATCGCCGAGCGAGCTGAGGTCGGTCCGAGACACCCATGCGGAGACGCTGCGGACCATCGCGCTGATCTGCACCACCGCCAGCAGGATGAGTAGACCCAGCGGGATGATGACCGCGAAGATCGCCGCCAAGAGCGTGAAGGTCACCGAGAGGCCCCGACCGAAACGCGTCAAGAACCAGTTGAACAGCGGATTGAACAAATAAGCCGCGACCGCCGCCACGACGATGAGCATGAAGTAGCCACGCAGGAAGTACGCACCGAACGCGAGGGCGATGACGGTCGCGATGGCCAGCGCGCGCTTCTGTGTCTCGGTGAACTCCGTCTTGATGGCCACGGGGATGATCCTGTCAGTAAAGAACCCGGCGACCCGCTTTCTTTGGCGCTTACGGCGCAGCCAGTTTCATCACGTGGCCGATGATGTCGGGGTAGCGCTTCATGTGAGCACCACCGTTGAGGTCGAGCACCTCACCCGTGAGCCACGCCGCCTTGGTGAGGAACAGCACGGCCTCGGCGATGTCCTCGGGTGTGCCAGCCCTGCCGAGCGGCGTGTTCTCGACGTATTCCTCGATGACGCCGGGAACCATGGCCGCGCCCGCCGTCAGCGGGGTGTGGACGAAACCGGGCGCGACCGCGTTCACCCTGATGCCGCGCGCCGCGAGTTCGAGCGCCGCGACCTGGGTCAGCATCGACAGCCCGGCCTTCGCTGAGCAGTAGGCGCTCATGCCGATGGCCGGTTGACGGGCGTTCAGCGATGAGATCGACACCAGTGATCCACCGTCGGCGAGGTGGCGTCCCGCATACTTGGCGACGATGAGCGCGCCGGTCAGGCAGACGTCGACGACCGAGCGGAACTGTGCGACGTCCATGTCGACGATGAGGCCGATGTTGGAGAATCCCGCGCAGCTGACCACTGCCTCGATTGAGCCGGTCTGCTCGAAAAGCGTTGCCACGGAGGACTCGTCAGCCACGTCGACGAATGCCGCGGTGTGCGGGGTTCCGAGTTCGGCGGCGCGGGCCTTGGCACTGTCGAGGTTGAGGTCGGCGACGACGACACGGTAGCCGTCGGCCGCGAGCGCCCGGGCAGACGCCCAGCCGATGCCCGATGCCCCGCCGACGACGATCGCGGTGCTCATCAAGCGCCTTCCTCGGGTCGCGGATCCGCCCACTTGGCCGCAATCGCACCCCACGGGTCGGCGTACGGCTCGGTGCGGCCGTGGTAGGCGGCGCGACGTGTGAAGATCGCCTTGGTCAGCGGCGCGGCGACCCGCAGGAGGTGGCGTCTGGCGCCGGCCTTGTTGGCGGTCTCGATCAGCATCTCGGGCCACGAATGATGTTGGTGGCGAAGCACTGTTTGAGCGCGTGTGGTGTCCATCCAGTCGGTGTTGAACCAGTCGGCGTCGCTGTCCGGGTTGCCCTTGAGTCCGGTGGGCAGGCCGCCGACGAGGCCCATCGCCGCCGCCATGGCGGGGGCGACGTCACCTTGGACCAGTCGGTGGGTTTCGTCGCCGCCGATGAGAAGGGTCTCGCCGATCGCGTCGGCGGTGGTGGCGGCCGCGAAGGCTCGTGCCACGTCGCGCACGTCCACGGTCTGGAGCCTGCCATCGACGGGGAGCAGCCCCCCGAAATACAGGTTGTCCAACTTCAGGTAGGCCGCCGGGTCCACGGTCAGCACGCCGCCGAGCCGCAGGATCACCCAGTCCAGCGACGAAGCGCGAACCAGCTTCTCGGTCGCCGCCTTGTGCGCGCCGTACACGTCGGCGGGGTTGAGCGGGGTGTCCGCGGTCAGCACGTCGGGGCGGGTGTGCGGGTTGCGTGCACCGTAGACCGCGATGCTGGACGCCTGCACGAAACGGGGCGGGCTGGATTGCTTGGAGGCGGCCGCCAGCAGGGATGCCGTGGCGCCGACGTTGATCTTCTCGGCCAGGGCCTTACGCATGTAGATGAATGGCGGAATGATCGCGGCCAGGTGGATGATCGCACTCGGCGCGACCTCTGACACCAGCGCGTCGACCGCAGCCGGGTCGGTCAGATCGGTGTGACGCACTTCGACGCCGGGCGGCAGCTTGCTCTCGGCGTTGCGGTTCGCCGGGATGTCGAGGTCGGTGGCGATCACACGGCGACCGTCGGCCGCCAGTCTCTTCACGGTGGACGAACCCACCAGCCCGAAGGCGCCCGTCACGAGCACGGCGTCCGACATGAAGCTCCCTTTTCGGAATTGGAACTGTTCCAGGCATCATTGCCTAGACGCCAGATCTGCACCAGCGTTGCCGTCGCCTAGGCCCTACCCGCTGCGTACGCAGCGGAATCCGACGTGACTCATCCCGGTGTCGACCATCTGCGGTCGCCGGGCCGCGGGCCGGTAGCGCAGGCAGTAAGCGTCGGCGCACAGGAACGACCCGCCCTTGATGACCTTGCGCCCGATCCGGAACTGGGGCTGGTTCGGGTCGTAGCTGTCGGCTGCACAACATGATTCGACGGCACGGGTGTCGGCCCACCAGTCGGTGGTCCACTCCCAGACGTTGCCTGCCATGTCGAAGAGGCCGTAGTCATTCGGGGTGAAGCTTCCCACCGGCTGGGTGGTGCCGTAGCCCGTGTCGGGCAGGTGGGGGAACTCGCCGTGCCAGTAGTTGGCGAGCTTCGCACCCGGAGCCTCGGGTTCGTCGCCCCAGGTGTAGGCCCGGCCGTCGAGTCCGCCGCGCGCGGCGACCTCCCACTGCGCCTCGGTCGGCAACTCGAGGTTCGCCCATTCGGCGTACGCCGCGGCGTCGTCGAAGGCGACGTGTACGACGGGATGCCGGTCACGTCCGGTGGTCGACGACCGCGGACCCCGTGGGTGATTCCAGCAGGCGCCGGGCGTCCATGCCCACCACTGGTTGAGGTGCCGTAGATCGACGGGCCCGGCGGTGCGGCGGAAGACCATCGACCCGGGCTGCAGGTTCTCCGGCGGCGCGTCCGGATAGTCGTCGGGGTTCGGGGGCCGCTCGGCGACGGTGACGTAGCCGGTGTCCTCGACGAACGCGGCGAATTCGGTGTTGGTGACCTGCTGGGCCTGGATCCAGAACCCCTGCACACTCACCGCGCGGGCAGGCGACTCCTCGGCGTAGTGCGCGTCCGAGCCCACCGTCGCCGTCTGCGTCGGTACCCAGACCAGGCCATCGTCGTCACCGACCATCCACCGAAGCTACCCGTGGGCCCGTTCATCTCGGTGGCTCGTCGCCTCGCACCAGCGTTTGCGCCGCTGGCCAGCGGGTACGCCGGACGCATGCGCGAGGACCCATGGATCAGCTGACGCTTCTGCTCGCGCTGTTCGCGGCCACCGTGCTTCTAGCCCCGTTGGCGGAACGATTCACCGTGCCCTACCCGGTGCTGCTGTTGGTGTTGGGGCTGCTGGTCGCCTTCGTGCCGGGTTTGCCAACTCCGTCGATCAGTCCCGACCTGATCCTTCCCCTGGTGCTGCCGCCGCTGCTGTTCGCAGCCGCGCGCCGGACGTCGTGGCGTGAGTTCCTGGACAACCGCCGCGCCATCGGACTGCTCGCGGTCGCACTGGTCGGCGTGACGGCGTTCTCGGTCGGCATCGTCCTCCAGGCCCTCGTTCCGGGCCTGCCGTTGATCGCGGCGATCGCCTTCGGGGCCGCGGTCGCGCCGCCGGATCCCGTCGCGGCCACGGCGGTCGCCCGTGACCTTCGACTCCCGCGCCGCCTGCGCACCACGCTGGAAGGCGAGGGCCTGTCGAACGACGCGACCTCGTTGGTCCTCTACGAGGTTGCCGTCGCGGGAACGGTCACCGGTGCGTTCTCCCCGTGGGGCGCCGCGGGCAGCCTGGCCCTCGCCGTCGTCGTGGGCGTCCTGACGGGACTGCTCGTCGCGGTGGCGGTGCGCTGGCTGCTGAGCAGGCTGCCCGCACATCCCGCCGGAAGTGCGCTGGTGCTTCTGATGCCGTTCGCGGCGTACGGCGTCGCCGATGCGGTCCACGGCAGCGGAGTGCTGGCAGTCGTCACGCTGGCACTCGCGCTGAGTCGGTACCCGGACGCGGAATCGGCGCAGACCCGGCTGGTGTCCGGGACGGCATGGGACATCATCGAACTCCTGGTGACGGGTGCTGCGTTCGCGTTCGTCGGGGTGGAGTTGCGGGCGGTGGCCGCCACGGTGCCGGGTGACCTCGGCGAGCTAGTGGGTCAGGCCCTGCTGATCACGGCGCTCGTCATCGTCGTCAGGTTCGCGTGGATCTTCCCCGTCGCCACCATCGACCAGAAGCTCAGGGCGCGAAAGGATTCCGAGGCCGAACCGGTCGGCTGGCGGGAGCGGACGATCGCATCGTGGGCTGGGATGAGGGGCGTGGTGACGTTGGCCGCGGTGCTCGCCCTTCCCGCGGCCTTCCCCGAACGCGACCGGCTCGTCTTCATCTCCTTCGTGGTGATCACCGTGACGCTGCTGTTCCAGGGGCTGACGTTGCCGCTGCTGGTCCGCAGGCTCGGCGTGCATGCGTCTCCGGAGGGGGAAAGCGACATGGAGCACGAGCTCACCCGGCGGGCCCGCGACGCCGGTTACCAGCGACTGGAGAAGCTGCGGGCCGAGGGTGACGTCGACGATGACTTGATCGACGAGGCCCACGACAACGCGGAGAAGGTCTGGCACAAACTGGGTTTCGACCAACACGACGGTGACGAGGACGAGAAGACCGCCAGAGTCGAGCACACTTTGCGGGCCGCGGATCTGGAAGCGGAGGTCCTGTCCGCCGCCCGCGAGGCCGTGGTCGCCGCGCGCGCCGAGCACGGCACGGATCCCGCGATCGTCGACGGCTTGCTGCGCAAGCTCGACGGTCGCGGCGCCCCGCCGGACTGATTTTCTGTGCCGAGCCTGCCGTGAGATCGCGAATCGGTCCGGAATCGCGATCCCACCGCAGGCTCGGCGGTCAAACGGGCCGTGTCAGTCGGCGAAGACGGCCGACCAGTCGTTCTTGATGCTCGCGACCGTCCATCCGTCGGTCTTCGCGACGTCGAGTGCCTTCTCGGCGCCTCCGACGTAGTCGAACTCGCGATCGGCGTCGTCGTGCAGCACCAGCAGTCGCAGCGACGGTCCGGCCCCCGCCCCGGTGAACTGGAGCATCTCGATGTCGCCGTTGGAGTTGCCTGCGGCGAAGATGGGCCGACGGCCGATCCGGCTCCACAGCCGCGCCGGCTTGATGGGCCCGTCGTCGAGGAACTCCGGCGTGGACGTCGTATAGAGGTGTCCGTCGCGGTACACGAGACCCACCGAACTGCCGACCACCCGTTCGGGCGGAATTTCGTACAGCGGCCCGGTGATCGGGCGCATGAAGTCGCGTCCGCCGCCGGAGACGATGTAGTTGGTGAAGCCTCGCGTCTCCAGATATCGCAACAACTCGACCATCGGCGCGTAACCGCACGCGGTGTACGGCCTGCCCAGCGTCGGGTGCATGGCCTCGGCGAAGAAGGCG